>NZ_JALPRS010000001.1:2416875-2718985 GCF_023630255.1 Pontibacter deserti | reverse complement strand
GCGCCGATGGTACTGGGGTCACACCCGGGAGAGTAGGTGGCCGCCAACCCTATCTTGCAACACCCCGCTTTAGCAATAGAGCGGGGTGTTTGCGTTTAAAGCCCCTCTCCACGCCCGCTCCCGGGCTACCGGCTTTAGTCTAAAGTGGTAGCGAGTGGCTGGCGCTTCTGCCGTCTAAGCAAAGCCTCTCCTTGACAGAACCAAGCCTTGCATTAGCAGCTATACAACTGCCTGCGGCTGTGAGCTAAACAGCCCCGGCTTGGGATGAAGGGGATGGTTATTTTTTACTTAATGTTACAAGTAAGTGTTATCTACTAAATCTTTAATTAGGCTTTCTTTCCTGCTATAGCAGTCTTGAATTCTTCTAACTGTAGATATTGCTGTGCCAGTTGCTGTACTTCCTCTGGTGTTACTGTCCTTACTGTTGTGATGTAATTTGAGTAATACTCCATTGGTAGTTTATAAAGTATAATTCGTTTATACTTGTCTGCCTGCTCGAAAATAGTAGCTATGTTATTCAGAAATTTTCCGATCATATAGCTTTGTACAGTATTCAGTTCTTCTTCAGATACTAACTCATCCTGTAACAGCTTTATCTCCTTATTTATTTCAGCTATAGTATTATCTGTTACTTCAAAATTAACATCTGTACCTATATAGAAAAGGCTGTCATACTCTTTAGGTGAAATGGTAGAGTAGACTCCATAGGTATATCCTTTATCCTCTCTGATATTGCGCATTAACCTCGAACCGAAGTACCCTCCTAATATTTCGTTCAATACTTTCAGTCTATGAAAGTCAGGATGAGTTATGTGTGGAAATGATTTGCCTGTTCTGATAGATGATTGTAAGCTTTCAGGCATTTCGTCTATGGCTGTATGAAAACCTTTGGTAACAGCTGTAGCTATGTCTGATTCTCTTTTTGAATCTGAAGGTGCTTTTAATTTAGATAGTTCGGAAATTAAAAGCTCTTCCATTTCTTCTGTTACAGCTCCACAAGCAAATATTTCTAAGCCGTTTAAGCTGAAGTTGTTTTGGTAAAAGGAATTCACATCTTCCAGCGATATAGCATCCAGTGCCCCTTCATCATAACCAAAAATGTAAGGATGCTTCTCACCGTATATTAACTTTGTAAATGTGTGTGTGGCCAGGTAGTTATTCTTTTGACGCTGAATTTTCAGATTCTGTTGATTCCTTTTCTTTAAAGTACTGAATTCTTCAGCCGGAAAGACAGGGTTCTGTAGTACATCCATAACAACAGGTAATAGTTCTGGAACATACTTGGAAAGGCAATATAAAGTATATTCTGTTCTGTCGTAGCCATGATTGTTATCGAAGGACGCTCCATAAAAAGCTATTTTTTCCGCAATTTGCTGTGCAGTATAGTTAGTCGTTCCTTCGAACAGCATTTTAGCAGAAAGATCAGAAACTCCGATCTTTTGCTCATAAACCTTACCCGCTTTAAAAACAAAATCCAGCCTTATTACAGGCTGGGTTTCGCTTTTTATGATATGCAGTCTTACTCCGTTTGACAGGTGTGTTACTTCGGCCACCTGAAGTGACACTGCATCTATTTCTTTTATTTCTGGTGCTTTAGTTCTATCAAGCATTATTAAGTAGTTGTTCTTAATCCAGATTCAACGCAATACTGAATCGTATAGTTTGTGCTAACGGATTATTTTGATCGTTGGGGATAAGATAAGCTGCATCAACTCCAAATTTCTGGTAACGCAGACCTAAGCCCATTGAAAAAAACTGGCGTCCGCCTTTTTCTTCGTTTTCGTAGAAATAACCGGCTCTGGCAGAAAACAGATCATTATACCAGTATTCTAATCCAGTGTTAAAATTAATCTCTTTAAATTCTTCACTTGCACCACCTTCAGCATCTCCGAAAGAAGAGAAGATACCTTCAATAACTGACTGATCTGGATCAGCAGAAGGAGATGGTACCAAAAGCTTGTTTGCATCTAATAAGAAGGTAAGGCTGTTAAAGGCATCAAGGTTATACTTCAGAGCTGTACCTAATTTAAGGTTTGTTGGAAGGAAGCTCTTAGCTGTAGTCTCTGAATAAGCTATTTTACCACCTATGTTAGAAATATTACCACCCAAGCCAAGGTTAAGCTTATCGTTAAGATCACGGTTGTAATAGATGCCAACATCTACAGATGCTGTATTACCTGGTTCTGCTTCGGCATTGGAAGAGCTGCTTATATTTACATCTCCGGCAAGATTAGAATGTATAAAGCGCGCGGCTATACCTAAACTTAGGTATTCGCTTAGTGCCTGTCCATATGCCACAGAAATAGCATATTCTTTTGGATTGAAGTCCTGAATTGGGTTTTGCTGTGCATCTATAAACTGAATCTCTCCTAAATCAAAATACATCAGAGACAGGGATAAAGCCGAATTATCTGTAAGCTTTTTATATCCTGAAAGATAGTTCAGCGACATGTCATCAGTGATGTTACGTAGCCAGGGAGAATAAGAAAAGCTAACGCTAAGGTCGTTTGGAGCGAAGCCTAATTTAGCAGGGTTCCAGAAAGGTGAGTTTGCATCAGGGGTTAAGGCTACACCGGCTTCGCCGAGAGCTGCTGAGCGTGCATCCGGAGCTACCAGTAAAACAGGAACAGCGGTGGTTAAAACCTGTCCTTCCTGGCCGATAGTTGTCTGGGCATAGGCAGCAGGAGCCGCAATAAAGGCTAACGCAAAAGCTGCAACCTTGAAAAGTATACTTTTTCTGTACATAGATAGGGTATTGATAGCTAAATCAAATATAGGGATATTACAGGATTCTACTAATTTAATATTACAAGTTTTTCAAATTTCGTTACTTTCGCGCCATCCAAGCGGGACCGGACATTGACTTTATAAACATAAACGCCCCGAGCAAGCAAATCATTATACTCATCCCTGCCATTCCAGGTTAGTGCTGCTACATGTGTTGTCGCGGCATGCGCTACTGTCTCTAATGTTTTAATGAGCTTCCCGGATATAGTGTAGATCTGTATCTGTATATCAAGGTCTTCTCCGGCTCTGTTATGGTCAAAATGAAACGTGGTTTTTGTTGAAAATGGGTTCGGATAGTTAAGCACATGCTCTAACGAAAATACTTCATCATTAGATACAAAAAACTCTATGTATTCTTCGGAGGCATTGTTGTGTGTGTCCCATGCTTTAAAACGAAGAGAGTGGGGCCCCGGTGACAGATCCTTGAGAGGATACGTAATATGGCCACTTTGGTAGGTATCTTTATCAGATGTATAGTACTCGTTAAGTACAATCGGATTGTCTTCTTTGCCATCAAGTATAGCTATAAGTTCATGGCCTATACCCAAACCGGCAGTATTAATTCCATTTTCATCAAACAGCTTAACAAGTATAGATGGGTTTTGGCCTGTACTTCCACCAAACACAAAAGACTCATCTTCTAAGTATAAGTTTATAGTAGGCGGGGTGTTATCCATGGCAATGTTGCGAGCTGTGCCACCTACAATTACAGAGGTATTAGATCCGAGAGCATCCTGTGTAGTGTTGCTGGCATACATGGTAATTTTACCTGCCCCATATTGGTAAGCTATATCTTTTGGCACTACAAACGAAACTGTAAACAAACCATTCGTTATAGTGGCAGAACCTTCATACAACACGTTCTGGCGTTGTTTTATAGCTACCACAGGAGAGTCTTCGTCGCCAAGTGTGTTTTGCGTGGTCTGCTTCTCATAAATAGTGATGCGGAGAAGGCCGTTATAGTTAGTGGCAACAGCACCATTGTCGCTTTTGATCCTGCCCTGCATGGTTACTTTGCCTAATGCACTTAGGGTATCGCTGGTTACTTCCTGCCCATTTATATGTGTAATCTCAGCGCGTAATTCGGGAGCAGCAAACTGTACAGCAGGGTCGCAGAGCAATGTAAAGTTCCGATTGTTTACACCTCTGGAGCCGCTTATATTATCGGTAATGCTGTTATTCTTTGTTTGTAGAACAATATCGCCTAGCCGCGTTGCTGTACCTGCAGCTGATGTAAATGCACTTTCAAAAAAGTTACGATTTAATACCCGGTTTCCATTTGAGTAAACGGGTCTTGTTGTTGTTATTAAGCCTATAGCTCCGCCTTGCTCACGCATCATAGCTATCTCGGCAGCAGAAACCTGTGCAGGATCATCGTAGCGACCAAACTCGCAGGAAGCAGTAAGCATAAAGGTCAGGTTGTTCGGGTTTTGCCAGTTGTTTATCTGCGCTATGGTAAGCACCTGTTCCGCTGTCCAGCTTATTTCGTTTCCGTGGCCGGTATAGTTTACCAGTAATGTTCCTTTCTCTACTGTTCTGTTGAGTTCCTCATTCAGTTCCGGTGAGCGTTGGCCATTGGCTACTGCTTCCTGACGGAAAAGATCAACATACAATTTTTTAGAAGTATAATCTGGAGCCTTGATTTCCAGGTAATCAGCTAAAAATTCTGCATCGTTCTGGTGTTCGTTAAAATCACCGTCATCTGATACAAGTGTTATCTGGCTGCGCCATTTGCCCAGGTGGGTGCTGCTCTCATAGGCTATTATTTTATCTACCATGGTAGCTGCTTCCTGGGCATTCTTAGCGGGTAATCGCCCGATACCAATATCTAATAAATAATCGCCTAAATTATTTTCTTCCCACTCACCTTCTTCATCATCCAGAAAACCATAATAATCTTCGGAAGAGTAACTGGCAATAGGGTGTAATGACTGTCGTGACTGGTACACGGGTACCAGGTTGGTGTTAGCTGTAATTCGGTTTTTATAGTCGTAAGATGCATCTCCAAACAGCAGCAGATACATCAGTTCGCCAGCTGGTTTGTTGCTTCGGCTGTAAAGCATGCGCATAAAGTTCCGGATAGCAGTTACGTCCTGTGCCCCTGAAGAGAACTCATTATAAACTTGAGTAGTGGTAACAACTATACTTTTAAGGTTACTGGTGCTATTACGATGCTCAGCCAGCCGGTTTGCCTGTTGCAGCAACGATGGGTGTGTAACAATTACATGGTCAATATCACCGTTCAGGTTAAGGGCGTGCAGGTTTTGGTTAGCAACTTTTCCTTTACTTACAGGCTTTAAATTGATTGTACTTTCGTTAAAAACTACATACTCGCGGAGAATATCAGACGAGGCTGAAAACTGTAGGCTACTGTTATAGTTTGTTTGTTGCTGTTGTGGCCTGAGTGGGTTGGTAACATCCCAAACCAAAGCAGTGGCCGGTGCATCGGCTATGCTATAGTTACTAACGGCATGGGTTATACTTGCTGTTGCCCGGAAGTTGGTCTGGTCGTTATAAAGTTTAAGCTCACGCTGATAATTTAGCTCCAGGAAATTCAGGTAACCGGTAGCGGTAGCATCAGAAGGCATATTGAAAGTTATACTTGTCTTTACTTCGCTACCTTCTATTTGCCGTTGGTTCAGTGTAAAAGTTTTGCTGCCATTTATACCTTGCGGGTGGTAATTGTAAGTTCCACGTCCTGCTATGGCTATACTTCCTAAAGCCTGGTTACCTATTTTAAAACTGAAAGAACAATCTGTAGAAGAGTTACCCATTACAGTTGCACTAAGCTTGAAATCAGCATTTGGTACTATCCCTGCAACGGGCAAAGTAATGTCACGGGAAGGCGTAAAAGTGCTGAACTCTTCCCCATACCATTCACGGCCTGAGTGCACAGCGTTCATTAGGTCCCGCTCATAAAATACCCGTTCATTAAATGTGTTTATGGTTTGTGTTGCCCCAGAGGCCTGATTGTGGCTTTGCACCCGTGCCCCTGAAGTATAACCTACCCGCAGAAAATAAAATGTGGTATCGGAGTAAACGTTATAGGTGTGTTCAAATTTATCCTGCTGTTGGTTATAGTTCCAGGTATGGGGCCCCTGCCCGTAGAAAAGAATATAGTCGTTGTCGTTAAACTGCCCGTCCTGCTCACCCCTCACAACTATAGCGTTTTCCTGCAGATCGTCCGGAACAGGGGCATTGTTAGGCTGTGGCAGCATACCGGCGCCATTTCCAAAAAGTTGTATCGATTTAGGATCGAGGTTCTGGATATTGATGCCAAGTGCCTGTAAAGTAGCCTTATCTATTTTATGGATGCCTGTTTGCGTTACAGCCAGCTTATACCACTCACCTCCACTAAGAATAGAGTTATTTGTAAAGGTGCTGTTGGTTGTGCGGTTTATACTTTGTGTGGCAATAGATCCAGAAGTATACGAATAGCTGAAGCGGGTAAGTTTTTCAAGTTGATTGGTTTGCGGGTTTAGCCGAATGGGTAGAATGTTGATGATACTTACTGGCTGTTTATTCTGCCGGGCTTGTAAAACATTTACTTTAGGTGCGGTATCAAAGCTATTGCCTTTGTACTGCTGCTGTTCTTTAGATGTGAAAGGAGCATATACAGCATCTGTTACTTTAAAATTACTGATGTGCGTGTTAGGGATTGACAGGCGATAAAAGGGCAGGCGTTGCAGCAGATCTATACTTGCGCCTTTAAAAGATGGGATTTTTGCTTCGTGCCCTTGAGTAGGAAAAACGGCGTCCTGTACATCCCAGGTAAGTATAATTGCTTCCGCAGCCTTGTGTTGGGCTACAGCTGTGCCAGCCATAAAGCTTAAAAAAAGCAGCATGCATACCAGGAATTGTAAAGGTGACTGCATAGGCAAAGCACAGAACTAAATAAGCAGATAATGCCTACCTGTAACAGGAAGGCATCACCTAAAATTATAACACAAATAAAGGCAGCTTATTGTGCCCCAATATTTTATACTTGCTTTAAGTCGTATTCGTACGACTCCATGATCAGGTTAGCCAGTAGCTTGCTGCAGGCTTTCTCCACTTTCTCACGGGCTATGGTTTCATTTTCAGCTTCCAGGTTCAGGGTAATATGCTTTCCAACTCGTACATCTCCTACCTGGTCCAGACCAAGGTGCTCCAGGCCAAGCAGCACAGCTTTACCTTGCGGGTCTAACAACTCAGGGCGTGGCATTACATTTATTTCGGCAACGAATTTCATGGTTACGCGGTTTGTTTTTTGAAAATGGATAACACTATGTATAACACTATGATAAGTGGTATAGCTGCGAAGTTAAGAAGAGCCAGTAAAATAACCGAAAGCCCCACGAAAATAAACCTTACAGAATTATCGGCCCAGCTAAGATTTGTGAACTTAAGTGCAAACAAAGGTAACTCAGCCACCAGTAAAAATGAAAGTATAAGTGTAGTTGCCAGTAGTACCAGTTTGTTCAGGATAATGGCAAAATGCATAAGCTCGCCGCTGGCAAGTATAAGTGGTAATGATGCCACAAAAATGGCGCAGGCCGGCGTTGGCAATCCTATAAATGAAGTAGTCTGGCGAGTATCAATATTAAACTTAGCTAAACGCAATGCTGAGAAAACGGTGATGATAAAGCCAGCAAACGGAAGTATAGTTTCCGGTAGAAAAAGATCGCCCTCAGCACGCTTCAACATCATAAACATCATGGCACCGGGCACTACTCCAAACGAGATTACATCGGCCAGCGAATCCAGTTGCTTGCCAATTTCAGAGTAGGCACCCAATACTCGGGCCACCATGCCATCCAGAAAGTCGAAAACAGCAGCCAGACCAACCAGGTAAGAAGCGTACACCAGCTCGTTCTGGAAAATAAAGTATAGCGCCACGCAACCCGAAAACAGGTTAAGGCAGGTTATAAAGTTAGGAATGTGTTTCTTCATGCAGAGGGTAAGAAAGGCAGTGGGTGTTAATGCAAAAATGGGTTGTATTTTTTCTCATGCCCGATGGTTGTTTCTGGCCCATGGCCTGGGTAAACAGTAACCTCATCCGGCAAGGTAAAAAGTTTGGTTTTTATACTTGAAATCAGGGTATCATAATCTCCGCCAGGTAAATCGGTTCGGCCTATACTTTCCTGAAACAGCACATCACCAGCTATCAACGTTTTGTCTTCTTTGTTATAGAACACCACATGGCCCGGGGCATGGCCTGGTGCAAAAATGATATCCAGTGTAGTGTTCCCAAATTTAACCTGCTCACCATCCTGCAGGTAAAAGGCTGGCAGTTGCTCTTCGTAGCCAGTAATGCCATAAACTGGTGCGTAAACAGGTATGGCACGCAATGTTTCCAGGTCTTTTTCGTGTATCTCCAGCCCTACGCTATAAGTATCGGCTACAAACTTATTGCCCAGCACATGGTCTATGTGGCAGTGCGTGTTAAGCAGGCGTACCACTTTCAGGTTATTATCGGTAATGTACTGCTGCAGTTTTTCATTTTCCCTTTTATCAGAGCAGCCCGGGTCTATTACTATACACTCGTTCGTGTCGTCGTGCAGCAGGTAAGTGTTCTCGGCAAAGGGGTTAAACGTAAAGCGTGTTATTTTCATAGTATAACGTTGGCCGGAGCCTATAAAATCGGGTTCTAAGTTACAAATTAAACGGCTACATCTCGTAAATTGCCCGCATGATTTACGATTTTATAGTTGTGGGCCACGGTCTGGCAGGTGCCATTTTAGCAGAAACACTGCGCAGCCGCGGTAATAAAGTATTGGTAATTGATGAGCCAAAAGAAAACTCGGCTTCGCGGGTAGCTGCCGGTTTACTGAACCCGGTTGCCGGTAAGCGCTTCGCCAAATCGTGGCTTGTAGATACATTTATACCTGCTGCCGATGCTTTTTACGATACTTTAGAAGTGCGTTACGGCAAGCAACTATACTTTCATAAACTTATCTATAAGATATTTTCATCGATAGAAGAACAGAATACCTGGATGGCCAAAAGCGCAGGTGGTAACTGGAGTGAGTATATTTCTGCAACCTATACACAAAGTATAAATCAGCCTGACGTAGATGATCCGTTTGGTGGAATTATGATAGAAAGGGGTGGATTTCTGCATGTGTATGGAATGCTTGATCTGCTGACTGAAGACCTGCTGCAGCAAAACTTACTAATGCCGGAGCGGTTTGACATAAGCCAACTGCAACTGACGGAGGGGGGAGTAAAGTATAAAGATATTGAAGCAAAACACCTTGTTTTTTGTGAAGGCTACCAAGTAATTAATAACCCATACTTTGCGTGGCTGCCTATCCAGCCAACTAAAGGCGAAGTGCTGGAAGTACAGACGGAGCAGAATTTAAGCCCGGAATGCATCTATAACAAAGCGGTTTACGTTGTTCCGGAAGGAGAGGGTCGCTTTATAATCGGCGCTACTTACGACTGGCGAAATCCTGATGAGGAAGCCACACCGCAGGGAGCAGAAGAACTAAGCGAGCGGTTCCGGCAGATTTTACCACAGGCATTTAAAATAACAGGGCATTGGGCAGGTATTCGTCCTGCTGTGCGCGACCGTAGGCCGTTGGTTGGCACGCACCCTGAGTACATGCAATTGAGTGTATTTAACGGGATGGGTTCTAAAGGTGTATTAATGGCTCCTTACCTGTCTGAGCACTTTGCTGATGCCTTAGCCGGACAAACAGAATTAATGCCTGAGATACATATTTCGAGATATTTTTCGTTATATTACGACTATATAAAACACCAAAACCAACAACCCTAAGCGCATGCGTTTTTTTACAAGGTTATTTTTGCTGTTTGTGTGCTTACTGGCGGGTGCTGCCCTCCAGGCGCAACCCGGCCGCGACCCATTTGGCAAGAGCCGCATCCAGTATAAGAATTTTGACTGGAAACTCTATAACACGCAAAACTTTAACCTGTACTTCTATAAAGGCGGTGAGCAAACTGCTAAAGATGCCGCAGATTATGCAGAGCGCGAGCTAAAACGCATCACCAGCCTTATCGGGTATTATCCTTACTCCAAAATAACGCTTGTACTTTATAACTCTGCCACAGACCTGCGCCAGAGCAATATTGGCCTTTACAGCGACCAGTTCCAGACCGGGGGCGAAACGCTGTTTATGAAGAACAAACTGCAGTTAGCTTACGAGGGTACTAAAACAGATTTTAAACGCAAACTAAGCTATGAGTTAACTGAACTGCTGCTGAACGATATGATGTATGGCGGCAGCCTGAAGGAAGCCCTGCAAAGCAGTTACCTGCTGCGCCTGCCGGAATGGTTTGTGGGTGGTGTAGCTGCCTATACAGCTGAAGGCTGGAGCGTACGTATGGATAGCCACATCCGCGATTTGATGCTGGATGCTGATAAGCTGCGTGCTGAACAAACACTGATGCGTTACCCGGAACTTACCGGACAGTCGGTGTGGAATTATATTGCGGAGCGTTACGGCTATACTTCTATTCAGAACATACTTAACCTTACCCGCATTACCCGCGATGTGGAGATAGGTATAACCAGTAGTTTAAATATTCCTTATAAGCGTTTTCTGCAGGACTGGCTAAACTACTACCAACAAATAAATGCTCGCCCTGAAGACCCTTTTGTATCGTTGCCGGATGATAAGAAAGTGTTCGATAAGAACAAGCGGGCCCTGCGCTATACAGAGCCTGTATTAAACTCTAATGGCACCTTACTGGCCTATGCCGAAAACGATAATGGCAACTATAAGATCATAGTAAAAGATGTAAAGGGTAAAAGCAGCCGGGTTGTATGGCGTGGCGGCTACAAAACACTGGATCAGCCGAGCGACTATAGTTTGCCGGTGCTGGCGTGGCGTACCAACACCCAGTTAGGCTTTATAGAGCCGCGTCGTGGTAAAATGCTGCTGCGCCAGGTAAACGCTAAAAATAAAAGTTCTTTCCTGCCATTCTACGACGACCTGACAAAACCAGCGGCTACACTGGGTAATTTCTCTCAGGTGCGCGATATGAGCTATTCTGAAGACGGAAGCCAAATAGTTATTAGTGCTGTAGAAAACGGGCAGACCGATCTATACTTGCTGCAGAGCAACGGCAGAATAGTAGGGCAACTTACCAACGATGTGTACGACGACATTCAGCCTGTTTTCCTGAAGGGAAGTAAAAATATTGTTTTCAGTTCTAACCGCTGGGTAGACTCTAGTGGTACGGTGCAGGCGGCTACGTTTAAAGATGTAGTAGATAACTATGATGTTTTTCTGCTACAGCAAACGGCACCGGTATCTATAACACAACTTACTTCTGGTATAGCAAGCGAACTGAGGCCACGAGCTACAGCTGATGGTAATTTTATGTTCCTGAGCGAAGAAAACGGTATTCGTAGTTTGTATACCTATAACCTTACTACAGGTACTAAAATACCTGTTTCCAACTTTGTACAGAATATAGAAGCTTATGATTACGTAGGGAGCAATAATACACTGGCACTGGTAGCCAAAGATTATGCCCGCGACTTTGTATACCTGCTTCCGGATTATACCTCTGTAGCGCAGGATACATTACCTAAAACTGCCCGACAGATTATATTGGAGACCCGTGCGCGTGTGCCACAGGCGGCTGCTACTACACGCAAACTGCTGGAGGTAGAGGCTAATAAAGAAGAAGATACCACCCGGACTGAAGGGGAAGTAAATATCGAAAACTATGAGTTTGGCTCGGAGCCGGAGAAGGTAAAGGTTAAAACAGATACTATAGCCGTAACCGATACCACCACTAAGGCTGTAGAACAAGTTGCTGCCAAACCTAAGGCCAATACTGCACCGGAATTCAAACTAGTGGGGCCGTTAGAGTACGATACCCGTTTTAGCGTGCATGAAATTATTACATCTGTTTACGCAGACCCACAACTGGGTTTTGGTATAGTTGCAGGTGTAAACATGAGCGACCTATTCGAAAATCATCATATACGCGGTACAGCTTACCTGCGCACCGACCTGGAAACAAGCCGTATGTTTGCCGAATATGTAAACCTGAAAAACCGTGTTGACCTGGGAGTGCAGTATAGGAGAGATATAATCGTAAGCTCTGTGCTGGAGGCGCCAGGGGCCATCGTAAGGTTTGCCCGCAACGAAGTAGCACCGCTGCTGGTTTACCCGCTTAGTTATAGTACCAGTTTACGCGCGCAGCCACGCTTTGTAACTACGCGCTTTACACAAGTAAATGATTTCTCTTCCCCTGACAGTGTAAATAACATGTATGGTGGTAATGTAGAGATGGTATTTGATAACTCCGTGGTTACAGGCGTAAACATGATGGAAGGAACCCGCATGAAAGTTGGCTTCCTATCTCTGCGTGATTTTGAGAGCAGTCGGGCTAACTTCAACAAGTTTTATGTTGATCTGCGCCATTACCAGAAAATACACCGCGAGATTATACTTGCGGCACGCTTAAGTTATGGTGCCTTTTTTGGCAAATCTCCTAAAAACTACCTGATAGGTGGTATGGATAACTGGTTGTTTGCCGGCGAAGACGATGAAACTGAACGTAACGATGTAAATATCCAGTCTGCGCCGGACCTGTTTTACCTGGAGTATGCCCTGCCGCTACGGGGCTATGACTATAACACACGCACAGGTAGCAAACACTTATTAGCTAACGCCGAATTACGCATCCCGATCATCCAGTACCTTTATAATGGTGCTATTGGCTCCGGCTTCTTCCGCAACCTGCAATTAACAGCTTTCGCCGATGCCGGTTCTGCATATAATGGCTCCAACCCATTTACAGGCAATAACTCTATTAACACTCGTATAGTTGGTGGCCGAACAGATGCAACTAACAATAACCCATTCGAGATTACAGTGATAAACTACCGTAACCCGTTCCTGGTTGGTTATGGATTTGGTGCCCGATCTACCTTATTCGGAGTATATGGCAAACTGGATGTAGCCTGGAGCGAAGACGATATGGGAAGCCGGGGACCTAAACTATACGTAACACTCGGCTACGACTTCTAAAATCTATACATGAACCGGAAAGCAAAACGCTTTACTTTCGGGGGAGTATTGCTGCTGGGCCTGGTGGCTGCCTGGCTGCACATGACCGACAAAAACTACATTTATAAAGCACTGGTTTACAACTTTGCCGACATAGACGACCACCTGATATTTGACCAGCGTACCGTAGATGCCCCTGCCAAAGCACAACCCTGGCCGCTGGCTAGCAATTACAATAGGATAACGTGGGCAGATACCTTGCAGAACCAGCACCAGCAATTGGGATCGGTTGCATTCCTGGTGGTGCACCGAGATTCTATACTTCATGAGCAGTACTGGGACGGCTATTCAGATAAGTCGAAGAGCAATTCGTTTTCGATGGCTAAAAGTATAGTCAGTATTTTGGTGGGGGCTGCCCTGCGCGATGGGTATATTAAAGGTATAGACCAACCTGTTTCCGATTTTCTGCCATCGTTTAAAGAGGGGGCTAAAAGCAAGATCGCGATAAAACACTTGCTGATGATGAGCTCCGGTCTGAACTGGGACGAATCGTATGCGAATCCACTTTCTGTAACTACCGAAGCCTACTATGGCACTAACCTGAAAAAGGTAATTAAAAGACTGGAAGCAGTAGAAGAACCGGGGCAAACCTTTAGTTATAAAAGTGGAGATACCCAGATTTTAGGAATGGTAGTGGAAGCTGCAACCGGAAAATCGTTGAGCCGCTATGCCGAAGATAAACTATGGAAACCGCTGGGTGCCGAGCACGATGCTGAATGGAGTGTTGACAACCCGACAGGTATAGAAAAGGCCTATTGCTGTTTCTTCAGCAACGCCCGTGACTTTGCCCGCATCGGTAAGCTATACTTGCAAAATGGCGTATGGGATGGCGACACAATAGTTGATCCGGCTTATGTTCGTGCATCACTTACACCAAATGGATTGCAAAACAGTTCAGGTCAACCAGCTGATTACGGCTACCAGTGGTGGCTGCTGCCTAACTATAAAGGCCAGAATATTTTCTATGCACGCGGTATACTTGGTCAGTATATCATCGTGATCCCCGAAAAAGAGATAATTATAGTTCGTTTAGGCAAGCAGCGCGGCGAACGCATTAACGGCCACCCAAGTGAGGTATTAGCTATGATAGATGCGGTGAATGAAGTAGTAGAATAGGATTTATAGATTAATAATATTATATTTATTCTATACTTAAAATATACTTCAAACAAACTTTAAAACTTATGAAACAAGTGATTTATACTTCTCTGCTCGCTTTAGTGCTTCTGACGCTTGTTATAATTGCGCAACTATTTTTAACTGAACGGGCCGATCTGGTCGGCAAAGCTTTGAACACAGGTTTGCCAAGAATTATTTTACCTCTGATAGTAGTTACTATAATTACACACGTAATAACTGTTAAAACCCGCCTGATCGCATCCACTTCTTTTATAGCCAGACTGATAGCAGGTACTCTATTATTTGCCTCAACTGTTGCAGCCATCACAGCCTGTGAAAAATTTCCATTGATGGATGACCTAGTTTTAGCAATAGCTTTCTTTGCTTGTATAATATTGAGCTATAGAATGGTTAACAAGGTAGCTTTAATAAGAGTAAAGTAAGCATTGTTTCATAAACCAGAATTCAATTAAAACTGGTTTGAGTTTATACTTTAGCTGACCCTTCTATGAAAGCAAATCAATTATTTTTACTACTATGGCTATTTGTATTTGGTTGCAAAACTGTTAGTAGGCCTGATAATGAAGGATATTCTAAAAATTTGAAAAGTGCTTTTGTGGATGGTTTTAAAACACTAAGCTTATGCAGATGCCTGGAATATGCACACGAGCGGGAGTTGGAACTTTGGGACGAAGATGTAGATTGCCGTACTCCGGATTACCTATATGCGCAATCGAAAATAATAGATAGTTTGGTACGCATTGAGGCAGAAAAGATACAACAAGCTGAGGCTACCCGCAATTATCCAAGAGCTGAAGGGATGGAAGGTAAAAAGATAACCTCATCCTGCTTGGCTTTTTATAACAGTAAGGCGTTAGATAAAATTGTAAAACAGCGACTAAAGGCAGACATTAAATCTTTTAACAGTATAGGTCAACAGCTATAAGTTATTCAATACTATAAATTGTAAAGGCCCGGGAGTTTACACTTCCGGGCCTTTACAATTTATGGATAGGTTTTTATTACGCGTTTACCATCTCAAGTATAGATTCGAAGATGGCGCGGCCGTCAGTATTTCCTAAGTCTGGGTCTACGGCGCGTTCCGGGTGCGGCATCATCCCGAATACGTTTTTCTTTTCGTTGGCTACACCGGCAATATTCAGTAAGCTTCCGTTTATGTTATAGATCTCATGTGTATCGGCAATGTTGCTGCTATACTTAAACATGATCTGGTCGTTGTCTTCCAAGCGGCGTAGCGTTTCTTTGTCGGCGTGGTAACGCCCTTCGCCGTGTGCTACCGGAATCTTATAAGCCTTATTCAGGTCCAGGTTGCGGGTTGGCAACAGGTTAGTGGTTACCGGTTTAATGTACACGTTGTCGCAGATAAATTTCTGGTTTACGTTGCGCAGCAAAGCACCTGGCAACAAACCAGCTTCAGTAAGAATCTGGAAACCATTGCAGATACCCATTACATAACCACCACGATTGGCGTGCTGCACCACCTCCTGCATAATAGGCGAGAAGCGGGCAATGGCACCTGAACGCAGGTAATCACCATATGAGAAACCACCTGGCAGAAGTATAAAGTCACAACCCTGCAGGTCGTGGTCTTTGTGCCATAGTTTAACAACTTCCTGCTGCATACCCACGCTTAGGGCATCTACCAGGTCTTGGTCGCAGTTGGACCCCGGGAAAACGACTACACCAAATTTCATACATCAAAGGTAAATAAAAATAGACAGAACTTACACCAGGTCAGGAGCCTTTCGGTAGCTTTTAAAGTGTAGGTAACGTAAAAACGAAGATTTATAGTTAATTTGCCAGTATAACATTCAATTAGCTTATGTTGCAATCCATGACCGGGTTCGGTAGCGCCCGACTCGACACAGACCAATATTCCATTTCAGTAGAGATCAGATCGTTAAATTCTAAAAGCATGGACCTGAGCGTGCGCCTGCCGCGCTTTCTGTCTGATAAGGAGTACGAGATACGGAACATGGTGCAGAAAGCGCTGGTGCGGGGTAAGGTAAGTATATGTGTGGATTATGTGAAGAACAAAGCCCAGAAAGCTAAGAGCACTATTAATAAAGAACTACTACAAACTTATTACCGTGAGCTGGAAGAAGCTGCCGATATGGTTGGCGGAGCAAAGAACGACCTGTTCAGGTTGGCACTGCATATGCCGGACGTGTTATTGCAGGACCAGGTAGAAGACATTGGCGGAGATGCAGAGTGGGAGCAGGTACAGCCACTGGTGCAGGAAGCACTGGTAAGTATAAACAATTTCCGTAACGACGAAGGCAAGGCACTAACTGCCGAGATCATGTCTTACATCGATCGGATAAGAATTCTGTTAGCTGAAATTGATAAACATGACCCGGTGCGTATGGAGCAGATACGTACGCGCATAAAAGGGCACATGGCAGAGCTGGCTACGGCAGAACACTTTGACCAGAACCGGTTTGAGCAGGAAATGGTGTATTATATAGAGAAGCTGGATATTGCTGAAGAAAAAGTTCGTCTGGTTAACCACCTGCACTATTTTACTGAAACTGTTTACTTGCCCGAACCTACCGGTAAAAAGCTGGGCTTTATATCGCAGGAAATAGGCCGTGAGATAAATACAATCGGCTCTAAGGCAAACGATGCAACTATACAGCACCACGTAGTAGAAATGAAAGAAGAGCTGGAGAAGATAAAAGAACAGATCAATAACATACTATAAAGTATAGCAACAAAAAAGCCCCCTGCTACTATAGCTGTAGCAGGGGGCTTTTTTGTTGCTATAAGCTCATAGGTCTTGCAGAGTAACACAACATCATAACTATAAGTTAGAGTAGTGCTGTTTATAGTATGTTAAAAAATCAGCTACAGGTTTAAATTGTGCAATCCATTATTTGTAAATTAATTTCCGGTTTTTTATCCGTTTTATATGTTGATGCGTAAGTTATTGATCTAAAGGCTTATATGCGTGTATGGCCTTTAGATCATTTTATCTCTCACTTTAACACCTTAAACATTATGAAAGTAAATCGTTTACTCATCGCTGGCGCTATAGTAGCTGCCTTTGGTTTCACATCTTGCCAGCAGGATGAAGAAGTAACTACCCAGGATACAGTATCTCAAGAGGCGCTGGCCCGCATTTCTGAGCTTGGCTTTTATAATAAAAATGTTGAGAAAGTAGAAGGCGGTTATGTAGTAGAGGGTGATATCTTCTTATCAGAGTCTGACCTTACTGCTGCACACAACACCAAACATTTGCGTGTGGGTGAGTCAGAGCAGTACCATACTACAAATCTGGTTAACGCTAATGGTGGTCGAACAATTACCTTATCATTAGATCCAAAACTGCCTGCTTCATATGGTGCTTCGCTTGATGGAGCAATTGCCCGCTACAATGCTGAAAACCTTACCATCAGAATGGCTCGTGTTTCATCTGGTGGCGACATTGTGATAACTGCAGCGCCAAGATCAGCACAATACTTGGCTTCTGCCGGTTTCCCTTCTGCCTCCGGTGACCCTTATGGCAGTGTTAAGGTAGCAACCCGTTACATTGGTTCTAACCCTAATTTAGGTTGGTTCACTACTATACTTGCGCACGAGATCGGTCATTGCATTGGTTTCCGTCATACTGACTACATGAACAGACAGTATAGCTGCGGTGGATCTTATGCTAACGAAGGTGCATCAAATGTAGGTGCTATCCACATCCCGGGTACGCCAACTGGTCCTGACCCTAACTCCTGGATGTTGGCTTGTATCAGATCTGGCCAGAACCGTCCGTTTAATAACAACGACAAAAATGCTCTTGACTACTTATACTAAATTATAAGGTATACCTGCTCTATTTAAAACAGAAACAGCTCCTGCCATACGGTGGGAGCTGTTTCTGTTTTACAAGGCTATAACACAATTCTATTTTAATAACATAAAGTCAGGTTATCTTATCACTGCTATACTTTAAAGTGGCCTGCATATCCTTCCTTCCAACCCAATAAATAATTTACCTGCCCCGGGGAAAATTTATAATTCATTGTTAAAACATTAGACTTAACATATAAATAAGTGAGTTTAAACAGTAAAAAGCCTCTTATATAGTAAAAATATGATGTTTTAACACTAAATATGTTGTTAAAATTATACTATTTGTTTTAATAGGATATAACCTTTATAAATTTGACAAATCAATGTTGAAACACGTTAAAATATTAGTTTAAAAGCTTGCAGCATAATATATGATTTTCTACATTTCAATTATGTTTAACTTTAACACCTTAAAAAATTTATGAAAGTAAATCGTTTACTAATCGTTGGCGCTATGGTAGCTGCCTTTGGTTTCACATCTTGCCAGCAGGATGAAGAAGTAACTACACAGAACGAAGTTTCTGAAAGCACATTATCTCAGATCTCTGCTCTTGGTTTTTACAGCAAGAATGTTGAGAAAGTAGAAGGCGGTTATGTAGTAGAGGGCGATATCTTCTTATCGGAAGGTGACCTTACTGCTGCACACAACACTAAAGCGCTTCGCGTAGGTGAGTCTGAGCAGTACCGTACTACTAACCTAGTAAATGCTGGTTCAGGTCGTGTAATTACAGTTGCATTAGATGCTTCGTTGCCAGCTAGCTATGGCCCAAGCTTAGATGAGGCTATTGCACGTTACAATGCTGAGAACTTAACAATCACTATGCAGCGTGTATCTTCAGGTGCTAACATTACACTTACTGAAGCTCCTAGATCTGCTCAGTATTTAGCTTCTGCAGGTTTCCCAACTTCAACTGGTAATCCTCACAACCTGATCAAAGTTAACGAGAGATACATTGGTACTAGCCCTAACCAGGCTTGGTTCGCAACTATCCTTGCACACGAGATCGGTCACTGCATCGGTTTCCGTCACACTGACTACATGGACCGTTCTTACTCTTGCGGTGGTGGCTATTCTAACGAAGGTGCTTCTACTGTAGGTGCTATCCACATCCCAGGTACTCCAACTACACAGGATCCTAACTCTTGGATGCTTGCTTGTATCGGATCTGGCCAGAACCGTCCGTTCAATGCAAACGACAAAACTGCTCTTAGCTACCTATACTAAGCTCAAGAAGCATTTAACTACACCTTAAAACAAACAGAAACAGCTCCTGCCTAACGGTGGGAGCTGTTTCTGCTTTATAGGAGTTTCTATATTGATCCGATATTAGAAGCCCACGCAACGTGCCAGAAAGCGTTTAAGCTCGGTCTTTGCCCCCTGCAAGTTGAAACCCGGTAATTGTCTCGGAGCGGCTATTTACATTTATTTGTCATCCCGAGCGGTAGCCGAGGGATCTTGTATGTCCTATTGTTAGAATCTATAGTTACTTGAACCAAGCTATACTTTCATAGTTGCCTCTAATCCTGGGAGCTCTAGTAGCCTATAGTTGCCATAGTTGACTTTGGTGCGCTCACGGCCGCGGGGCCTCGTCTTCGGGCATCGTGCTGCTGATTTGAAGCTGCCTCCGCTCTGCTCCGGCTGCCTGACGGCACCGCAACAAATCAAAGGCGCTCCACCCAAAGACTGATATCAGTTCGATAGCTAACTTATAGTTAGAGGAGAATTTATAGTTGCATAGCCTTCTCGTGGTTGTAATTCCATAGGGACAGGTAAACCTGTCCGCTAGCAGGCTGTAACTATAGCGCTTCAATTTACTATAGCATTAGCAGGATTGTCCCCTTGAGGACAAGTGAGAACGGGAGTTCGAAACTTGCGACCGCAGGTCACAGGGGTGTGAAAACAGCAGCTATAAAATATCGGCTAAAGGGTGAAATAGCATACAAAGATCCACGCCTTAGATAGAGAGGGATAGGGGGACTACAGCAACTAAGAAACTAAAATATACCAGTTGCTTAATGTTTTGGTGACGTTGCGTAGGCCTGACAAATTAAAGCAACCTTAACCTGTGGTTCGGCATCTCCTTGATCAAAAAATGGGGAAAGCGCTATTGTGTGCTTACAGAACTAGAACCTTTCCGGCTAAAAAATTACCTGTGTCTGTTTTTACACGAATAATATATAAGCCATTATGTAAGCCCGTAGTTGGTATTTGTTTTACCATACCATACTCTTCAGACTCATAAACAAGCTTACCTAATTGATCATACAATTGTATAACTGCTACATCGCTGGCTACAGCCACCGATAATGTTTGTCCTGATTGTATTGGGTTCGGATAAGCTTGAATAAAATTTTTGTCAGTATAAATTAGTTCTTCAGGATTACTGTAGAAGAAAAAACCTGCTTCATTAGTTACTTTTATACGGTATATGTTTTTACCAAGAGCAGGTGCAGTATCTTCTAGCTTATAAGCAAGCTGAGTAACAGGTGAAATGGTCTGTACAGGTATATAAGTACCATTTACCAGGCGCTCGAGTGTAAGGGTCGTAAGTTGGTATAAGGTGCTGAGCTCCAGTTGCAGATTTACGGTATCGGTAACAAACTGGTAAGGCAAAAAGCTTTTAATATAGCAACCTATGCCCAGTTGGTTATAAGCTATTACTTCACTGGTTTCGCCCTTAATGCCTTGAACAAGGGGGGCTACGCTTACAAGTTCAGGTAAGGTTTGGAGCTGATCCTTTTGTAGCAATGCCAGCGTATCGGAGGTGGTGAGGAATGGCTCTAAGTGTGTATTGCCAACCTGATACAACTGATACTGTTGTACATTAGGTAGCTCTGCCCAATATAACATCACTTCATTGTCGCAGTTGTAGCCTACTTTTATTTTAAGCTGTTTGGTAAGTATAAACTCGCCGGAGGTAGCTGCTGTATTAGAAGTTGTAATACGAAGTTGTGCTTGCGCAATAGCATCCGGCGTTTGCCAATCAAAATAATTTTTCCCCAGATCAACATTGTCAGAGATGAGTTGCCATTCTGTGCTGCCGTGCACTTTATACTCTATTTTGCCTTTTTCGCCGGGTGCGGCACCCTGCCACCTGATCCGGCTCAGTTCGCCCGATTTTATACTTACACCTGCACTGGGATATACTACTTCCAGACCAGTTGCAAACTCATATACCAAACTATAGTTCTGCGGACCCTGTGGCACGTTATAGCCTGTTACTTTCAGCTCGTAGGTACCAGCTGCAGGTAGCTCTATTGTTATCTGTTCTACATTATTTAAATGGTCGGTACGGCGCCTGGCGAGTAGTTTCAGGGAGTCTGCATGAGGGTAGCTACTCAACACCCAAGGTTTCCAGGATTCACCAGTAGCAGTGTTAGCTAATACAAGGTCCAGGTCATTAACAAGGGCTTTAGGAGCATCGGGAGCAGCCTCGGGATCGTGCCATACTAAGGTAGCTTTAAGATTTGTTGCTCCGGCCGGCACTCTTATCCTATGAACCTGCTCAGCTCCCTGTGCTGCTGATCCAACTATAAACCGGTTATCTTTTATACTTCTTACTGCCCCCAGCGCATCTGTATTTCCAAAGCCTGCCTCAAAATCAACTTCAGGTCTGCCAGCGTCATCGGCACTGTTTATAAGTATGGCTTTTACAAGTGCTGCAGGTGGTAAAGTGTTATGCTGTTCTTTATAGGCCTGTTGTACCAGCAATGCTATGCCCGATACAACAGCTGCTGCTTCAGAGGTGCCACCTTTACCGTAGGCAGCCAGCTCAGGCTTAACCCGGCCATCATAAGCAGGCCCTTTAGAGCTAAGTACACCTATCTGCCCTGTTGGCTCCAGTGCCCCTACACTTACCGTATTTTTAGATGTTTTAAACTGGCCGGTAAGGTTGGCAAAATTGGTTATACCTGCGTAAGTGCCAACCTCATCTGCCTTATTGCCGCTGTTACCCGACGAAAAAACATGCAGTAAAGTAGGATTCTGGTACGTTTCACGGTCATATGCAGCAGACTCCAGGCCATAGTAATTTTCCACGCCTACACCATAAGAATGGTTTTGCAGACTAATGCCTTTGCTTAATAATGTCTGGCTATTATCCGGAAAGAGCTCTGCAAAATCTGAATAAGCTAGCCTTGCATGATCAGCTATACCTTTACCATTCGGGCCGGAATTACCAGCACCAGCTATAATGGTGGCCATAGTGGTAGCATGAATAGAATACTCACTTCCGAAAGCCTCAGGGGAAAGGGAACGGCCTTTCAGATCAATGTCATTAGGGTTGTAGGGATCTTCTTTTACCGATGCTATCATACTGCTGCCGTTCAGCAGGGGGTATAAGCTACGAATGGAGTAAATGTGATTAACCGCAAAATCAGCATCTCTGAACTCGATCTCTTCTTTTGCCTGGCGGTTAGGTTTATCGATGTAGGTAACCAAAGGGCAGTTTACTAATTGCTGAAGTGTTTTCTCAGAGATGTTGGAGAGCGAAAGAATTTGTGCCGACCGTGTTGAGTGTTCTACGTTTCCCTGGATGCCGTTTTCGGTAAGCCATGTCAGGAACTGTGCTTTATTTTTAACCTGTACACGCACCGTTTTATTTCCGGACTTACGGAAACTTTGCTGTAAGCCCGGAGCCATTCGTTTATACTTTGCTGTACCTGGTTTCTGGGTAGGCTGTTGTTGGGCTTTTACCTGAACACTAAGTAGCAGAAGGCCTAAACATATAGCCAACTGCTGCATACTTACCGGACACTTCCAACGCTTATTCACAGGCACTTCGTAAAACTGTTACAATCAGATTGCTTTCTTAATTAAGGTATACAATGTAGCGATTAACAGGCAATTTTACAATTTAAAACATGTGCAGATACATATAAACTTAGTGTTGCAACAGCAAATTTATATGTTCAGATGTCATTATCTGGGCTGCAGTGCCTTGGCAAAATCAGTGATCAACCTGAAAACTTCTTTGAATTTTGTAAGCGGAAGCTGGCGGCTGTGGTCTTGTGTATTGTGGTAAGCAGCAGTACCACCCAAGGTATAAAAGAAGAAAGCCGGCACCCCACGCTCTGAAAAAGGGTAATGGTCGGAGTTGGCGGCCCTGCCACGCATTTTAACCTGGGGCAGGTAGTTCTCTTGTGAATTTATAGTTTGTAATAAGCTAAACTCTTTTGGGTGAATGCTGCCATTTACAACCATTATGCCTTCGTCGCCGGTGCCTAACAAATCCAAATTTACGAGGAAACGGATGTTTTGGAGGGGGAAGAGTGGATGATCGGTGTAGTATACCGAGCCCAGCAAACCTGCTTCTTCGGCAGCAAAAGCCATGAAAGCCATACTATACTTAGGCTGATTCTGGGGTTTGCTGTAATGTGCTGCCAGTTCCAGCAGCATGGTTGTGCCGCTGGCATTGTCGTTTGCTCCTGGGAAGTATACATCCTTTCCCTGGCCACCTAAATGATCGTAATGTGCAGAGAAAACTATAAAAGAATCTGGTTGTGCTGTGCCAGGTATAAATGCTATAACATTCTGTGTTTTATGTGCCGGCGTAAACTCTGACACTAATTTATACTTTACTTTCTGAGCAGTGGCAGGCCATACATCTTTCTTTACTTCTACAATTGGTACTGTTGCTGGCCTGGCGGCTACGGTGGTCATCAGCGCTTTGGGCTGAAGTATAATATGCAGTTTTGCTTCCAATACTTTCTGCAAATAAGCCTCCGGTAACTCCCATACTTGCTTTCTGTAATGCTGAGGATATACAAGAGTCTTTTTGCGAAAGCTTTGCGAAAAGAACTGCTGAGCGGCTGCATCATTCGTAAACACCAGCGTGTCGAGGTAAACTATAGTGGCTTTCCCTTTGCCGGCAGCTGTCTGAGCATTGGCAACAAAATCAGTTCCGGGTATAAGTTTGTGCCCATTTACAGCAAGCTCCGGCGTTTGTGTTACCCGGTTTACAGGCATTGAAAACTCCTGGAAGTATGTATCGCTGATTGGTTTTAATCCAGCTGCTTTATACCTGTCGTGGATGTAGTTGGCTGCTTTGGCATCCCCATCAAAAATGTAACCACGACCATGGAAGTAAGGGCTTGTAAGCGTATCTATAGTTTGGCGTACGCGAGGCATATCCTGTGCGTGCAGTTGTAAAACACACAGGCAAAGTACAGGCAGGAGTAAACGGAGAAGTAGCTTCATGCCTTAAATATAACAAGGCAGCACCAAAGTATAAGTTTATGCTACCAGATGTAGATCCACCGGAATACAATGATCCCGATCAGGCAGCCAATAGTGTTGCTTACTATATCCATTATTTCAGCACTTCGGCCAGGTACTACTGAAAATTGCAGTATCTCAATGGCGATACCGAACATCGTTGAAATAAAGAAGGAGATCCGGATGGAGGAATGCTTCAGTTTCGGGAAAGTATATTGCTTGGACATGCCCACGATCATCAGGAAGCATAGTAACGCGAACATTACGGCGTGCGCAAAGCCATCGAAGGAAAAAAGGTCCCAGACAGAGACCGAAGGCATGGAAGATGAGGGCAGCAGTGTTGTAAGTAAAATTACTGCTGCCCACAATATAGTAAATAGGTTATAGCGTAAAATCAAACCTGTTCAGGTAAAGTTACTGACCTATAAGTTCACGGTAAGCGGCAGCAGTAAGTAGCTCATCCACTTCAGAATTGTTTTCAACAGACATTTTAATGATCCAGCCATCGCCATAAGGATCAGAGTTTACTAGTTCCGGGCTAGCTTCCAGTTTTTCGTTGAACTCCTGTACAGTACCGCTTAGTGGGCTGAACAGGTCAGATACTGTTTTTACAGCTTCTACAGTACCAAATACATCTTCTTTGCTGATCTGCTTATCTACAGTGTCGATGTCTACATAAACGATATCGCCCAGCTCGCTTTGTGCAAAATCAGTGATGCCTACATATGCTACATCACCTTCGATGCGTACCCACTCGTGGTCTTTTGTATACTTCAGGTTCTCAGGTAAATTCATTTGTTATATCTGTTTGTGATTGACTGACTCAAAAATACAGTGTTTTTTGTAATGCTAAAATTTTATTGCAAACTAACTCGCAGTTGAATGCCGCCTTCGGTTACACTGTTTCGGAACGAAGTTGAAATTTTAGGGTCCGATACGGTACGCAATACATAGAACTGAATGTTTACACGTTCGCTTATAAGGTAATCTATAGTTGGGCGAAGCTGCAGTTGGCGCGTACCGTTTGTGATCTGGTTTTGGCTTGTTTCGTTACCCTGATCATCGCGGGCAATAGCACGCTGCACTGTCTGGTTGTCTCTTACCGAGAAATCCAGGCGCATGTTCAGTTCATTTTCAAGTACTTTGCGCTCGCCACCTATCCGGATCGGAATACGGAAGTTAGTAGTGGCATACCCCAGGCCTATTACATAATCCTTCACATTGGTTTCAGTTATCTGGGCATTGGTCAGGTTCAGCGATAGGTTACGTTCCACTTTATACTCCAGGCGACCTGTTAAATTGGTTTTAGTACGGAAGTTCACACCTAATAATGGCGCCAGTCTTTCTGAAACAGTAAGCTGCGTTACGATATAGTAAGGAATAACCTGGCCAAATTCATTTATCTGCGTCGGGAAGCCATTCGGTTCTGTTTCGTAAGCCAGCGAAGTAGTAAAGTTGGTTATGTTGTAAGTTGAGTTATAAGCATGTGTTAAGTTTACCTGGCTGAACCACTGCTGGAAGAATGGCAGGTTAGATAAACCGTTATAGTCTACGCGCCAGTTAGGGATAGGCAACCTACTGAACGGATTCTTCGATTCTGCTTTGTAACCATTCACCTCACGGCCCTGGTACGCAAACAGGAAGGCGTTCATCAATACATCCTGTGAGTTTAATGTATAACCTTCAGTGCCTGCCGCCGGGTTAGCATTAGCCAGCTTTTCTCGGATGTTATAGCGATAGCGAATGTAGTTCTCAAATGCTTCAGAAACGCCTGCTTCACCTGACTCAAACAAAGTACCCAGCGCCATAAAAGAAGTGCTGAACGCGCCTGTCGTGATCGGGTTCTGACGTTGTGCTTCATCACTTAAATTACCGAAGTCATCAAACTCTTTGCGGTAAAATACTTCGTCAATCTCAGATTTATTACGGGTTACGTCTATTTGAATATTAAAAGCTCTAAAAGGCTCCAGGTTGGCACGCGCTGTAAACGACTCTGTAAGTATGGCGCTGAGCGGTGTGTTCAGGTACTGGCTGCTATCGGTGTACCAGCCATTGCGCTCGGCACGGTTGTATAGTTCATCCAGATCGTACTGCTTACCAAGTATAAACGGCAGGCCAGGGGCATCAAAACCATTTTCAAGGCCAAAGAACTTAGTGCTTGGCAGATATCCCGGTAACATAGTGCCTTTGTTTTGTAGATAGGTAAAGTTAACGGAGCGAGCCATCATCAGGAACCTGGCAACAGAGTTTACTACCTTATTATCTGATCCTGATCTTGCTGTTGTATCGTTGGCTGCACGAACAGGCACTGGTGCACCAGGGTTATTCGCATTTTTCAGGAACTTCACCTTGTTGTATAGTTTAACCAGGTCTAGGCGCCCATTTACTGTAAACTCTTTGTTGTTTTCTGCTGTGTTTCCTAGCCTGAAGTCATCGTCGTTATTCAGGGCAGTAGAACCTGCCGTCCAGATGTAGGTAGCAGCATAACGTGTTTCAGCACCTATCCAGTCAATCAGCGGAAACTTGTCCAGTGGCAGTTTATAGTTCAGAGCGATCAACTGGTTAAAGTTTGTATTACGGCCGCCGCGTCTGAGGTTTTCCCAGATAATCTCATTTTTATACTTCAGTGAGTCAATCTCATTGTTAATTCTGTCATCCGGTTCATCTACTATAGCACGGTTAGTAGCTGTATAGTCTAAAGACAGGCTTTTGGTAATATCCCACTTCATGTCATAAATTCTGTTGAAGTAGAAGTACTTCTGGAATGTTGGCTCAATGCCCCGGGTAGTAGTAAGGCCGGTAACAGGGTCACGGCGCTGCAGGAAAGTCTCGTTGTAGCGGCGGTCCAGGTCAGCCCGGAAAGCAAAGCTACTTGGTAACGGAGTAAAGTTCAGATCCTTTATCAGGCGCAGGTAGGGCGAGTTCAGCCCCTGTCTCTTCTCAAAAGGTGCGTAGTTTCTGGTGGTTGGGTTTGTATAAGTATAAGCTATGCCACCGGTATAGGTTTTTGTAAAGTCGCGGTCGGTCTCAATATCTGTAAATAAGCGCTCTGCATATGCATAACTCAATGATATGTTCTCGATATCGTAAGGGCGTATCTTATCATTTGGATTAGTACGTTCTTTCCGTACGTTCAGCAAACTAAAGCTTTTCCGGGTTTCGCGGGTGGTTACTTCTTTCCTGTATTCATCTCGTGCTTCCTTAGAGTCAAAACGGGATAAGGACTGCTCCAGTGGTACGTCTTTATCCAGCGGGTCGAACTGCGGTTCGCTGTTTAAAGTACCGTACTGTACAGATAGTGGTATTTTTATCCCTGTTTTTTCCGGCAAAAATTTATCTGCTACAACGTTGGCGCTTACATCAAACAGGGCTGTATTTTCACGGGCACGCTGTGCTAATTTTTGCTGCAATCCGCCAAAGCCTACAGTAGTATAAGCACCTGTAGCCGTAACGTTGGCAAAGTCAGCGAGCTTAGTATTCAGGCGTGCGTTAGCAGCCCAGCCGGTACTGTTCTTAAAGTCTGTAACACGGAGTTCATCTACCCACATACACAGCGAGTGAGGCCGTGCATCTGTTCCTTCCTGCGTTGGGTTGCGCATACCGATCATCACACCTTGTACTTCACTGAAATCAGGGTTACCAACTACACGGATGATCTTGCCATTGCCCAGCTGTACTTCATAAGGTATGGTTTTATTATAACCTGCAATGCGGTTACGGGCAACTTTTGCGTTAACCAGTTCTTCCAGGGCAATATCTATCATGTTTTCCTGAGGCCAGATCTCGTTTGGCGATGTGCTGCCCTGTGGCGTTATAGTTAACGGCACTACATACTCGTAGTAGTTCTGTGTAAAGTCTGTACCTATTCTAACAAATGCCTGCGCATCGCCACTTTGTGTATTCGGGTCTTGTGTCTGGGCATGTATAAACATCTTCAGGCGCTTATAGATAAGCATGTCGATCGACAGGTTCTTGTACACAGCCTTTGAGAAAGAGTCTTTCAGGTCTTCTACACATAACTGCAGCGACTGCTCATTCTGGCGACGGTTGTTGGTAGAGGCATAGTCACGTAAACGCTCTATACCTGGCGGTACTACATAAGGTATATTACCTTCTACATTTTGGCTGTTTTCCTCAATATTAACCGTTGATATCGTGAACGTGCGGGCATCGTCGGTACAGGTAAGGCAAGGGCGACCTTCTGTAATTGGTTGCTGGAAAGCCCGCCACTGGTTAGCCACAAACTGGAACTGAACCATACGCAGTACAACCGGATCCTGGAACTGGGTCATGTACATACGCATGAATCGGATCGATTTAAAGCCACTGATGTTGCCTACGTTGCCTGTAGGCTGGCGCACAGGTATACGGAACTGGTACCAAGATACCTGATCGCCGTTTATAGTTTGCGTTACCTGGTCTACAACATAGTTCTGGCCTACATTCAGCTGTCCGGGTTGCAGGTTGATCTTATACTCATAATACTGCTCCACATCGTTTATCACGTTATCGCGGTTCAGGTCTTCTTTATCCGGGAAGGCGTAGTTGGCAAACTGGCTGTTTTCAGGTGAGTTGCCATCCATGCCATTAAAGTTTTTGTAACGGGCCAGTACACCAGCATTCTGCTGATCGTAGATCGGGTCGAGATGATGCAGGAAATTATCCCCAGATGGGTCATCAACTATAGTCTGTGGTGGTGTGCCCGGTATCTGGTTAAGGAAACTTGCTCTAAAGAAATCAGCTTCAGCAGCATCGTTCAAACCATCCAAACCTACATCCTGGAACTGGCGGCCACCCGGTATACCTGTAAAAGCATCTGTCAGGAACTGTTGTGTGGTAATGCGGCCCCAGATCGTTTCATTTATGTTCTGCAGGCTGTTTGCTTCAGTTGGTAATCCGTTTTCGAAAGCATACTGATTATCGCGCAGCAGGTCTTCTGATATACTTCCCAAGTTAAATACCAGCTCCCCGCCTGTGTTATTCTGGATAGGGTTGCCCTGCGCATCTTTACGGCCATACTGCCCTGTAAGGAATGGGTCCATCATCCAAAATTCGATGTACTCTATATTGGCATTATCAAAGTCGGTGTCAAAAGTGATTTCGCGGCTCACACCACCCCAGTTCTCTTTTGGGTCGCCTGAGAGCAAACCTTGTGAAGTAAGGCTTGGATTATAGTTGTATTGGCCGCGTTCGCGTGGGTAATAAGCCAGGTCAAATGTATACTCAAAGGTGTTGGATACTTCAGGGTCGCGGCCAGGGAATATTTCTGTACGCGGCACGCCACGTACGTAATGGTTTTTAAGTTCTTCGTCAGTAATATTATCTGGTTTCAGCCCATCAGCATCGCGGTAAAATATCTGATCTATCGTATACCAGGCCAGTTTTGCGCGGTTGTAACTATAAGCCAGGCCTTCGCCAGGTATAAGTGGAGCAGGGGTAGAAGCCAGTCGCCAGCCGTTGTTGCTGAAGCCACCTAGACTATAAGGCGTTTCAGAACCCTCAAAGTCATCGATATAAGAAGTACCGTCTTCGTTGGCTGGCGATTCAGTAGCCGCCGGAATTAATTGGGCAAATTCACCGCTAAACGTGATGCTGGAAGGTGCTTTCGTCTGCAATAGCGGTAGCGCATCCGTCATCCTTGTCAGGAACCGCGACTCTTTTTGCAGGTTTATATCCAAACCATAAATGGTATTGTTACTTGGCTCGTCGCCTATACTTACACGATTAATGTAAGGCTGCTCGCTCAGGTGGAGTACAGTTGCGCCAAGGTTAATATCATCTGTCAGGCGATAATCGAAGCGGGCACCAAGCAGGGCGCGTGGTTGTATGTTCAGCAGTTCGGCTTTCTCATAAGTAACGCGAAGGTCGCTGGCGGAGCTGATATAGCTTGGGTTCAGGATCTTGATACGACCAAGGTCATAGAAAACCTGGTAGTCTGTGCCTTCTGTTAGTCGCGTTCCACCGGAATAAACTGCCACAGAACCTTCCGCGATTCTGAAGCCGGGTAGCACAATTTCATCTGCTGATGTTGCCTGTAAACGTCCTGTCAGGAAAAACTTTGCTTTAGCGTTGTTCTGCTGGGCGTCGGTTTGTGTCTGGTTATATAGTTCTTCAAACACATATTTTTCTGCCAATTCAGGGTCGCCCTGTAGTTGCTGGCGCAGGTAATCACCAAACGGCTCTACTTGAGGGAAGTAAATACGGCCAGTTTCCGGATCTATAGTTATACCTTGCAGAAAGTCGAAATTACCATCATTCGGTTTGTCATTGTTGGTGTTTACGTTATCCAGATTAAATACCTCAACCAATGGCACACCCTGTATCGGGCTTTGCTCTGTAAGGGCAGATATATCCACGCCAGTCTGGTCATCTTTGTAAACAACCCGAAGCTGAAAGTTTTCGCGGTTCACCTGGGTGGCATCCAGGCTATACACGTTTTTCATCATCAGGTCCCAGGTTGGGTACTCTAAAGATGGATTTGTTGCTTTTAGCAACTTCATGTGTATTACTTGCTCATCCTGCAGGTTCTGGTAATCTTCCAGCAGCTCACCTACTTTATAGGTTTTACCATTGAAAGTATACTCAAACGCTACACCCAATACCTGGTCTGGCAACAATGCTGTGTTAAGGGAAATATAGCCTAGTTGCGGGTTAAAATTATATTCTCTTGGATCGAGTTTGCGTGCACGCACATGTTCAAAGTCCACACCTTTCTGCAAGCCCTGGCTACGCAGGTATGCATCTACCTGCGCATTGTCGCGGGCGGAAGGGTTGGTAGCTATTAAACTATAAAGTGTATTGGCAGCATTACTGGCCGGTGCTGTAGTTATTCTTTCAAACTGGTCGCGGAATGGGTCTGGTTCACCAAGATCCATGTAAGCTACCATGTTGCGCAGGTTCTCGGTGGCGCGGTTGTTATTAGTTACATAAAGCTCTAATCTGCGGATAACTATACCCGAGTTAACCAATGGCAGATTAGCCAGAGACCGGTCGTAGCGGCCCCGGAAGAACTGGGATAGAAAGTAGTGGCGGTCTTTGTCGTATTGGTCGATCCGGATCTCAAATGGCTGGTTCTGAGCTCCGTTCTGAATAATGACTTCATCGTTACGGCCACGTACGTTGGAGGCAATAGCTGTTACACCTAGCCTGCCAAACTGCAGCTGTGTTTTTATACCAAACAGGTTCTGGGCACCAGTAATCAGGGAGTTGTTAAGTGGCAGACTTACGTTACCTGCTTCTACTTTTCTGATGATCTCTTCTTCGTAGCCGGTATAATCCAGCTTCATGTTGTTCTCGAAGTCGAAATTGGCGTTGTTATCCCAGTTAAAGTTAATGGCTAATTTCTCACCTACTTTACCTACCAGGTTCAGCGAAATGTTCTGGTCGAATTCAAAATCGCCGGTACGTTGCTGGCGGAGCGGTATAGTGGGGTTCTGATTACGGTTAAAGCGTGCGCCAAACTTCAGCGATATATTACCATTCGGTTGTATATCAACATAGTTACCGCCAAAAATACGGTCGAAGATAGGGCTGATGTATATTTTAGGAACCAACCTGCGGCTGCTGGTCAGGTCTTCGCCATCTAAACCTCCGGATTTTGTACGCCAGTAATCCCGGATTGCCTGGCGTTGCTGCAGTTCAGAGAATTGCTTTAATGTCATGGAGGAAGGCGGACGGTACTGTATACTGTCGCCTATAGTTTCGTTGATGTTGTATAACTCGAGGCTGTCGTCGTATTCAACATCCAGTTTAATGTTACTTGGTTGGCCAAGCAATAGGGGAGAAGTATACTTACGGTCGCTGAATGGGTTTCCGCGCCTGTCGGAAGGTATAAAAGTTGGCCTGCGGCTTGGGATGTAACTAGTATCCTTTTTGATTGTATCCTGTAATAATAAACTTTTAATGTTGCCATACTTATACCAGACAGGCGCGCGCAGAGCTTCTGCCTGCGACCACCAAGCCAGCATAGCTATAGTAACAACCGCTGTAACAAACAGCGTGTTCTGTTTACTTTTCCAGATCAAATGGGTATAATTCTAAGACGATTTTAACGCAAATTTAATAAGCTCCTCTACGCTAAGGTTTCCACCTTCCCGCTTAATAATAGAGTCAAGGGTCTTTTCTGCTATGTTCTTAGCGAAACCTAAGGTAACTAATGCAGATAACGCTTCAGCTCTGTTGGTATTGTGTGCTGCGCCTGCCGGTAAAACACCTGCATCTGTCAGCATCACTTCTTTCTTTATTTTATCTTTTAACTCAAGTATAATGCGCTGTGCCGTTTTGGCGCCAATGCCTTTTACATGCTGTATGGTACGCACATCTTCCCGAACTATAGCTTGCTGCACTTCCTCAACAGACAACGACGAAAGTATCATCAGACCAGTGTTGGGACCCACTCCGGAAATAGAGATCAGATGCAGAAAAGTCTCTTTTTCGGCAGCTGTCATAAAACCATATAAGGTATGGGCATCTTCTTTAATGTGCAGGAACGTATGTAACCGGCAACGCTCACCGTCAGGTAAAGCAGAATACGTACCCAGCGATATCTTGATCTGATACCCTATCCCACCTACGTCAATAATAACATAGGTGGGATCTTTATAGGTTAACTTGCCATCGATATAGGCTATCATCTATATATGTTTGTTGTTATAGTTCTGTGCATCTACGACAGCAATGGCTACCATGTTTATTATTTCTCTGATTGAGCTGCCAAGTTGCAGAATATGAACAGGTTTGCGCATACCCATCAGTACCGGGCCAATGGCTTCGGCGCCTCCAATTTCCTGTAACAGCTTGTAGGCAATGTTACCGGATGTCAGTGTTGGGAATACCAATGTGTTTGCTCCTTTTTCGGCCAGTTCGCTAAACGGGTAATGCTCGCGTAGCAGGTTGCGGTTAAGGGCCGTGTTTGCCTGCATCTCACCATCTATCAACAGTTCAGGGTAGCGTTGTTTGGCTTTTCGAACCGCCTCCGATCCTTTGTTAGGAATATCACCCTGCACCGATCCAAAGTTAGAATACGACAATACAGCCATGCGCGGCTCCTGGTCAAAGAAGCGAACCGTACGGGCAGTAAGGCCGATAATGTCTACCAGTTCATCGGCAGTAGGGTTTACATTTACAGTCGTATCAGCAAAGAAATAAGGCTCTTTTTTGTTCAGGATGATGTACATACCTGCCACTTTGTTTACGCCTTCTTCTACTCCAATTACCTGTATAGCCGGAAGTATAGTTCTGGAGTAATCGCGGGTAAGGCCAGAGATAAGCGCATCAACTTCACCGGTTTCCAGCATCAGGCTACCAAAGTAAATTCTGTCGCGTACAAGGCGGCGGCAATCAAATAAGGTCAGGCCTTTGCGCTGGCGCTTTTTGTAAAGTATCTGGGCAAACTCTTCGCGTTTCGCATCTTCCTCAAACGGATCAATGATCTCAGCATCTCCAAGATCAAGATTATATTCCTTGATCATGTCTTTGATGCGCTGGCGGTTACCTAAAAGTATAGGGTTTGCGATGAGCTGCTCTTTAACCGTCTGAGCTGCTTTCAGAATCTTGTAATGGTCTGCTTCAGCAAAAACAACACGTTTAGGGTCTTTCTTGGCCTGGTTGGTAATACGGGTCATCAGCTTCTGGTCGATGCCGATGCGCTCCTGCAGTTCCTGCTCGTATGCTTCCCAGTTCGTGATCGGGTATTTAGCCACACCGCTTTCCATAGCGGCTCTGGCTACTGCCGGCGAAACCGTAGTTATCAGGCGTGGATCCAATGGCTTGGGTATCAGGTAAAATCTGCCGAATGAGATCGTGTTGTCGCCGTAAGCTTTGTGTACTATATCCGGAACAGGCTCTTTTGCCAGTTTAGCCAGCGCACGTACAGCAGCCAGTTTCATGGCTTCGTTAATTTCAGTAGCACGCACATCCAACGCTCCCCTGAAAATGTAAGGGAAACCAAGTACGTTATTTACCTGGTTAGGATGGTCGGAACGGCCGGTTGCCATGATCAGGTCTTCGCGGGTAGCCATGGCCACGTCATAAGGAATTTCCGGGTCCGGGTTGGCCAACGCAAAAATGATCGGGTTGTTCGCCATCAGCTTTACATACTCGGCAGGCAATACATTTCCGGCAGATAAACCTACGAACACATCTGCGTCGCGCATGGCTTCTTCCAAGGTATTGATCTTGCGCATAGTTACAAACTGTGCCTTATAAATATCCAAGTCGTTACGCTCCGGAATGATTATTCCTTCCTTGTCGAACATTACGATGTTGTCCATTTTGGCACCCAAGGCTACATATAGTTTAGCACAGGCAATGGCAGCAGCACCGGCACCGTTCATCACGATGTGCACCTTTTCTATACTTTTGCCGGCAAGCTCCAGAGCATTAAGTAAGGCCGCAGCAGATATAATAGCCGTACCATGCTGGTCATCGTGCATGAGCGGAATATTCATCTGCTCTTTCAGGGCATTCTCTATCTTAAAGCTTTCCGGCGCCTTGATATCTTCCAGGTTAATACCACCAAAGGTAGGCTCCAGTGATTTTACGATGCGTACGAATTCGGCAGGGTCGGTGCAGTCAATCTCGATATCGAAAACATCTATACCCGCGAATTTTTTGAACAATACACCTTTTCCTTCCATTACTGGCTTAGATGCATCCGGGCCAATGTTACCTAAGCCAAGTACAGCCGTGCCATTTGATATAACACCAACCAGGTTACCTTTTGCCGTGTACTTATACACATTTTCTTTATCGGCAGCTATTTCTTTGCAGGGTTCCGCTACACCAGGCGAGTAAGCCAGCGCCAGGTCGTGCTGGGTGCTTACCATTTTGGTCGGGATTACTTCGATCTTGCCTGGCTTACCTTCCATGTGGTAATTCAGAGCATCTTCCTTGTTAACTTTAATCATAGGTAATACATGTTTATCGGCAGAGGCAAATCGTCTCTGCTATTTTAGGTCGCTTGTAAAAAGCCAATTTCATAAGAAATTGTTGTTAATCAAAAAATCAGGAGCCAAAGATACGGCTATGTGCCTAAAAGTATGCTGATTTAGGTTGTAATATAATAAAACAGCACCTCCCGGTTAAGAAGGTGCTGTTGATATCTGAGCCTGTTCGGGTTAGCCAAGTATAAGTTTTTGTCCTGGCTTAATCTCGTTTGACTTTAATTTGTTCAGTTTCTTAATCTGCTCTACGCTTATGCCGTTATACTTCTGCGATATATTCCACAGTGTATCGCCTGGCTGCACATGATGTATGATTTCCTGCTGTTTTTCTGAAACCTTAAGTGCTGGTTTGGTTGATTTCTTAGCAACTGTGGTTTTCGTCTCTGCTTCATCTTCTGGCGTAGCCATCGCAATAGCTTCAGTAGCTTTCGGTTGATAAACAGTTAGTTTCTGGTTAGAAACTATAGTTGACCTGCGCAGGTTATTCCATTCTTTCAGTTGCTCTACCGTTACATTATGCTTTGTTGCTATCGTTGAAAGATTGTCGCCACGTTTAACTGTATAAAACATCTTTTCGGTGCTGTCGACTTGTGTGGTAGCAGCAGGAGTAGTGCTGGAGGCCAGCAGAACAGGAGCTTTAGCTGGCTCACGTTCCTGTATTGGCTCTGGTTTTGGTTTTGGAGCCACAGGAGTAGCTGCCGCTATCATACAGCTTACATTTTCAGCAGATGCCAATAACTGAGCTCTGTCAGCAGGTACACGCAATTTATAGTTGCGGGTGCTTGCCGGCAATACTTTTTTCCTGATTTCGGGGTTTAGCGCCAGCAGGGTCTTAGAATCAATGTGGAGTTCTTCTGCCAGTTGCTCCAGGTCTACTGCCTGGTTTATCGTTAACGTCTCAACATCCTGTACATAAAGTATTGAATCTGAGAAGATGTTGTGCTGCGGTGCATAATTCATGGCATAGATTACCGCCGTCATAGACGGTACGTAACTGCGCGTTTCTTTAGGCAGGTAAGGGAAGATTTCCCAGAATGATTTTTTACCACCGCCCGCTCTGCGAATTGCTTTATTCACGTTGCCTGGACCACAGTTATAAGCAGCCATAGCCAGTTCCCAGTCGCCATAAGTTTTGTGAAGACGGCGTAAGAAACGGCAAGCTGCATCTGTCGCTTTTTCCGGGTCCATGCGCTCATCTATAAAGTTGTTCTGGTCCAAACCGTATTCCCTGCCCGTATCAGGTATGAACTGCCATAAACCAACTGCTTTTGCCCAGGAGGCCGCTTTAGGATTAAGGCCAGACTCAACTATAGCCAGGTATTTCATCTCATCCGGCATGTTATACTTCTTAAGGTATTTCTCAAAAAGTGGGAAGTATACATTTTCGCGCGAGATCATGGTGCGTGTATACTTGCGGTTGCGGATGGTGAAATAATCGATGAAGCTTCTTACAAATGGATTAAATGTAAGTGGTATCTCTGACTCTATACAACTCAGCCTGTCCTGGATCACATCATTAGGCTCATTTGGGATATACTCCACCAGCAGCGCCAGTTCTTCAGGCGTCAACTGAGTAGTATCACCCAAAGGGCCTAAGACTGTATCACCCAAAGCGGTGATTTCATACTTGAGACCGGCTGGTTTTGCCTGAGCATAGGTTGCCCAGATGCCGCCAACTATAGCCGCAACTACGGTAAAGAGTTTAGAATATGTCATAAATTAACTATGCTTCAACGGGAATCTTATCCAGTATGTAATTCGAGAAAGCCAGCAAAGCTGCCTCATCGAATGAGCGGGTCATTAATTGTAACCCGATGGAAAGGCCGTTGGTGTCGCGGCTAACCGGAATAGAAATTGCCGGAACACCAGCCAAAGAAGCTTGCACTGTAAAAATATCAGCCAGATACATTGCTAACGGATTAGCTGTATTCTCCCCGATTTTAAAGGCTGTAGTCGGAGCTGTAGGCAATATAAGGAAATCATACTTCTGAAGCAATTCATCGGTCTTCTCCTTTATCAGCCTTCTAACTTTCTGAGCCTTTGTGTAATACGCATCATAATAGTCTGCGCTAAGAACGAAAGTGCCCAGCATGATACGGCGCTGTACTTCTTTACCAAAACCTTCGGATCTGGTTTTTTTGTACAACGATGTAAGGTCAGAGATATTGGGACTACGGTAACCATATTTTACACCATCGTAGCGACCCAGGTTTGAGCTGGCTTCGGCTGTAGTTAAAATATAGTAGGTCGGCACCATGTAGTCCAGGTATGGGAATTCTACTGCTTCAACCTGGTGACCCTCGTTCTGCAGCATGTCTTTTACACCAAGTATACTTTCTTTTACCTCTGTGTCAAGGCCTTCGCTCTCGAAGCAGTCGCGGATGTAACCGATCTTATACTTTTTATCAGACTGCAGTAGGGTGCTGTAGTTTGGAACCGGCTGGTGGCTGGCAGTACTGTCATACTCATCTGGTCCGGCCATTACTTCCAGCAACAAGGCAGCATCTTCTACGCTTTTTGTAAATAAACCAATCTGGTCGAAAGAAGAAGCATAGGCGATAAGGCCATAGCGGGAAATACGGGAATAGGTAGGCTTTAACCCAACCACTCCGCAAAACGAAGCAGGCTGGCGTACAGAACCACCGGTATCAGAACCAATAGCAGCCAGGCACATATCAGCCTGCACTGATACCGCAGAACCACCTGAAGAACCACCCGGTACACGAGTAGTGTCATCGGCGTTCAGAACTGGTCCGAAAGATGAGTTTTCATTTGATGCTCCCATTGCAAACTCATCGCAGTTCTGCCGGCCTATAATAATAGCGTCCTCAGCTATAAGGCGCTCTAAAGCAGTGGCAGTATACAGCGATTCAAACCCATCCAGAATCTGGCTGGAAGCCTGCAGGCCATGACCTTTATAGGCAATAACGTCTTTCACGCCAATTACCATACCGGCCAGTTTACCCGCTGTACCATTAGCCAATTTCTGGTCAATGGCATCAGCCTGTGTCAGGGCTTCTTCTTCAAATACTTCTAAAAAGGCATTAAGAGCGGCCTTCTCCTTAATGTTTTGGAGATAATGCGCTACTAATTGTTTGCACGTAACCTGCCCGTTGGCAATATCAGTGCGGATGTCGCGTAGGGAGTTGTATGGTCTCAAACTTTTTTAGGTTTGTTATCGTCCTCGATAGAACGTTCCAGTTCGTGTTTGATTTCGTTGGTCGCATCTTTAAACTCTCGGATACCACGACCAAGGCCGCGTGCCATACCCGGAATCTTGTCTGCACCAAACAATAATAAGATGGCAGTCATGATGACCATCATCTCTCCTCCGCCCAGGTCGCCCAGGAAAAGGAAAATTGTACCTAAGCACATAGCTTAAAAGGTTAGTTTTATTGCTTCTGCGGTTCGTCTTTTACCGAACTTTCCACATCATTCTTAATCTCTTTGGTCGCATCCTTAAATTCGCGGATACCCTTACCAAGACCACGTGCTAATTCAGGGATTCTTTTAGCACCAAAGAACAATAAGATAGCTACCAGGATAAGCACAACTTCTGTTCCGCCAAGGCCTCCCCAAAAGCAAAAAATGTTTGTAATACTCATAGTATTAGATTTTAAGATAAATTCCCACAAAATTAAAGGTTATATTTTAAATAAACTCACAACAAAGCATATTAGTTTATTCTGGCAGTGGATTGTATAGTTGAGAGCAGCTGCCGGGCTGATGTACAGGAGATTAAATTTTTTTTGAAAATTTTTTTCACACTGTGTTTTAGTATTTTAAGTGAAGTTAGAAGTATATTTTTCCCATATCGGTAAAATATTTTCCTTATTTGGGAATCTTAATATTTCAGTTTCCGTATATTGTTATTACTAGTCAGGTAGTTAACCAATTTCGGGTTTTCTGGCACTCCAATTGAAGTATAAATTTTTGTTAAGATGCTTTCTGTACTGATCGCCTTATAAAAAGGCTCCGGTTAGTTTCATAAACTTGGTTATCAGGTATAAATACTGAAAAGAGTTGATGGGCAGACTTGCAGAAGTATGGTGTAAGTAGTATCTTCGTATGGTATTTCTGGCAGTTTTAAGATTTATCTTATTTCGGCTTAGATATATAAAATTAAGTTTGTTTTCATAGCTTGGAAAGGCACCCTGCACTGTAGGGTGTTTTTTTATTTTAGGCCTGTTCCCGAAAAGATAATATAATTATAAAAGCAAAAGCCGCAGCTATACTTTATAGCTGCGGCTTTTGCTTTTATAATTTCGTTACTTAGGGCTGATCCAGGTTTGGGGGTTTAGCGTTGAGCTGTTTTTCCATACCTGGAACTGCAGTTCGGTTGTGCCATCAGAGTTGGTGTAGACTGTACCTATACTTTGTTTCAGTTTTACTACCTGGCCGGTTTGTACGCTTACGGTTTTAAGTTTGGCATATACTGTAAAGTATTCGCCATGCTGCACCATTACAATATTGTTCATACCTGGTACACTGGCTACGGTAACAACTTTTCCTTCAAATATGGCACGTGCCGTTGCTCCCTGCGACGTCTGGATATCAATACCACGGTTCTCTACTACAACACCTTTCAGAACCGGGTGGTTATGGCGGCCAAAACGCTGCGATATAAAGCCTCGCTCTACTGGCCATGCCAATCTGCCTTTGTTACCTGCAAAAGACGAAGAAATAAGAGCCGTCTCAGGTGTAAGCGTTACTTTATTTGTGCTACCGCTTGTTTTAGTGCCTGCTGCACGGGCGGCGCGGGCTGCACGCGCAATTTCTTCGCGTACAATATCTGCAATTAATCTCTCAAGCTTTTTAACCGACTGCTGGCGCTGCGCTACTTCCTGTTGCAGGTTTTGCTCCTGTTTGCTAAGTCGGCTTATAACACTATCCTGCTGCGTTTTAAGTGTCTGCAGGTTCTTGGTCTCAGTGAGCTGTATCGTTAGCAGGTTCTTCTTTTCACGCTTCTTTTGCTCCAGTATAGTTAATTGCCCGGTTAAAGCAGACTGTACCTTATTAATTTGTTCTACCTGTTTCTGGCGTGCTTCTGAGTATTGTTGCAGGTAGCGCATGCGCATCACCAACTGGTTAAAGTTATCGGAGGCAAACAGGAACATTAATTTATTGTAGTTGCTGGATGTTTTAGATGCAGCATAGATCATATCCGCATATTCTGCTTTCAGTTTTTCCAGGTCAGACTGCAAAGCACCAACTATACCTTCAGTTTCTTCTACATCTGATTCAATGTAATTGATCTCGCGGGAGATATTACTGATGACGCCTCTCTGAACAGTAATTTTTTCTTTGATAGCGTTTAGCTGACCAATACTGGCTTCCTTCTGCGCTTTTGTTTGCTTCAGGATGCGACTTGCTTCTTTAATACGGGTAAGGTTTTCCTTCTTTTCCCGCTCCAGTTGTGCTTTCGATTTCTTTTTCTGCGCATCGGCAACGAAAGGAGTCACAACTATAAGCAAGAGAAGGACTAATTTGTAAAGGGCCTTCATGAACTATGGGATTCTCTGCTCTGAATTTACAAATATGGCAAAACTATATGCCAAGTGCCAATAGCCCCGGCAATTTATTAATTTATAGCCTCTTGTAGTCAGATGGAACAGCGAAAGGGAAAGTGAGGATTTCGTCGGTAGTAGTTACTTTGGTATGGTTCAGCGTGAACGTAGATGCTATACCTTTCTGTTGTACTTCAGCTGCCATTTCGTGTGCAAACGCTACCTGGCCCACTTCCTGAAAGTTGTTATACTTTACAATAATGGTGTTTTGTGTCTGCTGGTCTTTTACATTCAGTTGCTGCAATTTCTGGCTATCGCGACCTACAAAGTAATCGAAGAGCAGGTTGGTGCGCAGCTGCTGGATGTGTTGTAACTGGTCAGCGTCCATTACTTTTTCCTGGCCCTGTGCCTGATAGTTGCCTAAAAGTATAGCCTGCAGCACTTCATAGTTCATGTTTACCTGAAACTTGTCGCTCAGGAAACTATAATCGGTTGCCAGGTACTCTTTGTGTATGCGGTTGATCAGGTGAACAGAGTCTTGTGTTACTTTCAAGCGGGCAGCTTCTATACCCAAACCTGGCTGCACCGATACCCAGATCACGCTGTCTTTTTTAATACGGAGTGTATAGCCGGAGCTGGTGGTTTCGCCTTTATCTTCCAGTTTAAGCTGGCCTTTGGCAGTCAGGTAATTAAATTCAATATTTTTAACCGATACGCGTCCAACGGTTTCGGTAACAGTTTCGGCAGCAGCTGGTACTACTTCTTTCTTGCAACCCGAAAGTATAGCTATACTTAGCAGGCCATACAGAAGAATCTTATTCATAAAGCTTTTTGTCTTTTATCTTTTTATCGATGAAAGCCGAAGCTTCACCTTTCAGTTTGGCACGCTGCCACTGGGCAATGGCCTCGTCTTTTTTGCCAAGTTTGAAAAGCACATCCCCATAATGCTCTACAATAGTGGCATCATCCGAAAGGGCTACAGCCTGCTCCAGGTACTTCAGCGCATTTTTATAGTCGCCGGACTTGTAAAGCACCCAGGCATAAGTATCTAGGTATGTAGGGTTATTAGGGAATTTCTGAACCAGGCGTGATGCCATTTCTTTTGCTTTTGTCAGGTTTTCGTTTCTGACAGAAAGGAAGTAACTATAGTTGTTCAGTACGTGTTCGTTATCAGCATCGTGTTCCAATACTGCCTCGTACGACTCGTTTGATCTTTTATAGTCTTTCAATGAATTATAGCCATCACCTAACTGCATATTAAACTGGGCTACCAGATCGGGCTCAGCCACCGATAGGCGCTTGCCATGTTCCAGCGATTTTACAGCTTTGTCGTAATTCTTTTCAATAAGATGGCCTGTGCCGTTGTAGAACCAGAAAATTGCCTGGTTCGGGAAAAGCTCCAACGCCTGCTCCGAATGTTTTACCAATGCTGCTGATTCATTCAGTTCTGCATCCAGCAACACGATCTGCTGCCATATCTTGAAGTGTGAATCATCCAGTTTTACAGCTTTCAGATAGTTGTTACGGGCATCCGCTTTTTTACCAACTATGGTTTGCAGGTCGCCGGCTACGGCATAAGCTTTGGCCTCTTCCGGGTGGCTCTGTATGGTCAGGTCAACCAGTTCCAGCGATACATCTTCTATCTCGCGGTTTGGCAGCTGCCGGATAAGATCAACCAGGATACGGACTTTGGTATCAATATCCAGTTCAGGGCTGGCAAAGGCCAGTTTAATTTCTTTTTCAGATTGCTCGCGCTCACCTTTCTGGCGGTGCAGGTCTGAGAGCATCAGGTGTGCAAATGGATTGTTTGGCTCCATACGCAGCGCCTTTTGCAAGGTAACTATAGCTTTATCGGTTTGCTGGTTGGCATTGTATAGTTCGGCTTGTGCCAGAAAGTAGCGGACATCGCTCGGGTTGCCAGCCAATAGTTTTTCACCTTCTTCAATGGCTTTGGGTACGTTTTTCTGACGAAGATAAATCTGTTGACGGTTTACACTGAGCTGCTCCATCGAACCAAACTTTTTCTCAATACGATCATAAGTCTTAAGTGCATCACTATATTTTGATTGAGATAAGTATAAATCAGCTAACTGGAAAAGGTATTGATCAGAGTCCGGTACATTACGCATCAGGTCATTGTAGGCCTGTGCGGCTTCGGTAAACTGTTTCTGCTCGGTGTGCAGTTGGGCCAGCAGTAAATAATAATATGCGTTTTTGGGTTCTTTTGTAATAGCCGCTTGTGCAAACGGAGTGGCTGCTTTCGGGTTCTTGAGCACCATGTAAGTCTCAGCCAGCTTATAGTTTATGGCTGCATTATCCGGCGTCAGGGTATAGGCTTTCTGAAAAAGCTGGAGGGCTTTGTCGTAGTCCTCCAGCATAAAATGTTTTACTCCATCCAGAAACAACGACTCGCTTATTAGCTGCTCCTGCTCCGAAGGCTGGGCTGGTGCCGTAACCTCTGCCGGAGTAGCCTGCTGTGCTTTGCCTTTCTTTTTACCCAGTTGGGCATTGGCAGCACCGGTCGCCATAAAAGCGATGCAGCACGTAACCAGAACGATGTTTCTGAACTGTGATTTCATATTAATCCTATTCTAAAAGCGTATTGTAGTCGCCAAGGCTCAGGTCCGACTGGCTTCTTTCATAGGAAACAAAATTGCCCAGCATTGAGTTTGTTATGTTCCCGTTTTTGATCGAAGTACTCTCCTGTACAATGGAGTTGCTTACGATGGAGTTAGTTAAACTGCTGTTGTTGCCGATAGATGCATGCGGTCCCACTACAGAATTTTCTATCACTACATTCTCTCCTATATATACCGGCGGAATAACCACTGAGTTAACCAATTTAGCTGTAGAAGCTACCAGGCCCTGCTCATTCTTTATATACTCTAAATAGCGTTGATTAGTATAAACAGTTGCGTTTTTATTTCCGCAATCTAACCACTCAGAGATAACAGCAGGTATAAACCTGGTGCCTTTGTTCTTCATGTTCTCTAGGGCGTTTGTTAACTGGTACTCGCCTTTGTCCATGATGTTGTTATCCAACAGGTACTGCAGTTCGCTGCGCAGGTAAGCACCGTCACGGAAATAGTAGATCCCGATAATGGCCATATCAGAAACAAACTCCTGTGGTTTTTCTATGAAGTCTGTGATCTCGCCGCTCTCATTCAGTTTAACTACACCAAATGCACGTGGGTCTTCCACGCGCTGCACCCAGATCGTTCCATCTGAATTGGTGTCCAGTTTAAAATCAGCTTTGAAAAGTGTATCTGCAAAAGCTACTACTACTTTGCTGTCCAGCGACTCTTTGGCACACATAATGGCGTGCGCAGTTCCCAGGGCTTCTTCCTGGTAAACTATAGTTCCTTTGGCGCCAATCTGTTGAGCTATACTTTTCAGGTCATTCTCAACAGCCTCGCCAAAATGGCCGATAATGAAAGCCACCTCCTCAATAGGCTCGTGGCAAACTTTGGCAATGTCTTCTACAAGGCGCTGCACAATTGGCTTACCCGCAATAGGTATAAGTGGTTTAGGAACAGTTAAAGTATGTGGGCGCATACGCTTGCCCATTCCGGCCATAGGTATAATTATCCTCATAGCTATTATTTTGATTAAGTATAAGTTATAGTTATTGCCACAGCTTTATGCTACAGCTTAATTTTCGTTTATAGTTTTTCGTGTGTTGTATTTCGAGTCTTTAGTTTTATTTATCCTCGAAATACCAAAAACGAAACACAAAACACGCTTCTACTTTGTGCCCGTACTTCCGTAGCCGCCGGCACCGCGTTCTGTATCGGTTAGCGATTCTGCCTCCTGCCATGCTACGCGCTCATACCTGGCTACTACCATTTGTGCTACGCGCTCGCCATCTTCCACTACAAAATCCTGATCCGACAAGTTAATTAGCAGCACTTTTATCTCGCCACGGTAATCGGCGTCTATAGTTCCCGGGCTGTTAACGATGGAAATACCATGTTTGTATGCCAGTCCGCTTCTTGGGCGAATCTGTGCTTCGTGTCCTTCAGGTAATTCTATGAATAGCCCTGTAGGTATAAGTGCACGCTGAAGCGGCTTTAACGTAACAGGTGCGTCCAGGTTGGCACGCAGGTCCATGCCAGCCGAGTGTTCGGTCTGGTAATGAGGCAATACATGCTTGGATTGATTAATGACGTTAACGGGCAAGTTCTTGTTGTTCATCTTCTGAAAATAAAGATTTATAGTTTAAGCAGGCGACGACGCTCAGACAGCCAGACTACAGCTGCAAAGGCTATGCACACAGCTAGGTTAAAAGCGTGACGCGCCCACCAGTTTTCGATATCAATAGCTATAGTTGCCCAAACCAACGCTGTAGCGAATAGTATATAGCCGGCTATAGTTTTTACTGGGTATGGAATAGGGTAGTGGCGGTTGCCCAGCAGGTAACTGGCAAGTGCCATACTAAAGTAGCAAACCAATGTTGCTATAGCCGAGCCCATGTATCCCAACACAGGTATAAGCAGCAGGTTTAAAAGTATCGTAATGGCTGCTCCGGCAAAGCTGATGTAGGTGCCATACTTTGTTTTATCAGTAAGCTTAAACCACACCGACAGGTTATAGTAAACACCCAGGAACAGATTCGCGAGCAACAGTACCGGTACTACCATTAATCCTTCACGGTATTCTGGTTTGCGCAGAAATAAATAGCCAAAATCGTCACGGAACACAGAAATGAACAGGAACATAGCCGCGCAGATGATCACAAACCATTTCATGATGATGGCAAAGGTCTGCGGAGAATTTTTATCCTCAGACTGGGAAAAGAAAAACGGCTCGGCGGCATAACGGAATGCCTGAATAGCCAGCGTCATGAAGATAGAAAGCTTATAACAGGCACCGTAAATACCAACTGCAGCTGTATTGCTACGGCCCGGGTAAAAGCTTTCTGGCAACCATTCTTCTAACAAAATGCGGTCGATCATTTCGTTTACCATACCAGCCATGCCCATTAACATGATCGGGTAAGCATAAACCAGCAGTGGCCGTAATTGATTGAAATTCAGATTTAACCTGAAAATGCGCAACTCTTTCCATAGCATGGGTATGAGTAGCGCATTTGCTGCCAGGTTTATCAGGAAGATGTAACCAATACCAAAAGTCGGATCATAAATAGATGTTATAAAGGGGCGCAGGCTTGGTAAAAATGTACCGTTATAGATCTCTCGGCAAAACCACAGGAAGAATACATTGGCAACTACTGTAATTATAATGTTTGCCATTTTAATGGAGGCAAACTTTACAGCTTTACCCTGCAGGCGGAGCCAGGCAAAAGGTATGGCAACTATAGCATCGATGGCAAGTATAGCCGCCAGCCAAAGGATGTAATTCTGTTCCTGTTCCGAGAAGTTCTTATAATCTGCAATAGGCCCCGAGAGCAGCATAAGTATACTGGTAAGTATAACACTGCTGGTTAAGATAGCGCTGAGTACCTGGTTGTAGATTTTATACTTGTCAGCACCCTGCTTGTTGGCGAACCGGAAAAAAGCGGTTTCCATGCCATAGGTATACAGCACGTTAAAAAAGCCGACAAACGCATACAGATAAGTTACTACGCCATACTCTTCGGTTAGAAAAACACTGGTATAGATGGGTATTAGCAGATAATTGAGCATGCGCCCAACTATACTGCTTAAACCATAGGCAGCAGTCTGCCCGACCAGTTTCTTGGCTATACTCATTTTGCTATCTTAGGTCGGGGAGGTAAATGAACTATAGGCCTTTAAAGGCAGGTTTGCGTTTTTCAAGAAAGGCGTTTGTTCCTTCTACAAAATCTTCGGAAGCGCAGCAACGTGCAAAAGAATTGGCCTCTGTCTGGAAACCGTTTTCTTCTTTATCAAATACGGCATTTACACACTCAATTACCAGCCCGATAGCCAGTGGAGCTTTGCCCATTATCTTCTGAAGTATAGTTTCGCAGGTAGAGAATAATTCTTCCGGAGCTACCACATGATTCACAAGACCAAGGGCTTTTGCTTCATCAGCTGAGATCATATCACCGGTCATCATCATCTCTAAGGCTTTGCCTCTGCCAATTAATAAAGGCAGGCGCTGCGTGCCACCATAACCAGGTATCAAACCTAAATTAACTTCCGGCTGCCCGAATTTAGCATTGGTAGTAGCCACACGCATATGGCAGGCCATAGCCAGTTCACAACCTCCACCCAGTGCAAAACCATTAACAGCGGCAATAACAGGCTTGTTACAATGCTCGATCATGCTAAAAACATCCTGACCACGCTCAGCAAAGTTTCTTGCGTTTACTTCACTAAGTTCTGCAATCTCGGCAATGTCTGCACCGGCTACAAACGCTTTTGCACCTGCCCCAGTAATGATCACACCTTTTATACTTGCATCATCATATACTTGCTGCATTGCTGCCTTTATCTCGCGCACAGTATCAATGTTAAGTGCGTTCATCTTGTCAGCCCTGTTTATAGTTATTGTCAGGATGCCGTCTTGAATGTTCAGCAGCAGGTTTTCGTAAGTGGCCATAGGTTATTCCAGCTCTTTTTGAATAAATTTTTAGGCCACAAATATAGTCATTTCATTTAATTTATCTGACCTGTGGCTGCCAAGTATACGGCACAACTCTAAGTGGGTATAGCAGTGCCTTAAAAAGGCTTTTTATAATATTATAGTATATTTGGGTTTAAGTAAATAAGAAAACAGTAATGGGTTTTATAACCGAGTTTAAAAAATTTGCAGTTAAAGGAAATGTAATAGACCTTGCCGTGGGTGTTGTTATTGGTGCCGCTTTTGGTGGTATTACCAAATCACTGGTGGATGATATCATAATGCCTCCGCTTGGGCTTATTATAAGTCAGGTAGATTTTAGTGCGCTTAAACTTGTGCTCAAAGATGCTGTTATAGAGAACGGAAAAGAAATAGCACCAGCTGTATCCATTAATTATGGTTTGTTCATGCAGGCTGTCGTGAATTTTCTGATTATAGCCTTTGCTATTTTCCTGTTGGTGCGCACTATTAACCGGCTCCGCGAAAAAGAAGCTGCCGCACCAGCGCCGCCCGCTAATAAAGAAGAAGTTCTACTCACAGAAATACGCGACATTCTTAAGAATCAGTCTAATAGTAAGCCGCTGTAGCTGTTTCACTACTAGTTTTTTATACGTATAAAGTTGATAAGTTAAATTGTAGCTAGCTTTTCATCTTTTCTTACATCAGTTTACCCATATTATAAGTTTTGCCAAACGAACTTTTATAGTTTTTTCTACTGTTTGTAAGCAGAATTTATATAACTTTTTGGTCTGGTACCGTTATACTTTTGCACATTATCATTTTCAGCATGAAAAAAATATTGCTTTCCTTCTTTTGCCTTGGCGTATTGCTTGCTTTTACTGAAGCAAAAGCACAAAGTGCTCCTAATACCATGGGTTCCAGTACCAAGGATGAATATTGGGGAACATCAAAGACTAACAAAGGCTCTGGTACCGATGAAGTGGGCGCACGTGGTTCCGGGCTAGATAAACGTTTTAACGATTATGAAGCTAAGGGAGCAAAAAAATCTCCTTTTGATAAAAAGCGCATCAAGAACAGCAAAAAGATGAAAGCTATTGAAAAGCGGGAAAAAGAAATGCATAAAAAGCACCGCCGCGACAAACGCATGCTTGCCCGTAACAGACGTTAATTTTTTGTAGTTGTTATAAAAAGAGAAAGCCCCTGGTTTACCAGGGGCTTTCTCTTTTATACTTAAAGCTATACTTATAGAGTACGCTTCACTTCTTTTTCAACGTAAGCTTCGATAATATCACCTACCTGTATGTCGTTGTAGTTTTTCAGGCTGATACCGCACTCAAAGCCTTGTCTTACTTCAGACACATCATCTTTGAAACGCTTCAGAGCCAGTATCTCACCATCCAGTACTACTATACCATCACGTACTAAACGCACCTTGTTGTTACGCTGAATTGTACCATCTGTAACCATACAACCTGCAATAGTACCTACCTTTGTGATCTTGAACACATCACGCACTTCTGCGTTACCTGTAATCTCTTCTTTCAGGGTAGGAGCAAGCATACCTTCCATGGCATCCTTCACTTCGTTTATGGCATCGTAGATGATAGAGTACAGGCGCACATCTATTTGCTCCTGCTCTGCCAGTTTACGCGCATTCTGTGACGGACGAACCTGGAAACCGATGATGATCGCATCTGAAGCAGATGCCAGCAATACATCAGATTCGGAGATGGCACCCACCCCTTTGTTGATGATGCTTACCTGAACTTCCGGAGTAGACAGTTTCAGTAATGAGTCAGAAAGTGCTTCTACCGAACCATCCACGTCACCTTTAACAATCACGTTCAGTTCTTTGAAAGTACCAATTGCCAGACGACGACCGATTTCATCAAGTGTGATGTGTTTACGGGTACGTAAGCTTTGTTCACGCTGTACCTGTGCTCTGCTTGATGCAATTTCACGGGCTTCACGTTCAGACTCCATTACAACAAATTTATCACCTGCCTGTGGAGCGCCGTCCAGACCCAGTAACTGAACCGGAGTAGATGGGCCAGCTTCTTTCATCTTGCGGCCACGGTGGTCAGTCATCGCTTTTACTCTACCGTAATGCGAGCCTGCCAATACTACATCACCCACATGAAGTGTACCGGTTTGTACCAGCATTGTAGCTACATATCCACGGCCCTTATCCAGAGCAGCTTCAATTACAGTACCTACTGCATTTCTGTTTTTGTTAGCTTTCAGTTCCAGTAGTTCTGCTTCCAGCAATACTTTCTCCAGCAGGTCATTTACACCTTGGCCAGTTTTTGCTGATACTTCCTGAGACTGATATTTACCACCCCATTCTTCCACCAGAATGTTCATTTGAGCAAGCTCTTCACGAACTTTGTCCGGGTTAGCAGATGGTTTATCTATTTTGTTAAGTGCAATGATAATTGGTACACCGGCTGCCTGCGCGTGGTTGATTGCTTCTTTTGTCTGAGGCATCACCGAGTCGTCGGCTGCTACCACAATAATAACAACGTCCGTTACTTTGGCACCACGGGCACGCATCGCTGTAAAGGCTTCGTGACCAGGTGTATCCAGGAACGTAACTGTACGTCCGCTTTCTGTTTTTACTTTATAGGCACCAATGTGCTGTGTAATACCACCGGCTTCACCGGCTGTTACGTTCGCATCACGGATGTAGTCAAGTAATGAAGTTTTACCGTGGTCAACGTGACCCATGATCGTAACGATCGGAGCACGTTCTTCCAGGTTTTCTTCTGCATCCTCTTCTATATGCTCCAGTGCCTGTTCGTCTTCACTTGTAATGAAGTCAACAGAATAACCGAACTCATCTGCAATAATAGTGATCGCTTCTGCATCCAGACGTTGGTTAATGGAAACGAACATACCAAGTTGCATACACACCTTAATAACGTCGTTCACACTCACGTTCATCAGTGATGCAAGGTCGTTTGCCGATACGAATTCAGTTACGCGCAGTGTCTTAGACTCTGCGGCTTCCATCATACGGCGCTCTTCTGTTGCATCGGCAATAGCTGAACGTTTCTCACGACGATACTTGGCTCTGTTACCTCCAGCTCCTTTACCGCCACTCAGTTTGGCAAGAGTTGCCTTAATCTGCTCCTGGATTTCTTTATCAGTAACTTCTGCCTTTTCAGGACGTGGAGTAAATGTGCTGCGCTGTTGGTTTCTGCCACCACCTGCAGGACGTGGGCCCTGCCCATGGTGTGGTGCTCCACCGCCATGAGGACGGCCGCCACCTTGTTGTCCTCCACCCGGACGTGGGCCTTGACCCTGTCCCTGGCCTTGGCCACCACCCTGCTGTTGTTGCGAAGGCTGTTGGCCTCCTTCAGTAGGAACTATAATGCGCTTGCGCTTTTTCTTTTTACCGGCTTTCCTATCATCTGAGGAAGCTACAGGTTTAGTACCTTTTCTGCGTGAGCTGTCTGGTAATTCGATCTTGCCCAGTACAGTAAGGCCTTTTAACTGGTCGGCTTTTGCTGTAATTGTTTCTATTGGTTCTGACTCTTGTTCCGAAGGTTTTCCGGGTGCAGCTGGCGTTGGCTCAGGTGCAGTGGTTGGTGCCGCCACCTTCTCAGGGGTAGCTGTTACTGGTGTCGCAGGTGCCGCAGGCTTTTCAGCAACTGGAGCCGCCGGTTGCGCAGGCGCAGGCGTTGCTGGTTTTTTAGCTGCGGGAGCTGGCTGTTCAACTGGTTTTACAGGGGCAGCAGGAGCTGGTGCTTCCGGTGCCGGAGCTGATGGTTTTTCTGCTACAGGCGCAGGGGCCGGAGCAGGTTTCTCAGCTACTGGTGCTGGTGTTGCCACAGGCGCAGGAGCCGGTGCTGGAGCTGGCTTTGGAGCCTGCTTTGGTATCGGGTTACCTTTTGCATCCAGCTCTATTTTGCCCAGTACTTTTATGCCTGGCAATTTAGGCTCAGGAGCAGTTTCTGCTGGTTTTGCAGGTGCTTCAGGTGTTTTTGGTTCAGCTGTTTCGCCTTTTGGCTGGTGCACTGTTTTAATAAAGATCTCCTGCTCAGGTTCTGCAGTTTTCTTTACTTCATGGTGGTGCACTTCTGACTCAACTACCTGGTTTGTTTGCGGCTTTTTACCAATATTAAGTTCGTGTGCCTCTATTTTGTCCTGCATAGAGGAAGCGAATTCTTTAGCCAGCATACTGAACTGCTCTGCCGTGATTTTGGTAGTGGGTTTATTTTCCACGTCAAAACCTTTAGCAGAGAGGTAGTCCACAATGGTAGATGTACCAATGTTCAACGTAGTCGCAACCTGTTTAAGCCTCCTTGTTTGTTCTTCTGCCATTTTGTTCTATATGCTGTCTTTTTAATCTTAATATTAATTGTTAGTTGCCCTTATACCAGGTAATGCGCAGTGCCCCTCGGTAATTTCTTTCAAAATTATGCGAATGGGGCACAACGTACAACTATTGATTGTCTTCTTCTTCCAACTCTTCGCGCAGGATAGCCAGCACGTCGTCAATGGTTTCTTCTTCTAACTCCGTGCGGCGCAGCAAGTCTTCTTTGCTAACTGCCAGTACGCTCTTCGCTGTGTCCAGACCGATGCGGCGTAATTCTGCAATTACCCAGTCTTCGATCTCATCTGTAAATTCTTCCAGGCTGATGTCTTCTTCGTATACTTCAGACTCTCTGAATACGTCGATCTCCATATCAACCAGGCGGCTTGCCAATTTAATGTTCTGGCCACCTTTACCGATTGCTAACGATACCTGGTCTGGCTTCAGGAACACAGATACACGCTTGTTCTCTTCGTCTATCTTGATGCTGCTGATCTTAGCCGGGCTAAGCGCACGCTGAATATACAGCTCCAGGTTATCAGTATAGTTTATAACGTCTATGTTTTCGTTTTCAAGCTCACGTACTATGCTGTGTATACGAGAACCTTTCATACCCACGCAGGCACCAACCGGATCAATTCGGTCGTCAAAAGATTCTACGGCTACTTTAGCACGCTCTCCTGGCTCACGAACAATTTTCTTGATAGCGATAAGACCATCATATATCTCCGGTACTTCGTTCTCAAATAAACGCTCCAGGAATGCAGGAGATGTACGTGAAAGTATGATCTTTGGATTACCGTTCACAATTTCAACACGCTGAACTACAGCACGTACTACATCGCCTTTACGGTAACGGTCTTTTGGTATCTGCTCTCCTTTTGGTATCAGCAGCTCGTTCTCGTCCTGGTCCAGTAATAACACTTCGCGGTTCCATACCTGGTATACTTCACCAGAGATGATCTCACCCACAAGGTCTTTATACTTCTGGAACAGCAATTCCTTTTCCATGTCTTTGATGCGCTGGATCAGCGTTTGGCGGGCTGTAAGTACAGCGCGGCGGCCAAAGTCTTCCAGTTGTATCTCTTCTGATACTTCTTCACCCACTTCAAAGTCAGGCTCTATCTTGCGTGCATCCGATAAAGCAATCTTATCATGATCCCAGATGTCCTCTGAGTTGTCGTCCACAATTTCGCGGTTACGCCAGATCTCCAGGTCACCTTTCTCCACGTTCAGGATGATGTCAAAGTTCTCGTCGGTACCCCACTTTTTACGGATCATGGTGCGGAACACGTCTTCAAGTATACGCATCATGGTCGGGCGGTCTATGTTCTTGAATTTCGCAAACTCAGCGAACGACTCGATCAGGACTGAACTGTTCATTATCTTTTTATTTAAATGATATTACAACATTTGCTTTTACAATCTCCCCGAAAGGTATTTGCACAGGCACATACGTTGCCTTTTTGCCTTTTTGTTTTACTTCTTCTGTCAGGTTTATACCTGTTTCGGTTACTTCTTCCAGTTTGCCGGTTTTTTCAATACCATCCTGTAGTTTTAACTTCAGGTTGCGGCCTACATTACGCTTAAACTGCTTTGGCTGTGTCAGCGGGAAATCTACACCCGGTGAGCTCACTTCCAGCACATAAGCCAGTTCTTCGCCATAGGTTTCTGCAATCTTTGCGTTAATACGGCGGCTTATAGTTGCACACTGGTCAATAGTTATACCTTGTTCGCCATCAGCAAGCACCGTGATTTTAGGTCTAGCCGGTGAATCAGACACGGCTACATCCACTATAAACAGGTCGCTGTCAGGAAGACTGGCTTCCGCCATCTCTTGTATGCTTTTCGCGGTTAGTGCCATTGTTTACAAGTATAAGAAATAAAGAAGGGGACTTCGTGTCCCCTCATCTCCTTGGAAATAATGTCACAAATTTACAACAAAAACATTATATATACAATACAGTCCGTTACTGGCTATATAATTTATAGTTTCTGCCTGATTCTGGGAGTTGCAGCTGCCCTTAAAGGTAGCGGCCGGAGGTGTTGTTGGTAATGTAACAGCCATCGCTACTTTATAGTTCTTTAGCAATTACAATTATGCTTAAATTGCAGTTATTGGTCTGCTATTTTCTATAACAGGCATAGTATACATCAAGGGTTTCTTTGTATGTTTGTTTCGTGTCAGATACATTTAAAAAAATACGGCGTCGGTTTTGGCTCATCCTGAACATCCTGGTGGTGTTTTGGGTGCTGCTTGGCGTGCTGTGTCTACGTGTGCCGCCACATGAGTTCTGGCCAGCCGGATTTGTGGCCTTATCGCTTCCGGGTGCACTTGTGCTTAATGTCCTGTTCCTGCTATACTGGCTTATTAAACGGTCGTGGCTGCTAGTGTTGCCGTTGTTGGTAATTATACTTGGCTGGGGTTATTATAGCCGGCTTATGGCTTTTAATTTTAGCGATGAACAACCGGAAGGAGCTAAAACCTTGCAGGTGCTAAGCTACAACGTGCATGTATTTAATGCTTATACAGATACGGATGGCAGTGCCCGGGAAGCATCCAGTGAAATGATTGATTGGGTAGCCACACACCCTGCCGATGTGTACTGCCTGCAGGAGTTTTACAGCAATCGTGGTTCTAATACTTATAACACTATTAGCCGCATTGGTAACCGCTACGATAAATACAGATATTTCTCTGTGTCTTATGTTGACCGCAACAAGGCTGATATTGGTACGGCAATCTTTTCCCGTTACCCGATTTTAAATAAAGGGATTATCCGCTTTGGAGAGTCAAATGTAAATCGTGCTATCTGGGCCGACCTGAATGTGAAAGGAGATACAGTGCGCATCTACTCTACACACCTTCAGTCGATGAGTATAAAGTCGCAGGACATTGAGAATACTTATTCAGCTATAGGTAACGAAGAAAGCTTTAAGAAAGAAGGCCGTAACCTGGCGCGTCGTCTGAAAAAAGGATTTATTGCCCGTAGTCACCAGGTAGAAAAGCTGCTGGAACATATTAACGAATCGCCTCATCCGGTTATAGTTTGCGGCGACTTTAACGATATGCCTTCAAGCTATACTTATAATCAGCTGGCCCGAAATCTGCAGAACGCTTTTGTGGAAGCAGGTACCGGAGTAGGGGCAACTTATAACGGGCCGCTGCCGTTCCTGCGCATCGATAACCAGTTTTATAGTGAGGGGCTTCGGGCTTACAGTTTTCAGACGCATTACGAAATGGGACTTTCGGATCATTTCCCGATCTCGGCCAAGTATGTGCTGGAAGAGGAGTAACGTTAGGACTTGGGGCGCGATCTTTTTAATTTTGAATTATTAATAAGCCGTATCAGGCTGATCAACTATAAAGTGCGGCGCCACTGGTGCCTATACTTATAATTATGCAACAGAAACTGAATCTATACAATACACTCACACGCAAGAAGGAAGTATTTGAACCGTTACACGCTCCGTTTGTGGGCATGTACCTGTGCGGGCCAACTGTTTACGGCGAGCCACACTTAGGCCACGCCCGCAGTGCGGTTACCTTCGATGTGCTGTATCGTTACCTTAAATACCTGAAGTATAAAGTACGCTTTGTGCGCAACATTACCGACGTTGGTCATTTGCAAAATGATGCGGACGAAGGTGAAGATAAGATCGAGAAGATTGCTAAGGCGCAGAAACTGGAGCCGATGGAAGTGGTGCAACACTATACCAACGTATACCACCGCGACCTCGAAAAACTGAATACGCTTTCTCCGGACATCGAGCCACGTGCCTCCGGCCACATCATCGAGCAGATAGAGATGATAAAGGAGATATTGGAGAACGGTTTTGCTTATGAAGTGAATGGCTCGGTATACTTTGATGTGCCGGCTTACAACAAAAACCACAACTATGGCAAGCTGTCTGGTCGCATTATAGAAGATCTGCTGAGCAATACCCGCGAAACCGAAGGGCAGGAAGAAAAACGTTCGCCGCTGGATTTCGCCCTTTGGAAAAAAGCTTCGCCTTCACATATCATGCGCTGGCCTTCGCCGTGGAGCGACGGTTTCCCAGGCTGGCATTTAGAATGCTCGGCCATGAGCCGTAAATACCTGGGCAATAATTTTGATATACATGGCGGCGGACTGGACCTGATGTTCCCGCACCACGAATGCGAAATAGCACAAAGCCAGGCAAGCCACAGCCACTCTGATGCTGCAAAATACTGGGTTCATAACAACATGATCACAGTAAATGGTCAGAAGATGGGTAAATCGCTGGGTAACTTTATAAACCTGAGCGAGCTATTCAGCGGCAATCACCAGATGTTGGAGCAGGCCTATAGCCCCATGACGATACGCTTCTTTATTCTTCAGGCGCACTATAGAAGTACCTTGGACTTTAGCAACGAAGCGCTGCAGGCCGCCCGTAAGGGTTATACCAAGCTGATGAACGGAATGCGCGTACTGGATAAAATGCAGTACCCGGAAGAAGGTGCTACGCCAGACGAAAAGCTGAACCAGGAACTGCTGAAACTGACCGAAGATTGCTTCCGTGGGTTAGATGATGACATGAACACGGCCAGAACGATAGCTTCGCTGTTCAACCTGCTCAAAAAGATCAACAGTTTATACTTAGGGCAGCTGCAGATCAGCCATCTCACACGTGGAACATTTGATACCATAAAAGGAACCTACAGAACGCTGGTGCTGGATATACTTGGCCTGAAGGAAGAACCGCTCGGTGATCAGGAAGAAATGCTTGGGCTTATATTGGAGTTTTATAAAGAAGCCAAGGCAACCAAAGCCTACGATAAAGTAGATGCCATCCGGGCTGAGCTGAAAAAGCAGGGCATTGTAATTAAAGACTTAAAAACCGGTATCGACTGGGCTTATGAAGAATAAATTGAACCTGATAGCTATACTTTTCTGCGGTGCACTGGCACTTTATAGTTGCGATCCTGCAGAGAAAAGCAATAACGAGCAAGCAACCGTAGCTACCGAAGAAACAACTGAACCAACTGGTGTAACGGCTCCGGTGTTTCATGCTGATTCAGCTTATAAGTTTGTGGCAAAGCAGGTGGCTTTCGGGCCAAGAGTGCCAAATACAGAACCCCATAAAGCAACAGGAGACTGGATCATCAGTAAATTAAAAGCGTATGGGGCCGATGTAAAAGTACAGGAATTTCAGGTGCGTGCCTTTGATGGTACTATGCTGAACCTGCGCAACATCATTGCTTCTTATAACCCGGAAGCTGGTACGCGTATTATGCTCGCAGCCCACTGGGATACGCGTCCTTTTGCCGACAAAGACAGCAGCAACCCGGATAAACCAATTGATGGTGCCAATGACGGTGGCAGCGGTGTAGCTGTACTTCTAGAGATTGCCAGAACTATAAATGCCGCGCAGCAAAAGCCAGGAGTAGGAGTAGATCTTTTCTTTTTCGATGGGGAAGATTACGGCCAACCGGATAACAGCAAACTACCTTACAAAGAAGATACCTGGTGCCTGGGTTCACAGTACTGGAGCAAGAACAAGCACAACCCGAACTATACAGCTAAGTATGGCATACTGCTGGATATGGTGGGGGCTAACAATGCACGTTTTGCCCGCGAAGGCAACTCGATGGATTATGCAAAAGATGTAGTAGATAAAGTTTGGAAAGCCGGCAACAAATTAGGGTACTCTGATTACTTTAAGTATGTAAATGCCTCAGCCATTACCGACGATCATTACTACATCAACACGATAGCTAAAATACCGATGATCGATATCATAGAATATAACATGACAGCGATTGATGGAGACTATTTTGGTGATTACCACCACCGCCACTCCGATAGCATGGCCATTATCAGCCCAAATACATTAAAAGCAGTTGGGCAAACGGTACTGCATGTGGTTTACAACGAGTAAGTAAGATATAAATAAAAAAGGCACTTTTACAGTGCCTTTTTTATTCTTCCTGAAGTGTGGCGTGTATTAAATTTTCTTGTCCTAACCGAGTTACTATCATCTCCGAAAGTTTTTCAGCTTCTTTTCTGAGCCTGGAAGGGCTGTACGATCTTGTTTTTGCAGACCACATCAGAACATCGGTACTAACATCATAGAGGTTGGTTTCTACGTAATAAATCTCTTCTTCTGTGTAGTAACCTGGTTCATAAATCATAGGATACCAGTATGAATAATAGCCCCAGAAACTTCCGTACCATCCCCCGTAATATACCATAGGGTCATACCTGTAGTAGCCGGGAACATAGCGCGTTCTGGTTTCCTTATCTACTAGTGCAATTGTTAGAATACCATCAATACCTTTTCCTTTAATCCTTTCTACCAACAGGTCTACATCAGGCCCATTTCTGCCTGCCCACGAAGGCGGAAAGAAATCAAGGCTCTTTGTGGCCTTGATGCCGCGCATCTGTAACTGCATCTGCAGGTCATTTTCCATTTCCTGTCTTGCCTTTACATTATCCGTTAGAGCGGCTATTACAATGTTATTATAGGTCTTATTCACATCCGGATTTCTCCAGGTGCCGGTAATCCGGGTGGTGGGAGAGCAGCCACAGAGAACTATAAGTAGTAGCGTAGCTATTTTCACTGTGGTCAGCTGTATAAAATATTGTTTTACAGTGACTTTCATGATGCGAGTGATATGCGGTGCTATATGTTATTAAACGGTTTTAAAATAAATTCAGGTAACAGAATTTTTGTGCTGCTATGATAGGGAGGCTTATTAAATGGAGAAATACTGGCCAAGACAGGTATAGAGCAGTTTAAATTAAGTGGAGTATAAATTCTGAAATGGAGGAAAACTACACCGGAATAAGTCTGCTAAACTGAAAATGAATACAGAGCAATAAGTATAACCTTGGTCTAAGGTGCTTTTGGTATAGTATGGGGCGGGGTGTGCGGTAGCAGAAAAGGAAAGTTTGAGAGCATAAAATGGCAAGAACATACCTATAGATCGGTAAGCTATTTTATTTAAGGTATTTAATTCTTAAGTTCAAGAACTGAACTAACCTCCTTACCTTATATTTTATGAAAACCAATAAGAGATTATTGGCAGCCTTAGGCATGGCCTTAACGCTGGGCAGCACCTCAGCATGGGCACAGGAAAAGCCGCATGTATTTACAGGCGCCAGGATCATCCCTATTGCCGGAAAACCAATAGAAAATGGCGTGCTGGTAGTGCAGCATGGAAAGATAACTGCTGTAGGCACTGCCGGGCAGGTAAAAGTGCCGAAAGGGGCCACAGAATTCGACATGAAAGGCAAAGTGCTGATGCCGGGCCTTGTTGATACCCATTCACATTTAGGTGAAGGATCTGGCGGTGATGCCTCTGCGCCGCTGCACCCGGATGTACGCATTATAGATGGCATTAACCCAATCAGTGATTCCTTTAAACGCGCACTTGCCGGAGGTATAACAACAGTAAACGTAATGCCAGGTTCCGGTCACCTGATGAGCGGGCAAACAGTGTACCTTAAAATGCGCGAAGGCAATACCATCAGCGACCTTACCTTTTGTGATGATGTTACCACAGGTATATGCGGCGGTATGAAAATGGCCAACGGTACAAACCCCATGAAGGCAACTCCTTTTCCGGGAACACGTGCCAAATCAGCGGCTATGGCCCGCCAGCTTTTCCTGGATGCGCAGCAGTACCAGGCAAAAGTAAAAGCCGCAAAAGGTAAAGCTGATAAACTGCCGGAGTATAAAGCTAATCTTGCTCCGCTGGTAGAAATACTGGAAGGCAAAAGGATTGTACACTTCCATACACACCGCTACGATGACGTACTGACAGCCTTGCGCCTGCAAAAAGAATTTGGCTTTAAAATGGTGCTCCACCACGTTAGCGAAGCCTGGAAAGCGGCCGATGAAATTGCAAAGGCGGGCATTCCTGCCTCCATCATTACACTTGACTCGCCCGGTGGTAAATCTGAAGCTGTGGAAGTACGCAATTCCAATGGGGCTGTGCTGGAAAAAGCCGGTGTGCTTACTGCTTTTCATACGGATGATGGTATTACTGATTCGCGCTTGTTTATGCGAAGTGCTGCGCTGGGCGTGCGTGCCGGTATGAGCCGCGAAAAAGCATTGGAAGCCTTAACTATAGCCGGTGCTAAAATGCTGGATCTCGATAATCGTGTAGGTTCTCTGGAGAAAGGTAAGGACGCTGACTTTATAGTATTGAGCGGCGAGCCTTTTAGTGTGTACACAACTATAGAACAGACTTGGGTAGAAGGAAAGAAACGATTTGATATCAGTAATCCTGAAGATAAGAAGTTTGCTACTGGCGGCTACAACACTTACCAGACAGATGTACATTATCACACGCATTAAGTGACATAAGATATAAGACGCAGGACACAAGACTTTAGAAGTACCTTTCAGTTGTGAGTCTTATATCTTATGTCTGATGTCCTGTGTCTCTTTAAAAAATTATCATGAAAAAACATATACAATTACGAGCTGTTATACTTGCCGGTATGGCCCTGCTTGGCGGACAGCAGGTTATGGCGCAGATCGCTGTAAAAGGCGAAACAGTTTATACAATGGCCGGCTCACCCATTAAAAATGGTGTGGTGCTGATAAAAGATGGCAGAATAGAAGCTGTAGGCGCTAACCTGCAGGTGCCGCAGAACTATAAAACCTATACAGCCAAAGTTGTTACGCCGGGTTTTGTAGATGCCCATACTTCTGTTGGCCTGGCTGGTATCTACAACGTACCTGCCGACCAGCAGCAACTGGAGAAAACCGCCCCTATACAACCCGAGCTACGTGCCATCGATGCCTATAATCCAAATGAAGAACTAATAAGCTGGGTTCGCAGCCATGGTGTTACAACTATAAACACAGGGCATGCGCCCGGCGCACTGGCAAGCGGGCAGTTAATGGCCTTAAAAACATCCAAAGATGGCTTTGATCATTTGCTGGATACCACCAGTATGGTAGCTTTTACCTTAGGGGCATCAGTAGGGGAGAACTATAACTCTCCTAAAACATCGGCAAAAGGTATGGCTATGCTGCGATCAGAGTTGCAGGCTGCGCAGGCTTATGCCAAAAAGATGGCAAATACAGATGCAGCAAAACGCCCAGACCGTAACCTGAAACTGGAAACACTTGCAGGTGTGCTGAGCGGTAAGTATAAAGCATTGGTAACAGCCAATAAAGCACAGGATATTATGGCGGCCCTGCGTTTAGCCAAAGAATTTAACCTGAATATGGTATTGGATGGTGCTGCAGAAGCATACCTGTTGGTGAATGAGATAAAAACTGCAGCAGTACCGGTTATAGTGCATCCAACTATGGCACGTGCTTACGGAGAGAACAAGAATATGTCGTTTGAAACGGCAGCTATACTTGCCAAAGCTGGTATTCCGGTAGCTATTCAGAGTGGTTTTGAAGCCTACGTGCCCAGAGCGCGTGTATTGCTTTTCGAAGCCAGTGTAGCAGTGGCAAACGGTATGCAGCCCGAGCAGGCATTAGCAGCCATCACAACAGCGCCATCCAAAATGATTGGGCAGGATAAACGCATTGGTTCACTGGAAAAAGGAAAAGATGCCGATATCGTACTCTTTGATGGTGATCCGTTTGAATATACCTCTCATGTATGCACTGTAATTGTAAATGGCAAAGTGGTAAATGAGAAGTGCATGTAAATAAGTATAAACCGGCACCTGTTTAAATAGAGCGCAGGTACCATTTTTTTAAGTAACTTTTTTAACGGGTGCAAGTATGAGTGTTGGGTTTACGTTCGTTCTGTGTTAAGCTATTTTTCCTCTGTTCGCCTGTCCGTATTTTATTCTGCAGGAACCTGTAACATTGTTAAGTGAAAGTATAACCAGAATAATATTAACCTTGCTATATTTGTATCACCAAATCTAAAGTGTCTCTATCACAAAATATTAAAGACAAAATGAATTACGATAACATCGTTTCTTTACTTGGTTCTGAAGGAGAAAGCCTTCTTCAGTATGAAAGCAAAACTATTTCTAAAGAGCAGCTGCACGTCCCGGGTCCGGATTTCGTAGACAGAATTTTTGCCCAGAGCAACCGTAGCCCACAAGTGTTGCGCAGCCTGCAGCAAATGTTTGACCATGGCCGTTTAGGTGGCACTGGTTACCTGTCTATCCTGCCTGTTGACCAGGGTATAGAGCACACTGCCGGTGCATCTTTTGCGCCAAATCCTATTTACTTTGATCCAGAGAACATCATTAAGCTTGCTATTGAAGGTGGTTGCAACGCGGTTGCTACAACATTTGGTAACCTGGCCATGATGTCCAGAAAATATGCGCACAGAATTCCATTTATCGTTAAAATCAACCACAACGAGCTGCTGACTTACCCTAACAAGTTTGATCAAATCATGTTCGGTTCTGTGGATGAAGCCTGGAATTTAGGTGCAACTGCAGTAGGTGCTACTATCTACTTTGGTTCTGAAGAGTCTTCCCGCCAGATTATTGAAATAGCTGAAGCATTTGAAAGAGCGCACCAGCTAGGTATGGCAACTATACTTTGGTGCTATACGCGCAACAACGCCTTTAAAAAGGATGGTGTAGATTACCACGTAGCTGCCGACATTACAGCACAGGCTAATCACCTGGGTGTAACTTTACAAGCCGACATCATTAAGCAGAAACTTCCTGAGAACAACGGTGGTTTTACAGCGATCAATTTCGCTAAGTCGCACAAGGATATGTACGAAAAGCTGACAACTGATAACCCGATTGATTTAGCGCGTTACCAGGTGGCAAACTGCTACATGGGTCGTGCCGGTCTTATCAACTCTGGAGGTGAATCTAAAGGTGAGTCTGACCTGGCAGATGCAGTGCGTACAGCTATTATTAACAAGCGTGCGGGCGGTATGGGCTTAATTTCAGGCCGTAAAGCGTTCCAGAAAGATATGAAAGTTGGCGTTGAGCTACTTAATGCAATTCAGGACGTATACCTGAATAACGAGATTACATTAGCGTAATTTGTAGCAGAACTGCTGATAATTACATATTTTTGTGGCCTGCCTTTTTTAAAGCTCTCCGGAGACTGAAAGGCAGGCCATTTTTTTGAGTGACTGGCCGGTTGGCTGCAAGTATAGTTATAACAATTTAAGTGCATAGCGCACGCTTTAAACTATGATGCCTTGGTTTAAAAGAGTAGAAAAGGGGATTCATACTCCTACTGAAGAGAAGAAAGAAACACCAGATGGTTTGTGGCATAAGTGCCCGGAGTGCAAAGCTGTAACAAGTATGGCTGAACACCGCAAAAACCTGAGTACTTGCATTAAATGTAACCACCACGACCGCATTGGTTCTAAGGAGTATTTTGCTATACTTTTTGATGATAACGAATTTACAGAACTGGATGTGAACCTGACCTCAGGCGATCCGCTGGATTTCGTGGATTCTAAGCCTTACCCAAACCGTATAGTTGCCACTCAGAAATCAACTGGTCTGAAAGATGCAGTGCGCAGTGCCTATGGTAAGATGAATGGTCGCGAGATTACTGTTGCCTGTATGGACTTCGCCTTTATTGGTGGCTCTATGGGGTCAGTGGTAGGAGAGAAAATTGCCCGCGCCATTGACCATGCCCGCAAAACACGCACACCTTTTATGATGATCTCTAAATCAGGTGGTGCGCGTATGATGGAAGCCGGCTTCTCGTTAATGCAGATGGCTAAAACATCTGCAAAACTGGCATTGCTTTCAGAAGAAGGCTTACCGTACATTTCTATGCTGACTGATCCGACTACAGGTGGTGTAACGGCATCTTATGCTATGCTGGGTGATTTTAACATTGCTGAGCCAGGTGCACTTATTGGTTTTGCCGGCCCACGTGTAATTAAAGAAACGATTGGTAAAGATCTTCCGAAAGGCTTCCAGAGTGCTGAGTTCGTACTGGAGCATGGCTTCCTTGATTTTATAGTTGACCGCAAGGAACTGAAGGAAAAACTGACAAACTTGCTAAGTATGGTTTGTGAGCAAGAAACCGAAAAAGCAAAAGCCAAAGCGAAAAAGACTACCAAAGCATCTTAACCAGTTTAAAATATAAAATAAAAAAGCCTGCTCTAAAAAGTGCAGGCTTTTTTTATTGCCTAATAATCACATTGTTAAGCTTCTATATTTAAAAAAACTAATATTATTTAAAAACGGCTTGTATTGTTTTGAGGATTTGATTCGTTGGTGTAAAACTGGCACTCGTATTGCAATACGCTCTGCAGCGAAAGCCAAGAAATTTATCAAAAACAGTACAATTACCGTAAAACTAAATCTTTACCAATTTTAAGAAACATGAAAGCTTTAAAATTATCATTAACCTCGTTTCTAGCGGCAGCTATGCTGTTTACTTCCTGCCAGAGCACGCGCCCAACAGCAGACAACTCAGGTACAACTACTGAAACTACTTCCCAGACGGGTACACAAACAGGTACCACTCAAAAGAAGGGAATGAATAAAACAACTAAGGGCGGTATTATAGGTGCAGGTTCAGGTGCCGTAATTGGTGGTATCATCGGTAACAAGATGGGTAACACTGCTGCCGGTGCTATTATTGGTGCTGCCGTTGGTGGTGCAACAGGTGCCGTTATTGGCAGAAGAATGGATAAGCAGGCCGAAGAGCTGGAAAAGAGCATGGAGAATGCTAATGTAGAGCGTGTAGGAGAAGCTATCCGAATTAATTTTGATTCAGGTATTTTGTTTGCAACAAACTCTGCTGAGCTAAATGCATCTGCTAAAAAAGATATCGCGAAACTTGCCCAGACACTGAAAGAGTACGAAGGTACGAATGTGATCATCGAAGGCCATACAGACAATACTGGTAGCTATGAACTGAACCAGAAGTTATCGGAGCGCCGTGCACAGTCTGTGTTAAACTATGCGAAAAGCCTTGGTGTAGAAGGATCTCGTTTACAAGCTAAAGGGTATAGCTACGACCAGCCAATTGCTGATAACAGCACAGTACAAGGTCGTTCGCAAAACCGTCGTGTAGAAATCATTATCGTTGCTAACGAGGAAATGAAGAAAGCTGCAGAGAGCGGTGAGATTAACTAAACAGCTTACGTAATATACTTAACAGCGCTTGTTAGCTTCGGCTGGCAGGCGCTTTTTTTGTTTATACTTCATGTAACGCGTATACCTAATGTTAAGGGTATTAAAAAAAACGTGAAATATTTTAGTCATTACAGTATACAATATAAGCTATATAAAGTGGTAAGTCTCAGTGTGATAGGTGTAGATTGCCAATATTTGCTTATATTAATAGTATTGAAAGCAGGTGCAAACCCGGAACATTTTTGAAAATATAAAGTATCAACCTCAGAATCTAGCGATTCGCTAATGTAGAATTAAACACAAATGCATATGAAAAGTATCAGAATTTATTTATCCATTTTAGTAATCTTTGGTTTATTGTTCTCATCATGCGCCAATAAATCAGGCAGCACAAGCGACACAACCACTACCCAGAAAAAAGGCATGAGCAAAACTGCTAAAGGCGGTATAATTGGTGCTGGTGCCGGTGCTGTAGTAGGTGGTGTAATTGGTAAAGCTGCAGGCAACACTGCTGCCGGTGCTATTATTGGTGCTGCCGTAGGTGGTACAACAGGTGCCCTTATCGGACGTAAGATGGACAAACAAGCAGAAGAACTACGTCGTGACCTGGAGAATGCTCAAATAGAGCGTATAGGTGAAGGTATAAAGATCACTTTTAACTCTGGTATACTGTTCGCTACCAACTCTGCTGAGCTGCAGTCATCTGCCCAAACTGATATCTCGCAGCTGGCAACTACTCTTAAGAAGTACGCAGATACAAACATCCTGATAGAAGGACATACAGATAATACCGGTACACGCGAACTGAACCAGGCGTTGTCTGAGCGTCGTGCAGAATCTGTTGCAAGCTACCTGACGCAGCAGGGCGTTTCACGTAACCGTATGACTACACAAGGATATGCTTTTGACCAACCAATTGCTGATAACACTACAGCAGCCGGCCGTCAGCAGAACCGCCGTGTAGAGATTGCGATCTTCGCGAACGAGAAAATGAAGAAAGCCGCTGAAAAAGGCGAGTTATAATATTTGATTAAAGTGTAATTTTTGGTGATTTTTTCAGCCGCACCTGTAAGTGCGGCTGTTTTTCGCTATTCGCTTCCTTTTTTACATTACCAGTTAATATGAAACTATACTTAAAAATGGCTTTTTTGAGTACCGCCATTTCCCTTATCTTTAGTGCCTGCGAACGAATGAGCCAAAACAACGCAAAGCTTACACAGCAAGTGCTCACCGCTCGTCCGGCAGTTAAATAAATACCCTTACAACTTTATAAACCAGAAGAGCAGGAGAAGATTATACTTCTCCTGCTCTTCTGGTTTTTGTTATCTTAAGACTGCAGAAGGTTTTGATTAAGATCATTAAGATTAAAAACTATTATCGGCTCCTGAATCTGTTGAGCAAATAAGTTATACACATCGCCAACACACTGCCTGCAAAACCTAAAGCAATATCTTTCTGTGCATCCCAGATATCGCCCTGCATTCCCAGGAAGTCCATGCCTTGTTCAGATCCTTTATAGAATAAGTCTGCAACAGCCCATTCTGCTAACTCATATAAGGCCCCCAACGACAGCACAAACTCTATTGGGAGCAGATAGCTTAAAATGCGTCTTATTCTGAAACCATAAGCCAATACCTCGTGCATGGGGTAAGAGAGCAGCAGCCCGAAGCCTAAGTGCACCAGGCGGTCGTAATTGTTCCGGGGCTGGTTAAATTCAACTTGCAACCACTCGCCAAAAGGATTATCAGGGTATTCGTACTGGCTGCCGTATACATGCAGCAGCAAAAACAGGAAGATCAAAGTATAGCTGGTATCTGAGAACCGAAAGATATTGTAAAAGGCCACCAAGAAGATAAGCAAGGATAAAGTAAGGGAGTTTTCAGTGAACCAGTTTATAAGGTCAGGAGTAGTGATGGCCGAATAAATCCAGAAAGTAAGGAACAACACCATGTACGCCATGTGCAATGGCTGGCGCAGGAAAGGCTTTCGGAGGATGGCTTGTCTGGTGGTTACAGTCATTTCAGGATATACTTGTTACAGCACATTAACCTAAAACTAATACCTATGTTTTTACAAATTTGATACAGGCGGCGTATCTTTGGGTGCCAACATAAAGCAGTTTATACTTTAACACCATACCTATGACATTAAGATTACTGGCAGTGCTATACTTTGTGTGCTGTAGCCTGGTAGCTGTAGCGCAGGAAAAACTTTTACAGTCGGGCCCAATGGTTGGTTATTCCGAAATGCGGGAAGTAAAACTATGGGTACAGACAAAAGAGCCTGCTAAAGTAAAGATCAAGTACTGGGCAAAAGATAATCCTGATAAGGTATACACAACCTCCGAAGTAAAAACTGATGCCGACCATGCCAATGCGGCACATTTGATAGCCGATAAAGTAGAGCCCGGTAAAAAGTATGGGTATGAACTGTATATCAACAATAAAAAAGTAAAACGTAACTACCCACTCGAGTTCCAGACACAGGAGTTGTGGCAGTGGCGTAAAGATGCCCCCGACTTTTCGTTTGCAGTTGGGAGCTGCTTTTATGTGAACGATACTCCTTACGACCGCCCGGGTAAACCATATGGCAGTACCAGCTTCGAAATTCTGACATCTTTGCAACAAAAGAAACCGGACTTTATGCTTTGGATAGGTGATAATACATACCTGCGCGAAGCGGACTGGAATACAAAAACAGGGATACAATACCGTTACACGCATACCAGATCAGTGCCGGAACTACAGCCACTTTTGGGGTCTGTACATAACTACGCCATGTGGGACGACCACGACTATGGTCCTAACAATTCTGACAGAAGCTTCTGGGCAAAAGATATGACCTTGGAAGCTTTTAAGACCTTCTGGGCTAACCCAAACTATATTTTTGAAGATGCAGGTATAACCGGCACATTTACATGGAATGATGTACAGTTCTTTATGATGGATGACCGCTGGTACAAGAGCCCGAACTCCCGCACAACAGACAAAGCATATTTAGGTGATAAACAGCTAAACTGGTTGATAGATGCCCTGCACGCAAGCTCAGCTACCTTTAAAGTAATTTGTGTTGGCGGGCAGGTGCTGAACCCGGCAGAAGAAAAGGAGAACTATAGCAACCATCCCGAAGAGCGCCAGCGCCTGTTAGATGCTATTCAGAAAGGGAAGATAAAGGGCGTGATTTTTATGGATGGCGACCGCCACTTTACTGAGCTTACCAAACTAGAGCGCGAAGGGACTTATCCGTTATATGACTTTACAATATCAGCACTTACTGCCGGCGTATCAAACCCTAAAGATGAGCCCAACACATTGCGTGTACCTGGTACATTAGTTTTAGAACATAACTTTGCATTGATCAGTGTGAATGGCCCTGCTACAGACCGCAGGTTTAAAGTAACGATCTATAACACAAAAGGCGTTGAGATCTGGCAGAAAGAATTAAAAGCCTCTGAGTTAAAATAAGCTTAGAAGTATACCTATAGCTCAGGCCATTAAGCCGGGCTCATAAACCACCAGGCGGATCGGGTTATCTGATGGATTCTGGGTTGGGTCGCAGTGGTACCCGAATATTTCATAGTTCGCAATGTAGGGGAGCAGCTTTTTGTAGAAAGTATGGCCGGTATTCTCCGCGTTAAAAGTGATGTCGTGAAACACACAAGTTCGCATGGCAGGCATCTTATCCAGCCGCTCAAACAGTGCTTCAGGTTTGCCCAGGTCACCAGAGTAAGCTATGCGAGTTTCGTTCTCAAAGATATAGGCATACGTCTGGAAGTTTTCTGAATGCTGCCCGAAGGTGTCTACGGCTGTAATGCCTGCAAACTGTTCTAAGGGTACAAACTCTGCATACTTTTCAGGGTCTTTTACCTGCGGCTCAAGTATGGCAAATAACTCGTGCTTAAACTGCTCTGATGGATAAAGTATAACCGGCCGTGGGCTTTTCTCAATAATGCTCTTGTATAATAGTAGCGTAGGCAGGCTACCGCAATGGTCGTTGTGCAGGTGCGTGAGCAGAATGTGGTCTACCTTTGCGATCAGGCTTTTATGAACCAACGTCGGGAAAACGGTAAAGCCGCAATCAATCAGTAAATTTATTCCCCTGAACTTAAGCAAGGCTGCTGAGTTCAGGTAATCCACATCAAAAGCGCCGCCGGTTCCTAAAAATTTAATCTGCATACAAGGTTCATTATTGCTCACTGCCTGAATATCTAAAAGCATATAGCGTACAATTCTTTAAATGGTTGTATCTAAAGTATAATTGGGGCGGGCAGATTTTACGGGTAAAACTGTAGTTGCTGAGGGGATAGCAGGTATTTTGGTAATTGAGCGTTGCTGCAGGCTTAACTGAACACGCATAGGTACGTAAGGAAATGTGCAAAACTATACTTGCTTATGGATGCACATGAACTGCCGCCCGAAGAGAAAACGAAGCTGACACACGAACTCCTGAATAAGGCTTATAAGCGCCTGAAACTGGAGAAGCGTCGCGATCATATGCACGAGCTTATTTCTACGATGCTCTCGCACCGCACCAACCACAAAGACGAAGAGACGGCCTACTATACTATGCTGGAACGCTTCGGGGATTGGGAAGGCGTAATGAATGCTAACTTCGATGACCTGGCTGATGCTATTAAAACCACCCGTTACCCCGGACAGAAAGTACCGCAGATCCAGCAAACCTTACGCATTATAAAAGAAGAGCGTGGCGAGTTTAGTATCGATTTTCTGGAAGACTTGTCTGTGGATGAAGCAATGACCTGGCTCACTAAGTTACCAGGCGTAGGTTTAAAAACTGCTACATTGCTATTGCTATTTAACTTTTATAAACCTGTAATGCCTGTAGATACGCACGTGTTCCGGATAAGCCAGCGGGTAGGGTTGATAGGAGCCAAAGTAACGGCCAACAAAGCACACGACCTGCTGCTGTACATGCTGCCCGAAGAACCGGTTGAGTTATTTAACTTCCATGTGCATATGCTGCGCCACGGGCAACGCGTTTGTACATTTTTTGCTCCTAAGTGCGAAGAGTGTGTGCTCCACAACATTTGCAATTACTACCAGGATGTGCGGTTTAAGGGAATCGATAAAGCGGCGTAGGAGATAGGGTAAACTATAGCAACTATCTCAGCATCCTGAAAAGATGTAAGGTGCAACAGCTACCCAAATCGGGATCAGTATCCAGATGCGCCCTTTTATTATGTTATAGTCTTCGAGCATTTGCGCCCACGTTTTGCCCGACATGTAGCCTATTCCAAACTCAAAAACGAGTGTTAAAACAAGCCAGAGCACTCCGATATAAATTGCATGTTCTGAAGTAGCGGGCGGGTACTTGTTTATAACAAACCAGATGTAAGCAGCAAAAAGTAAAATGAGTGTTATAGTTGAGATCTGGCGGGCAAGCAGTTCACCTACATACTTCTTATACACAAAATCTCTTATGGTGCCGTTCAGAACAGCAATCACGATCATCGGAAACCATAACAAAAAATACTTTAACATAGCTGGGTATGTTTTGCAATTCGCTGATGTGCCTGTAAGTATAAGTTGTGCTAACGGCTTTGCTATGGTGCGTTTAAATGCACTATAGGTTTTGTTGTGGTTTCGTTTTTATTTCATATTTAATTTCTGACTCCGAGGTATACTTCCCTTCAATATACCAAATCAACAAGTCTTTAAAAGTCATATCTGTTACCGTTCTTTTGGGTGGAAACAAATCTGGTTTATCAATCTTTACATTGTTTAAAGTCAGTAACTCAATAGTATATAGTGGCAGCCATACTGATAATGTCAGAAGGCTTTTAAGAGCGGAAAATGAATCAAATAGTTCTCCTTCAGAATAAAAATGCTTATCATATTGAAAGTCACCAAAATCAAGCTCGAACTTTTCTACAAATTTTAACAGTAGGTCATAGTTATCATCTCCATACAAGCCCAGGTCTTCCACTACTGTAGTGTCCAGAGATTTAACATTCTCCCAAGACTCCGACTCTAAAAAGCCTTTAACTGTAATGTAGGCGTGACGCAGCTTCGAGAACTCTACTTGTTTTATCTGTTTATCTTTCATAGTTCAAATGCACCACAACTACCAGACAAACGAAAACATACGCTTATCTGCACTATGTGCGTAGTTAATTTGGGGTTTATCAGCATATTGCTACCACAATATAGCTCTTTCCAACTATAAAGTATAATCCACCACAATCACACCAAGTATAGCAGAAGAGTAAGTTATGTGGGAGCTACCTATTTCAGCTTTCCGAAACGATAATTGAAAGACAGGCTAAACTGGCGGATCTCAGTGTTAGACTCCCGCACCTGGTAAAAGTTTGGGTTAATAACCTTTGTTGAGGAACTTCGGGTTTTCCGGAACGGGCTCCTTACTGCCAGGTTTATACTTGCCTTGTTATCTTTAAGAAAATCTTTATTCACAGAAAGGCTGCTCCAGGTATAGCCACCGGTTTTGCCCTGTAACAATATATTAGGAGAATTATAACCTAAGTTGCCACTGGCGCGCCATCCCTTGCCAAACCTGTAACTTGTACTACCCTGTATATGATATGTAAAGCCTTCGTTATTCTGAGGTTTGCCCTCTAGCTGGCTTGTATAGCTCACATAATTAGAGCCCGAGTTAATACTGATATTCAGCTTTTTAAATAAGGTGGTGTTGCCGTTAAGGGTTAATCCATAGTTTCGGTTCTGGCCTAAATTACCATAAGTAGTGCGGGCAACAGAATCTGTGCCCAGAACAGTAAATTGCTGTATAGAATTGTTCGTGAAATTATGATAGATATTCGTGTTAATAGAGGTGCCTTTAAAGAAAGTATCGAACTCCAGTTGAACAGTATGGCTGGTTGCAGGATCCAGGGTTGGGTTGCCAAAGCTGATGTTCAAAGGGTCAGTAAGGTCCACGTAAGGATCCAGGTAGTATAGCCCTGGCCGCTCTATTCGCTGGTTATAGGAGAGTTTTATGGTACTGGTACCTTTTAGCAAATACGATAGGGTAGCGCTGGGGAACAGGTTCAGATAATTCTGTTTCACCTCTGTTCCGGATGATCTGAAGTCTGCATCTAATCTTGTCTGTTCGGCTCTTGCTCCGCTTCTCAGCCCCCAGTTACCCATTTTTATAGTTAGCGATACATAAGCAGCATGTATATCCTGATTATAATTAAAATTATTACTCTGGCTTGAGTCAAGCAGAAACTCCCCTGTTTCCGGATCTTGTGTTTTATAGAAATAATTGCTGCTGTTCTTATCAAGTAAAGATTTTAAGCCTAGCTCCAGTATCTGTTTGCCAACTGGTTGAATGTAATCTGCCTGCAAAGTATACTGCCTAGACTTATCCTGATTATTTGTAGTGCTTACCCGGCCAGTATAGTTAAAGATAGGCTGTAACGCGAAATCTGATGTACTCTTATTATCGCTGCTGATCCGGTTAAAAGAAAAGGAGAGTAGCTGCTGATCGTTTTTCCTGGAGCTATGCTGGTAACTTAAACTCAGGTCATTACCATTGGTTTTATAGTCTCCTGAGTTAAGGTTTTTGTAAGCTTCCGTTACTTCGCCGAGCGTATTTAATTGCTCCACATGCTGTTCATAGTTATTGGAGCCTTTGCCACCGTTCAGGCCAAAAGAACCGGTAATATTATCCAGTGAGTTCAGGTCATAGCTTATTTCGCCGCTCAAACTGTTGAACCTGCTTTTACTACTGCTCTCACCTGTCTGCTCCAGTCTGTTCTGCTGCATGATATCCTCTCTGAAGAAAAAATATTTTCTGGCAGGGCTGGTATTGGTGCTGCTGTTTATACGACCAGAGAAGTTAACCTTACCGGCATTAGCAGTTACGTAGCTACCACCATTATAACCTTCCGGGCTGTTAGCTCCCAGGTTTACAGAACCATTATAGCCGCTTATACTTTTCCGGTAAGTAACAATATTGATAATGCCCCCGACACCGGCAGCCTCGTACCTGGCCGGCGGGTTTGTAATTACCTCTACTTTTTTAATTGAATTGGCCGGTAGCCCTTTCAGTATATCTTGCAGGTTACCTGAAAACAACGACGATCTTTTACCATTAACCAGTATCTGGTAAGAATTACTCCCGTTTAGTAGCAGGTTGTCATCAGCATCAACTGTTAGCAAAGGTATTTTCCTAAACATATCCAGTGTGTTTAGTATGGCACTTTCCGGATCTGCATCAACATTATAAATAAGTTTTTCGGCATCCTGCTCTACCAGGGGCTTCTGTGTTATTACCTGTATCTCATCCAGGAGGGTGGCAGTGGAGGCAAGTGATATGGTGCCCAGGTTTATAGTTGGGGAAGTAAATGCGGGTAAGGCTATAGTTTTGGTTTTATAACCTACATAAGAAAGTATAAGCTTGTATTGGTTTTCCGGGAGTCCAGTTATCTCAAAAAAACCGCTGTCATTTGTGAGGGTGCTTTTTATAGTTTTAGTAGTTACTGATTCTTGTACAACTACTGTTACATAAGCTAATGGTTGTTGGTTGATGGAGTCTGTTATAGCTCCTTTTATAGAGTTGGTATTTGTAGTTGAGGATTGAGCTATTGCTAAAGAAAAAGAATAACAGCATAGTAAAACTGTTAGAATAACTAGTTTGATATTATAAAATATTTTTGGCAAAACTATATTAAGAACTAGGGAATGGTATATGAAACTTAAAGTATTTCATCAACTAATAATATAAGTTTTACTGCTTTTAGCTTATACAAAAGCTAAAAGCCGAGGAGTTAACCCCGGCTGTTTTTAGCATTTCATCAAGTTGTTTAATCTCTAGAAGCTAAGTTGAGAAGTACACTCACTACCATCAGGGTATATAACTGTAATGTAACCTGAGAAACTTGGGTTTAGGAGTCTGATTTCGAATTTACCATTACCATAAGTACAAGGTCCTGTGTCGGATGCAGTAAATAATAAGTTACCATTTCTAGGAACACCTGAACCACTGGCTGAAAAATCGTAAGTAGTTAAGCCAGGAGATTCCGATCCGGGATCTTGTTTTCTTTGTCCTGGACTAATGCATTGGAATTCACCTGTTAATGAGCCTGATAAAATCCAATCTACCTCTTCATTCACGTTGCCAAGTCCGGCTATTTTTCCGGATATTGATATTGTGTTATTTTCTGTAGAAATTGATAACTTTTGAACTTGGTGGCAATCTGCATAAACGCCTAAACTAAACAACGCGATAAGCGCGATAACGAAACTGAAGGTTTTTGTTTTCATAATTGTTGGTATTTAATGTTGAACATTTAATGTTGGTGATAATTTTCTGTGGTGGATATAGTCGATTTGCTTTTTAAAAGCACACAGCAGTGCCAGCCAAGAGATATGAAAACCACTTGCGCTAGAAGTTTAGAGAGAGGAGTTTAATTTGTAGTTGAGACGAGTTAACTATATGCCCTGATCTGTCAGGAGTGCATATCAACCTGGTGCCAGATCCCGTATTTCGGGGTTTCTTCGGTTATCAATACATCACAAACGCTCATATAGGTAAAGGCCTGCGAAAATGCCTGAAAATATGCTAAGGAAGACACATTTAATGTTATACAGGGTATTCACAGAAGAAGCCTTTAATTACATGTAACTACCATATTTACATGTGTCAGGAGTTCTAAATAAAATATACGATTGTAATTTTAATGTTATTTATTTATAATAAAAAAGTAGGTGTATGACTCAGTAGATCTGCTGACTGTATAAAAAATAATGGGGAATTTATATACCCTATATCTTTTAAAAGGCTGTTTAATAGCTATATTAAGCGCTTTTGAACTATAAAGTGATTAGAATTCAGATAATTTTGAACTGATGTTGTGATGAAGATGTAGCTTTAAAAATTGTACCCCAAGCTCGCCCCCAACTCACTTACATCAAGTGTAGCCTCTCTGCCACAAACCAGGGCTAAGTTCAGGGGCTCGTGGCCAACCGGGAAGTTGTAGCAGACAGGATAGTTATACTTGCCCGTGTGCTCCAGTATAATCTCGTAAGCAGTTTTGCCGAAGGGGATGGCATTATCTTTCATATCGCTCATATCGCCGACTATAAGGCCAGCCAGGTTGCTGAGTTTGCCGCTTCGGTCGAGGTGCACGAGCATGCGGTCGATGTGGTACAGGTATTCATCCAGGTCCTCGAGGAACAGGATTTTGCCATCGGTGTTGATATCGGATTTGGTGCCGGTTAGTGTATGCAACATCGATAAGTTTCCGCCTACCAGTTGCCCTCTGGCGGTGCCGGTGCGGTTAAAGGGATGCGGTGCTGAAGTATAACTCAGGTTTTCTCCGAACAATACCTGGCGCAATGTTTCAACAGAATCAATCGTCCCTACGCGACCAAACAGCACCGGCATAATAGCATGTATTGTTTCGATGCCTAAGTTATGGATATGGCTGTGAATAGTGGTTACATCGCTGAACCCGATCACCCATTTCGGCTGCTTTTTAAATTTCGTGAAATCTACCTGATCGATGATGCGGGTAGTGCCGTAACCCCCGCGGGCACAAACGATAGCTTTTATACTTTCATCATCAAGCATCTGCTGGAAGTCCTGTAAACGGAGCGCATCGTCGCCGGCAAATTGATTATAACTGGCATTTATACTTTGGCCAAGCACCACCTGCAGTCCCCAGTTCTCAAAAGTATGGAGGGCAGGTATAAGCTCTTGTGAAGTAATTTTCCGGGCAGTAGAAATAATAGCGATTTTGTCGCCGGGCTGTAGGGCAGATATCATAAAAAGTATAAAGTATAAGCAATTGCCAAGTTAGGAGATTTTAATAAAAGTTGCAGTGCGCCGGTGTTGCTAAACTATAGCCAGAATACACAGCTAAGTTTACAGCTATACTTCGTCGTAAGGGGTAGCTTGTTCGTTTATCAGGCTTTCGTTATCGGAAGTAACTATTGCCGTAGCTTCAATTTCTACTAAAAGCTCTGGGTTAATAAGTGCGCTTACCTGCACCATAGCGGAGGCAGGTTTTATACTTCGGAACACCTCGCCATGGGCACGGCCAACTTGTTCCCATTGGCTGATGTCAGTTACAAACATGCGGGTGCGCACGACATCGGTTATGCTTGCTCCGGCCTGCTGCAAAGCCAGTTCTATTTTCTGAAGTATAAACCGGGTTTGTTCATAAGCATTGCCTTTGCCTATAATTTCGTCGCCGTTGGTAGCGGTGGTGCCCGCTACTTCCACTATATTGCCAACGCGCACGGCACGGCTATAGCCAACTATATCTTCCCACACAGCACCCGAGGAGATGTTTTGTCTTTTCATAGTTTAGGAATTAGAGAGTTTAAGAGTTTAGGAGTTAGAGAAGTATAAATGTAGAAAATCTGGAGTTTAGTTAATTCATCTGAACATTCGTAATCTATACTAATTCATAATTCATAATTTTGAATTTATAATTCCTGATTGATGCTCCTGAGAACCAAACCTGTACTCTGCAACTATTACGTTACCTACCGCTGTAACGCAAAGTGCTCGTTCTGCGACATCTGGGAAAAACCATCACCCTACATTACACTACAAGATGTAAAGCAGAATCTGCAGGATTTAAAAAGATTAGGGGTGCAGGTAATTGATTTTACCGGCGGCGAACCGTTGCTGCATCGGCAGATAGATGAAATGTTGGCTCTGGCGCATAATATGGGTTTTATTACCACGCTTACTACCAATGCCATGCTTTATCCTAAACTGGCTGAGCGGCTAAAAGGTAAAGTAGACATGCTGCATTTCTCTCTTGATTCTGCACATAAAGAGAAACACGATGCCGGAAGGGGAGTAGCCTGTTATGATTTTGTAATGGAGTCTGTTAAGGTAGCAAAGGCATTGGGCGAACGACCGGATATACTTTTCACGGTGTTTAAGCACAACCTGCACGAGCTGGAAGAAGTGTATCAACAGCTGATTTTACCGAAGAAGCTTATACTTATACTTAATCCGGCTTTTGAATATAACACCGTAGATACCGGCGAACGCTTAACTGAAGAAGAACTGGATTACCTGACCCAATTTGGCAAGCGTAAAGGCGTATACCTGAACGACGGCTTTATACAACTACGTAAAGATGGCGGTAATCATGTTGGAAATCCGGTCTGCAAAGCTGCTACTACAACTATAGTTATCTCTCCTGAGAACGAACTTGTTTTGCCTTGCTACCACCTGGGTACCAAAAGCTACCCGATCAATGGAAACCTGCAGCAACTATACTATAGCCCCGAGGTAGAAAAATTAAAGAAACTGGAAGGTCGGTTGCCTGCCTGCGAAGGATGTACTATAAACTGTTACATGCAGCCCAGTTTTGCCGTAAACTTGAACAAATACTTTTGGAAAGCCTTGCCCAGTACCTTAAAGTATAACTACCACAAAGGCACCTGGAAGCGGCTGTTGGCTTAGTTATAGTTATTGGTTATTCGGATGATCAGCAATTAAAATCTAACTTTACAACCCATTCATAATTCGTAATTCTTAATTCATAATTCAAAAAACTATGCCCGTTATACTTCCGGTTAAAGGCTTAATGCCACAGTTGGGTCAAGATTGTTTTGTAGCAGAGAATGCTACTATAGTTGGCGATGTAGTAATGGGCCGTGAGTGTTCGGTATGGTTCAATGCGGTTATCCGGGGCGACGTGAATGCAATTCGTATAGGTGATAAAAGCAACATACAGGATGGCGCTGTTATACATTGCACCTACCAGAAAGCCGCTACAACTATAGGTAGTAACGTATCTATCGGGCATAATGCAATTGTACATGGCTGCACCGTAGAAGATAATGTGCTGATAGGAATGGGGTCGATTGTGATGGACAATGCACTGGTGCAGAAAAATTGTATAGTGGCTGCCGGGGCCATTGTGCTGGAAAATACAGTTTGCGAATCGGGTTGGATTTATGCCGGTATACCTGCCCGTAAAGTAAAGCAACTAAGCCAGGAACAGATAGATGGGCTTGATAAAGTAGCCAACAACTATGTGATGTACAGCGGCTGGTTTACAGGCAAAGAGTAAAACAGAAAAGCCTGCTTTGCCAGTTTATAATTGGCAGAGCAGGCTTCTGTACTCTTTTTTAGTAAATTTTAATGCTCCGGCATTTCCCGATAAACAGTTTCTTCGCGCATTTCTTCGCGTATTTTAAACAGAACAGATATCAGGCTCCTTTCTGATTTCTCCAGCACCCGAACTTCATATTCGTTAAAATCTATAGTATCGGTAATGTCTTCAGGAATCTGCCCGTAAAGCACACTTACCAGTCCGCCTACAGTTTCATAATCCTCACCTTCAGGCAGCGGGTAAGGCAGGTAATCATTCGCATCTGAAATAGGAGCCGCAGCACTGACTTTATATTCAAAGTCACCGATCATTTCTACCAGCGGTACTTCCTCATCATACTCGTCCTGGATCTCACCTACCAGCTCTTCAATAATATCCTCAATGGTAACTATACCTGATACGCCTCCAAATTCATCGGTAGCAATAGCCATGTGCAGGTGCCGGCGCTGAAACTGTTTCAGCAGTCGGTTGATCTTCTTGGTTTCAGGTACAAAGTAAGCCGGGCGGATGAGTTTCTCCAGTACTACAGGCTCACCAAGTCGCATAATGCTTAACAGGTCTTTTACATATAGTACCCCTACAATATTATCAATGGTGCCATTGTAAACCGGTAACCGGGAGTAGCCTTCGTTAAAAATGATCTCCATCAGGTCATGCTCCGAAATGTTGATGTCGATGGCAATCATTTTAGTACGTGGTACCTGTATCTGCTTTACCATGCGCTCATTAAACTGGAACACGTTCTCGATCAGCTCATGCTGAGAATCCTGTATGGCACCACCTTCGGCACTTTGTTCAAACAACAGGCGCAATTCTTCGGCAGAGTGTACTTCAGAACCATGCAGAGCACGAATGCCCATAGAGCGAAGTATAAAATTAGATAACCCGTTCAGGATCCAGATAAATGGTATGAACAGGATATAGAAGAAGCGAAGCGGTAGCGCAATGGCAAGCGTAGTAGATTCAGGTCGCTGAATAGCAAGTGACTTAGGAGCCAGCTCGCCGAACACAATGTGCAATACAGTAATCAGGGCAAAGGCAATTGGCAAAGCTATACTATGGGCAACTTCAGGACTTGGCTCAAAACCAAATGCTGACATAATGTTGATAATGATCTGCGACACTACGCTTTCACCTATCCAACCCAAGCCAAGTGAAGCCAGCGTTATACCTAACTGCGTTGCTGATAAGTAAGCATCTAAATGCGAGATCATGTGCTGCGCCATTTTAGCCATAGTGTTACCGGCCTGGGCACGCAATTCTATCTGAGAAGCCCTGACTTTTACAATTGCAAACTCAGCAGCCACGAAAAAGCCATTGAGCAACACCAGTAATATGGTCAGGAAAATATTGAATATCATAGTTTATATCAGCAAGCTTAAGCTACTAGAGCTGTAAAATTAACTAAAATACGATGTTAACCTACAAATGTATATAGTTTGGAAAATATTAGCTGATATAATAGCACTCAGAACTGTTTTGGTAAAAGTATTCATATAAAAACATAAAGGTGCCATGTAAGGCACCTTTATGTTGTAAGATACTCTGGCATCAAACTATGCATGCAGCGCAAAAGATGCCTTGGCGGTTGTGAACAACTCGTGGGCATTAGCAGAAGTAAGCCGCGGAAGAAATATTTTCTTTGCTTCTTCTTCTGAAATCAATTTGTACGTGTTTGGTGCCAGGGTATCGAGGAAGGGATTGCAGAAAGAATAGATATACTCGTCCGTCATGGTTTTATAGACTACATGAAAATTATGCTTTTCATCGCGAACAAGCTTCATAGCTTTAAAGATGTAGCCAAACACTCTTCCGCACTCTGTCTTCAGAAGCTGTTCTTCGGTTTGCTGTAGACGTTGTTTCATCGTGTTTTATTGGTTGAGTTATACTTATTCTTTATTACTCTACATTCAAAGATAACTTATAATTCCTTTCAGGCCAGCTCTATTCCAGAGTTCCAAGTAAACAGACAATCTAAAATGGTATACATCCAAATTTTAAGGGCGAAAAAGCAAAGTATTTATCTTGTATTTTGCTTTCTTTTACTTGTATAATATACTGAATATATTTAATAAAAGTTATGTTTTTATATATTTATTTTAAAATATTTATAAAAATTTGTATTAAGTTTATGGATGAGTTTGGGATAAGTATTAAAGAGATTACGCGTGCAGGCTCTGTATCGTACAAATTGGAAGCAGAAAGCGTGAAGAACTTGTACACGTTATTAGTCAAAATAAATTACAAATTATGGCAGGGGAGCAAGCAAAGCACACATTAATCGTTTTAATTATGTAGTTTATATCTGTTATGCTGCTTTACATCCGGAAGGGAAACCATATATGTAGTGGGTAGCGCAAAGCAGCAATATATTTTTTACTTTTGTAGCTATAGTTGCTAACATAGCATATGCTTCTCAGTTATACTTAAATAACTTAAGAGCAGCACAGATTTAAAACTAAAAGCGCTTATGCTTACCCATACATCATCAAAAACCCTATTGGCTGTAGCGCTGTTCTGGCTATTTGCCATTAGCGCTGTTGCACAAGTTCTAAAACCAGCCTCCTGGAGCTACGATACCTCTAAAAAGCAGGTAGCCGTTGGCGAAGAAGTTGAATTGATTTTTAATGTTCGTATTGATAAAGACTGGTACTTATACTCTTCGGATTTTGACCCGGATCTGGGCCCGATGGTAACCGAATTCAAATTTGCAAAACACCCGTCTTATGAACTTGTTGGCAAAATAGTACCTGTAAAACCTAAGAAGAAATACGACGACCTGTGGGGCGGCGAGTATACTTACTTTGTTGGCACTGCACAGTTCCGCCAGAAAATCAAAGTACTGAAGCCGGAATTGCTAATAAAAGGTACCTACGAGTACCAAGTGTGTACCGATGTGGATGGGCGTTGTATTCCGTTTGATGATGAATTTACCTTCACAAATAAACAAATACAGGTAACCGGTAAAGCCACTACTGCTCCTGTTACAACTGATGTGCCAGCCAAACAACCAGCGCAAACTATAAATCAGGAAGCGCAGCCATCTGGTGAGCTACAAAGTCCTGTAAATGCTGATACACTTACGTCACCTGCTTTCTCTCAGGATGCAACCATAGATACTATAACAGCTCCTGAAAATACTAAAACGATACAACCTGCAACACAGCAGCCTGACTTAGGCAAGCCTGCTACCGATAAAGATGATCTCTGGGCATTTATGCTGGTAGCTTTCGGTTCGGGCCTGGTGGCTTTGTTAACGCCATGTGTTTTCCCGATGGTACCCATGACGGTAAGCTTTTTTACCGGCAGTAGCAGTAGCAGAGGGCAGGCTATAGTTAAGGCATTGGTTTATGGTTTGTCTATCATCGCTATCTATACCATTATAGGTACGATAGTAGCTCGCTTGTTTGGTGCCGATGGCGCTAATTTCATCAGTACACACTGGGTTCCGAATGTGCTGTTCTTCCTGATCTTCTTGATTTTTGCAATGTCCTTTTTCGGGATGTTTGAGATAACACTGCCAAGCTCTTGGTTAACCAAAGTAGATGCGCAAGCAGATCGTGGAGGCTGGGTTGGTGTATTTTTTATGGCATTTACACTGGCTCTTGTATCGTTCTCATGCACAGGGCCTATAGTTGGAAGTATACTGGTCGCTTCTGCCGGCGGCGAAACTATACGTCCGGTAATGGGTATGTTTGGCTTCTCACTGGCCTTTGCCCTGCCATTTACGTTGTTCGCCATCTTCCCATCGTGGCTGAGCGGATTGCCAAAATCTGGCGGGTGGCTTAACTCTGTTAAAGTAGTACTTGGTTTTATAGAGTTGGCTCTGGCGCTTAAATTTTTGAGTGTTGCCGATCAGGTATATCATTGGGGCATTCTGGACCGTGAAGTATACTTAGCCTTATGGATAGTGATTTTTACGTTAATGGGCTTTTACCTGCTGGGTAAACTTAAATTCTCTCACGATTCCGACCTGAAGTATATCAGTGTGCCGCGTTTATTCTTTGCTATTGTTACGTTTGGCTTCGTTATCTACTTAATTCCGGGTATGTTTGGAGCGCCACTCAAAGCGCTATCGGGTTATCTGCCACCGCAAACCACACAAGACTTTGACCTGAACGCCATAGCCAGACAAGGTAACAATGGCGGGGCAACAACGGCTACTGTGGTAGCAAACCAACTATGCGAGCCACCTAAGTATGCTGATTTTCTGCACCTGCCACACGGATTACAGGGTTATTTTGATTTAGAGCAGGCCAAAAAATGTGCTGCCGAACAAGGTAAGCCGATATTTATAGACTTTACCGGCCACGGCTGCGTTAACTGCCGCGAAATGGAAGCGAATGTATGGTCTGACCCAGCAGTACTGAAACGCCTTCGGGAAGAGTATGTAATTGTTGCCTTGTATGTAGATGATAAAACCGATCTGCCGGAAGGAGAGAAGTATATCAGTAAATATGATGGTAAAGAGAAAGCAACTATAGGTAAAAAGTACGCTGATTACCAGATCACAAAGTTCAATGTAAATGCGCAGCCGTACTATGTGCTGATGGATGAGAATGAAAACGTACTGGTAAGACCAATTGCCTACGACCTGAATGTAAATAATTTTGTTAAGTTTCTGGATGCAGGTGTGGAAGCTTATAAGAACAGTCAAAGTATAGCTCAAAACTAGTTGTCTAAACCCAAATTTTCTGAAAAGGATTAACAGGATTTCTGTTAATCACTATAAACAAAAAGCCCTACCGTTTCCGGCGGGGCTTTTTGTAACTAAAGAAGTCTAATATCTAACTTCTAAAATCTAAGGTCTATCAAAGACTACTTTGCTTCGTTGTAGCGTCTTGTTACTTCTTCCCAGTTTACCACATTCCAAAAAGCGTTGATGTAGTCCGGACGGCGGTTCTGGTAGTGCAGGTAGTACGCGTGCTCCCACACATCAAGGCCAAGTATAGGCTGGCCACCACAACCTTCTGCAAAGCTCATCAGGGTGTTATCCTGGTTAGGAGTAGAGCAGATCTCCAGTTTACCATTTGTTACGCAAAGCCATGCCCAACCAGAGCCGAAACGGGTAGCTGCTGCAGCATTAAACTTCTCTTTAAACTGGTCGAATGAGCCGAAAGTAGAGTTGATCGCATCACCTAGCTCACCAGAAGGCTGACCGCCACCGTTCGGAGAAAGAATTTCCCAAAACAGGTTGTGGTTGTAGTAACCGCCACCATTGTTACGCACTGCTTTGTTTTCACCGTCCAGGTTACGCAGAATTTCTTCAATGCTTTTGCCTTCCATGTCGGTGCCGGCAATAGCTTTGTTCAGGTTATCTGTATAGGCCTGGTGGTGTTTTGTATGATGGATCTCCATGGTGCGGGCATCAATATGCGGCTCCAGTGCATCGTAAGCATAAGGTAGTTTCGGTAGTTCGAAAGCCATAGTTTTATATATTTTTATATGTGAAAAATAGCATGCGTAGCAATCTTAGGAGTACGTATGCGCTTAAACTGTTAGTTTCAAAATTAACTATTTTCTTTTTGCTTCAAAAAACGAAGCCATCAGGGCGGCACATTCCTGGGCCATAATGCCGCTTACCATTTCGGTTTTAGGGTGCAGCAAATTTCCTACTCTTCTGTAACCACGTTTAGGCTCCGTTGTTCCGAAAACCACTCTTTTTAGCTGCGCCCAATAACTTGCTCCGGCACACATTACGCAAGGTTCTACGGTTACATACAAAGTACAATCGTGTAAGTATTTGTTGCCTAGGTATTCGGATGCGGCTGTAAAAGCCAGCATTTCGGCGTGAGCGGTTACATCGTTTAGTTTTTCTGTCTGGTTGTAAGCTTTGGCAATTACGCGGTTGTTGGCAACTATAACAGCCCCTATCGGAATCTCGCCTTCTTCAAATGCCTGCTGCGCCAGCCGGTAAGCCTGCTGCATAAAGTACTCGTCACTATAAATCGATAAAAAGTCTGTTGCCATAGTTGTAAAGGTATAGGGTAAGTATAGCTTAAGCAAGTTTACAGGCGCTGGTTATTCTTAATAGCTACTCAGTTCCTCTGATAACTAAAAAGCCCTTCCGGGTGAGGGAAAGGCTTTTTAGTATAGTTAACTATAAATTACTTCTTTATTTGAACAGAACCCATAATCTCACGGGCTGTTTTCTGCCAGTCGTTTTTAAGCATGAACGGCACATGCAAAGTATAGATCTGCAGCTGATTGCCAATAATGGTATACTGTACAATGCTGTACTGCTGTACCGGTTTCAGGTTTGATGCCACACGGGTATCGGCCAGTTTAGAAACGAACTCAAAAACTATAAATTTCCGGCCTTTAATATCGGTTACTTCCTGACGGATAAAATCAATATTGGTAAATGTTTCTACCAAGTTGGCTTTGTAAAATTCGCGCAGCATCTCCAGGTCTCTTTCTCTAAAGGTAGAGCGCTTCTGAGTTAAACTGAAGTCAATATTACGGTCGGGGCTGGTGTAAGCTGCCAAAGGCCTGGTGGTTGCCGGGTACTCACGGGCAATGTCATCGTCTGTCATCGGGGTAAAATCCTTCGGTAACAGGATGCTGATTTCTTTAGTAATATTCACCTTTTTAAGTTTTGGTGCAGCAAAGGCAACGCCAGCTATAAGGATGATGACTAAGAATGCTAGGTAACGCATGTTCATATGGATTGTGTAGGCAAAGCTATAAATTATTGATCAAATAACAGGAACTAAGCCAAAGTGGTGCAATTTCTTTGCCAAAAGTTTGTGCTGGTAAACAGTTAGGTTACTTCGTTCCGTACTTACAACAAGTATAGAGAAACGATTACAGCACTTCTGGAAGTATAATCAGCGACCAAAAAGTGAAGCCATACTTGTTAGGGTATGGCTTCTGTGTTCAAACTAAACTATAGGTTCTAGTTACCCTTCCGTAACTTTTTTGGTATTGTCGGTCGGGTTTCGGTCTATCAGTATGTTCAGCGGGTCTATTCCTGCTTTTTCTGGTTTTTCATTAACTATAAACTCAAACTTGTTTACACCAGATTTTAGTTTGTGCTTCTTCATATAAAGCGGTTTGTCTTGCCAGTTTCCTTCTACTTTATGGCGGGCCAACACACCAACATCAACCCAGTCGTTCATCTTGGCCGGAGATTCGGTGCCCAGGCTGTCGGCGTATAGTTTCTTAGCATCAACCGTAAACGTAACTTTATACTTGCCGTCAGACAGCTTTTTGTAAGTAGCATCTGTAGTCTTGTTCTCGTACAGCGTAATGTTCTCGAACATATCTTTTACCAGGTATTGCAGCGAGTCTGGGGTAGCCTCGCGGATATAGCTCATGAACTCGATGGAATTGGTATAAGGAGCTCGCTGGAAACCCACTTTCTGAATATACTTCCGCAACGCCTTGTTCAGGTTCTCTTCGCCTATATAATCTGCCAGAGCATACATTACCACGCTGCCTTTTCGGTAATGGATGTACCCCTGGTTTTCCACTTTATAAAGCGGCATCTCTTTCTTGCGTTCTGTAGTGCGGCCAAGCAGGTAAGAGTTCAGTTCGTATTTCAGGAACTTGTTCATTCTTTCTTCGCCGTACTCATGCTTCATGACCATCAGGGCACTGTACTGGCTCATCGTTTCCGACATTAGTACCGAGCCCTGCACATCGCCGCCTATCACCTGGTGTGCCCACCACTGGTGCGCCACTTCGTGCGCGGTTACATAAAACGGGTAATCCACATCTTCTGGGTCCTTATCGTCTACATCAGCTATAAAACCAATGGCCTCAGAGTAAGGTATGGTGTTCGGGAACGATTGAGCAAAGGTTTGGTAACCCGGGAACTCCAGTATGCGCACCTGTTTGTGCTGGTACGGGCTGAAGTTTTCGGTAAAGTAATCCAGTGATTTCTTTACCGATTTTATCATGCGGTCCAGGTTATACTCGTGGCCTTTGTGGTAGTAAATTTCAATAGCTACATCCTGGCCATTTTTGCCTTTCCAGTGGTCTTTCTTCACCTGGTAATCAGCTGACAGGAAAGAATAGAAGTTAAGTATAGGCGCATCCATTTTGTAATGGAAATAGCGGCGGCCATTCTTTGTCCATTCCTTCTGCAAATAACCCGGTGCAATCGCAATCTGGCTCGGGATAGTGCTGACAGTAGTTTCGAACGTTATCCAGTCAGCTTCTTTGCTGATGTAGGTATTCATACGGGCAACAGAATCGTTCACATCGGCCATGCGTGGCTTTGGTTTCAGTCCATGCTCTTTGCGCAAGTCATCTTCGCTCAGCTCTATACCTGACTGGTAGCCAATTTTAGGCAAATACTCGCTGTTGATAAATGTACCGTTGTAAACTATACCTGTATTGGAGCCACTGTTACGGAAACCTTTGGTAGCATAGTGCAGGTCCATGTGCAGGCGCATCGAATCGCCGGGCTGCATTGATTTGGTTAACTTATAAATCCGGTAGCCATAGTTTTTGTCATGCATAGCCAGTTTTGCCGGCTTCTCAAATTCCAGCTTCCGTACTTCGGCCTCATCCGAAACCAGTATATGGATAGAATCTATTGGCTGGTTGTGTGTGTTCTTGATCCAGAAGTAACCTTTAAAATCGAAAATGCGCTCCTGTGGGTAAATGTCTACCTTCAGGTTTACATCCGTAATGCGGGGCTGTTTTATGCCGTCATACTTCTTGTAAAGTTTCTCGTAATTGGCCTGGCGCTCTTCCTGTTCATCTGATGTGCGGTATTCATTCAGGATGTTGGTGTTGTAGAAAATAAAACTACCCGTAATCAGGAAGATTATAAGCCCGGCAGCAGCTACAAATAAAGTAGATTTCGTGAGTTGCATGCTTGCCAGTTTCAGGCGCCACTTTAGCATGTTTTCGGCACCGCGCGACCAAAGCATACTTGTAACTATAGCCAGCAACAGCGCAAATGCTCCCCAGTAAATTTTGTAGATGGTAAAAGGCCATACAAAGTGCCCGTAACCATTCATGGCAGAGTAAGTAATGCCTGTGTCGGAACTATAAGAGTACAAAGTATGCTCAAAACCAAGCTGACCCTTAAAGATGTTAAGCAAATAATATACTACCATCACAAAGTGGCCGATGAATTTATTGTTCACAATTACCTGCACCAGCATGGCCAGCACGCAAAGCAACAGGTAATCGATCAACTGAATGCCAAACAGGCCCTGCAGGTAAACATCAAGTTCATACTTATAGTAGCCCTTAAACGTCTGGATGATGATACCGCAGATCATGATCACGAACAGTAACACTACCTGCACCAGCATCAGGGCTGTCATTTTAGAAGCAAATGGTACCCAGTTCGGAATTGGCAGGGCATCGTAGATCTGGTTGATGCGGTTATCGCGCTCGCGCCACACCAACTCACCAGAATAGAAGGTAATGATGATCAGGAAGAACAGGGCAAATGTACCGTTCAGCACCGTTACCACCTGCGACGTAACCGGGAAGGTGTTGGTATCATACATCTTACCAACCTGCGCCCCCGATACAAACAGGAAGATAATACCGGCCGTAACGATAGCTATAAAGTATACGCTCTTGATGATGCCGTTAAACTCCAGTTTGCTCAGCTTGAAATACTGCTTTAGACTCAGGTTAAACGAGAAGCTTTGCGATACTTTAGGTAGATGTAAGCGTTCTGAAGGTACAAATGCACCGGCGGCTTCGGCGCTGTTGCGGCGGCGGAAGAGTTTTATACCTGCATTTGCAAACGAGAAGCTGAATTTATAATAACAGAAAGCCAGCAACGCTATGCCTATACTTACCCAGAGCGCCCGGTTTATGATCACGTATTCACTGAAAGGGAGCATGAGCGTGTTGCGCTCGGCGGTTGTCCAGTAACGTTGCGTTAAGTAAATGGCAGATGCCCCCATTGGGTCTACCAGGTTCGCAATAAAGTCATTATCCAGGTCACTGGTAAGGCTGCTGGAGATGCCATACAGCACTAAAAAGATAACCCCTCCCACATAGATTGAAAGCGCACTTCGGGTAAGTGTAGCCAGTGTAAAAAAGATAGCACCTGTTAGCAGCAGGTTCGGAATGATGATAGTTAAGTATGGCTGGATGTACCACATCAGGTTAAATGGCCCCACTTTTTCAGGCTCCATCCAAGGCATAATGGTTGCAAACATGGCACCAAGCGCTACACCCATAAACACGAACAGCGTTACCAGAAACGAACCTGTAAACCTGCCAAAAATATAGCCTGCCTTAGAGATGGGTGTGGTATAATACAGCGAATGCGTTTTGTGCTCGAAGTCCCTAAAAATAGGTGTCCCCATCATAGAACAAGTGATCAGCACACCAAACCAACTCAGCAGCGTTACAATCCAGTTGATCTGGTAAGGAGAGTTGGCATATACTTTTCCGCCGCTGGCATCTCCAATTATTACGCCACCTCCAAAGGCACCACCAATTGCCAGCATAGCCATGTACGCCATCATGAACAGGATAGCAAAGTATATATAAGTTGCCGGACGCTTCATCCGGTACTTCAGCTCAAACAGGAATATCTCTTTAAACATGATTTTTCTTAATTATGAATCAGAAATTAAAAATTAGAAATGGATACAGACCAACTTCTAATTCACAACTAGTTCTTGTTCATTCTGCTTTTCGCTGCGGCTTGCCTCATGTATTTTGCTGAAGTATACATCTTCCAGGTCTGGTTGTACCGGTTCGAAATCTATACCTGGCTGTACATCGCTAAGCACGTGAATGATGGTTTTACCAGCAAACAAGCGTGATGAAATAACTTCGTATTGTGCCTGGTGCGCTGCCAGTTCTGATTTATGGATAAACTTGCGCCAGATGCGGCCGTTCAGGTTATTGATCACTTCCAGCGGGTCGCCGGTAAGCAGTACCTCACCTTTATTGATGATAGCAAAATTGCGGCACAGGTCGGTTACGTCTTCCACTATGTGCGTCGAAAGTATAACGATAACGTTCTCGCCGATCTCGCTCAGTAAATTATGGAAACGGTTACGCTCTGCAGGGTCCAGGCCGGCGGTAGGCTCATCAACTATAATCAATTGAGGGTTACCTAATAAAGCCTGCGCAATACCAAAACGCTGCTTCATACCACCAGAGTACCCGCCCAGGTTTTTCTTGCGCACATCGTACAGGTTGGTTTGTTGCAATAGCGCCGCTACCACTTCTTTTCTTTCTTTAGAATCGCTAATGCCTTTTAAAACGGCAAAGTGGTCCAGCATTTCTTCGGCCGATACTTTTGGATAAACCCCGAACTCCTGGGGCAGATAACCCAGCACCTTCCGCATCTCTTCTTTCTGACGCAGCACATCCAGGTCACCCAGCATTATACTACCAGTATCGGCTTCCTGCAGGGTAGCTATTGTTCGCATCAATGATGATTTTCCGGCACCATTTGGACCAAGCAATCCAAACATACCCTTCGGAATAGTGAGGTTTATATTTTTGAGCGCTTGTGTTCCGTTTGGGTAGGTTTTAGAGAGGTTCTTTATTACGAGCTCCATAGTTTATACTTTAAGGTGAAATAACTGTATATAAATAAAATAAATCTATACATTCATTCAAAATAAACTATACTAACTCCACCTTTTTCACGACAAACCTCAGTTATACTTATAAAAGTCCCCGACCAAACTATAGTTGTAGTTGTATCTGGTTAATTATTAGTGTTTTATGATTGTGTGATATTGAAGCAAACTTACTTTATACTTAGTGATTAATATACTTTGAAAACTAACTATATAAGCAGCTCATACTTTGTTGAACCTGACATACATATTATAGGCGTTGTGAGCGACCTTGTATAGCAGTTGCTGCGTATACTTTTACTTTCCGGAATCCAGGTAAGCTCCTGCTATTTTAGCTGCAACCTATCGTAACAATTATTACTTTTGCGCTATATATACTTAGAAATACTACTATGCTCCGAACTCATACTTGCGGCGAACTACGAATTGATAATGTAGGCGAAGAAGTTATCCTGACTGGCTGGGTACAGCGCCTGCGCGACAAAGGCGGCATGCTCTGGATAGACCTGCGCGACCGTTATGGTATAACACAGCTTAGCTTTGAAGAAGGCCAGACTGCACAAGCTGTTCTTGGTCAGGCCCGTGAGCTGGGACGCGAGTATGTGATTCGTGTACGTGGTAAAGTTATAGAGCGTGAATCTAAGAACGAAAAGATACCGACTGGTGCCATTGAGTTGCGCGTAATTAAGCTGGAAGTACTGAATGCTGCCAAACTGCCTCCTTTCCTGATAGAAGATGAAACGGATGGCGGCGATGACCTGCGCATGAAGTACCGTTACCTGGACCTGCGCCGTAACCCGGTGCGCCGAAACCTGGAGCTACGCCACCGCGTGATGCGCGAAACCCGCAATTACCTTGATGGACATTACTTTATTGAAGTAGAAACACCTGTTCTGATCAAATCGACGCCTGAAGGTGCCCGTGACTTTGTGGTGCCAAGCCGCATGAACCCCGGTGAGTTTTATGCCCTGCCGCAGTCACCGCAAACTTTTAAGCAGCTGCTGATGGTATCCGGGTTTGATAAGTATTACCAGATCGTGAAATGCTTCCGCGACGAAGACCTGCGTGCCGACCGTCAGCCGGAATTTACCCAAATAGACTGTGAGCTTTCGTTTGTAACACAGGAAGACATCCTGAACACATTTGAAGGGCTGATCCACCACCTGTTCCAGAAAGTGAAAGGTATAAGCCTACCTAAACTGGCTCGTATGACCTATGCAGATGCCATGCGCCTATATGGTTCTGATAAGCCGGATACACGCTTCGGGATGCAGTTTGTAGAGCTAAATAACCTGGTTAAGAACAAAGGCTTTAAAGTGTTTGACGATGCTGAACTGGTGGTAGGTATAAACGCAACCGGTGCTGCCAGCTATACACGTAAGCAATTAGACGAGCTGACTGATTTTGTGAAGCGTCCGCAGATTGGTGCTACCGGCCTGGTTTATGCGCGTGTTAATGAAGATGGCTCTGTAAAATCATCGGTCGATAAATTCTACTCTCCGGAAGACCTGGCGGAGTGGGCAAGAGCCTTCAATGCGAAGCCGGGCGATTTGCTGCTTATACTTGCCGGTGGCAAAGACAAAACCCGTAAAGCTTTGAACGAGCTTCGCCTGGAAATGGGATCGCAGCTTGGCTTACGCGATAAAGATACCTTCTCTGCGCTGTGGGTTGTAGACTTCCCACTACTGGAGTGGGATGAAGAAATGGGTCGTTTCCATGCTATGCACCATCCGTTCACTTCTCCTAAGCCGGAAGACCTGGAGCTGATCGATGACCGCCCAAGCGATATCCGTGCGAATGCGTATGATATGGTTATTAATGGTGTGGAAGTAGGCGGTGGCTCTATCCGTATCCACGACCGCCGTTTGCAGGAACAGATGTTCCGTCTGTTAGGCTTCTCTAACGACGAAGCAAAAGCACAGTTCGGCTTCCTGATGGAGGCATTTGAGTACGGTGCGCCGCCGCATGGTGGTATCGCCTTCGGCTTCGACAGACTTTGCTCTATTTTTGGTGGTTCTGATTCTATCCGCGATTATATTGCTTTCCCGAAAAATAACTCTGGCCGCGATGTAATGATAGATGCTCCATCTCCGATCTCCGATGCTCAGTTAGATGAATTGCATATAAGAATGAGAAACGTTACCACTCCGCAAGGAAAGTAATTATAACTATAAAGTATAAGCAAAAGCCTGTAGCAGTTATGTTACAGGCTTTTTTGTTAGGATTAACTACCTGTCATTTCGAGCGAAGCCGAGAAATCTTAATTGTCCTATAGTTGAAGCTCCCTGTAACTTGAATTAAGCTATCTTTCTATAGCTATCTCTAATCCTGAGAGCTCTAATCACCTACAGTTTTATAGTTTGCTTTGGTGCGCTCACGGCCGCAGGGCCTCGTCTTCGGGCATCGCGCTGTTGATTTGAAGCTATCCTCCTACGTCGGATTGCCTGCGGCACCGCAACAAATCAAAGGCGCTCAACCCAAAGACTGTAATCGTTTGATAGCTACTGAACTTATAGTTGGAGATGCTGTAGTTGCATAGCTTTTCCAGTAGTATAGTTTCGTAGGGACAGGTTAAAACCTATCCTGCCCTATATCACTAACTATAGAACGATAGCTGGTGAACTAGCAAAGGCAGGAGTGTCCCCTTGAGGGGACTATAGGGGTGTTGAATCAGCAACTATTGAACTATAGCCTTTGAAGTAGCAATGACAGTGAAAGCTCCCCGCCTTAGACAAGGAGGGGCCAGGGGTGGTTAGACCAGCGGCTACAATAAACTCACTGTGTCAACTTTTACTTCTGCCTAGGATAGCTCTCAATATTCGACCCAAGTATAATATCTCTTGTAGCCTGCTGCACTCCATTCTGTTTGGTAACTTTCACCACCCCACTGCCGCCTTTCACTTCACTGGCATCTCTTGTTCCTTTAGGCAAAAGAGGGTCATCAGAAAACATGATGTCGTCGATGTAATACTCGTTTTTTAGTGTTGGTTCTTTCACCAGTATATGGATGTGAGCAGGTGCATTACTGTTAGGGTAGGAGGCTGGTCGGTTGGTGTAGATGGTATACTTGCCATTCTTATCAGTTTTTACCCAGCCCCGGATGTAGCCATGCCTTCTTGCTTTTGGGTCTAAACCTTCCTTGTCTGCATAAATTCCTTTATTATCTGTTTGCCAGTAGTAAAGTATAATGTCAGGAGCCGGGGTTTTCTTGTCTGCCTTGTATACTGTGCCTGTTACAATCAGCTTTGGTCCCGGTAATTGCCAGCCTGCACTTGTGTCTGTGGCATTTATAGTTTCAGACATCCCAACATATATCATTTCACAGGTTTCGCAGGGGCCGCCAACCCTGTCTCCATTCTGTGTATTTAGTGTTTGCTCGTCCTGTTTTGCCTGTCCGTTGCAGTTGGTAAACAACAGAAGTATAGGCAAGAATATGTTGAAGTATAAACCAAAGCTGATCATAGTAATAAGGCTTGTTTATACTTGTACTTGCCTGATATAGAATAAGTTTGCTGATTACAGGTAACAAAAAAGGCTACCCTTTTCAGAGCAGCCTTTCCTTATTTTATAGTTTCTGATTACAGCATATTACTCACTAAACTTGGGGCTATACCAAATAGGATGGTAAGTATAGTACAGATGATCAACACTAAAGCTGCAAAGCTGCTAACAGGTACTTTCGTGTTTTCGCCGGCAGGCTGCAGGTACATGGCAATTACCACTTTAAAGTAGTAGTAGATACCAACAGCTGCCAATATAACAGCCAGCACTACCAGCCACATCAAATTACCGGTTGAAACTACCGCTGAGAACACAAAGAACTTCGCAAAGAAACCAGCGGTAAGCGGAATACCAGCTAAGGATAGCATTGATACTGTCATGACAAAAGCCAGTAGCGGATTTGTCTTGCCTAAGCCGTTAAAGGCTGCAAATGTTTCATCATGGCGCTCATCCGATACCAGTTTCAGTACACCAAACGACATAACTGAAGCCACAGCATAAGACAGGGAATAGAAGAAGATCGCGTTCTCAGAAAGGTCATTGAAAGCAACCAGCGTCATCAGCAGATAACCAGCATGTGAGATTGATGAATAGGCCAGCATACGCTTTACACTTGGCTGAATTACCGCACCAATGTTACCAACTACCAGTGTTAAGACTGTAATAGCAATCAGTGTTGGGAACCAGGCTGTAAACGACGCGCCGAAAGCAGCATGCATCAATTTATAGAAAGCCGCCACACCAGCAGTCTTCACAACAGTCGCCATGAACGTTGTGAACAGGGTAGGAGTACCTTCATAAACGTCCGGAGTCCAGAAGTGGAAAGGAGCAGCTGCAATTTTAAACGAGATACCAATTACCAGGATCAGCAAGCCAAGTGTGAACATGGTGTTGGTTGTACCATCTTCCATTACATTGGCAGCAGAAATCTCCGTGATGTTGAACGTACCCGTTGCACCATAGATCAGCACAATACCAAACAGCAATACACCTGTAAAGAACGAACCCATCAGGAAGTATTTCAGGGCTGCTTCGTTAGAGCGCAGGCTGCGTTTGTTGCTACCTGCCAACACATACATCGCAATCGAAAGGATCTCAATACCAATGAACAGCATGATCATGTTCTCATAGGCCACCATCATAATGGCACCAACCAGCGAGAACAGCAGGATAGAGTAATATTCTGCCAGGTTATCGTCTTCCTTATCAATATAGCTTTGAGAGAAGGGAAGTATAAGCAGCGTAGTTAACACCATAATACCCGTAAATGCCACCGCATAATTGTCGATGGTGAGCATGTTGTTGAAGTAGGTCTGAGTATTGTTCCAGCCCAGCAGGTTCGTGCCAAACACCACTATCAGAAACAGCAGGGCCAGCGGCAATAATATTTTCTTAGACTTCAGGAAACCTACAAATAGGTTAACGATGCCAAAAACTGAAAGAAGTATGATCGAGGTCATGTCGTCGTATTTCCTGTTAATTAGCGGTTAATGATCGTCAGCAGGTTCATCACGGCTGGCTCTGAGATGCTCAGGAATGTATTCGGGAACAAACCGATCCAGAACACCATAATTACCAGCGGGATCAGTACAGCTTTTTCGTTGAATGTAAGATCGGTGAAAGCTTCTGTATACTCAGACTTTGTACCGAACATCACACCCTGGAACATGCGCAGCATATAAACCGCACCAAGTATAATTGTTAAGCCAGCCACTGCGCCAAACCAAGCATTGTATTGATACACACCAGACAGCAGCAGGAATTCACCCACGAAACCGTTTGTAAGCGGCAGCGCCACAGAACCCAGCAACAGGATCATGAAGAAGATCGAAAGTGCTTTTGCATTCTGCGTGATACCACCCAGGCTGGTGATCTCTCTGGTATTTGTTCTGCTGAAGATAATGTCGATGATGAAGAACAGACCGGTAACATTAATACCGTGGCTCAGCATCTGGATAACACCACCTTGTAAACCTTGCTCGTTCAGGGTAAAGATACCCGCTGCAATAAGGCCAACGTGTGCGATAGATGAATAAGCGATCAGGCGTTTCAGGTCGTGCTGTCGGATAGCGATAACAGATGCGTAAACGATGCCGATGATAGAAAGTATAAGTACCAGTTCATCCCACTGGCTCACGCCCATCGGTACAACCGGCAATAACCAACGAAGCACACCGTAAATACCCATTTTCAACATGATACCTGAAAGCAACATCGTAGCCTGTGTAGGCGACTCAGTATAAGTATCAGGCTGCCATGTATGGAATGGGAATACCGGCATTTTAATAGCGAAGGCAATAAATAGGAACCAGAAGATCCAGCTCTGCGACTCTGCACTTAACGCCAGTTGGTAGAAAGCCTGCACATCAGATGAGTGGTTGGCTATACCTGTACCTGTTGTCTTGAAGTATAAGTATACAAAAGCGGCCAGCATGAAAAGCGAACCGAAGATGGTATACACAAAGAACTTGAACGTAACCGCAATGCGATTAACGCCACCCCAGATCGCGGCAATAAAGTAGATCGGGATAAGGGCAACCTCCCAGAAGAAGTAAAACACAAATGCATCCAGTGCTACAAACACACCGATAAGGCCGGTCAGCATGAACAGGATCAGCGCATAAAACGTGTTCGGGTTCTTATAGTCGTGCTTAAAGGCCGAAAGTATAATCAGTGGAACCAGGAAAGTGGTCAGCAACACCATCAGTAAGCTGATACCATCCATACCGATATGGAAACCGATACCGGCATTTTCTACCCAAGGCAAATTAAGTTCGTGCTGCATAGCACCGCTACCCGCATCAAAACCTGTAGTTGCAACTATAGCAATGGCAAACTCAACTAAAGCTGCCACAAAAGCCACTTTCTTGGCACCTTGTCCTTTAATCAGCAGCACCAGAAGTGCAGCTAAGGCAGGCCAGAAAAGTAAAAGAGCTGTTATCATCTTCTAAGAACCTTATCCGATAAAGAAATTTAAAAACAGAATCAGAGCAATGCTTACCACCATGATCAGGATGTAAAACCCGATAGCACCGCTTTGAGCAAAGCGAAGTGTGCGGCTGCTCTGTACTACAAACTTACCTACACCATTCACAACACCATCTACTATCACCACATCAAACACTTTGTGGAAGATAGAAGAGAACCACATGATCGGGCGAACGATGATAGCGTTGTATAATTCGTCGATGTAATACTTGTTGTAAATCAGGTTGTGGATAGGAGAAAGCTTGGTGCCTTCTGCTGCAGGAACCTGCTTTTTGCTTACATATAGTACATAAGCCAGGATGATTGCAACCACAGCCACCGCTACCGATATACCCATCAGCATCCATTCTGTAGCGTGATCGATGTGAAGTGGGGCAACCGCCGCAGCATTAGCAACCTGCGCGTAACCATAAATAGGGGCCAGGTAGTTTTGCAGCACGTGCAGGTTCTCGCCAAACACAGCCGGAATCCCCAGGAATCCACCTATAGTTGAAAGTATAGCCAGCACGATCAATGGCAATGTCATAGAAATAGGTGATTCGTGCAGGTGGTGTTTCTGAGCTTCAGTGCCGCGGAAAGTTCCGAAGAACGTTAGGAACACCAGGCGGAACATGTAGAATGAGGTCATGAACGAAGTCAGCAGACCAAGTCCCCACATCAGTTTATTATGTTCCCAAACGTGCGCCAGCAACTCATCTTTAGAGAAGAAACCAGCAAACGGCGGAATACCGGCAATTGCCAGTGTACCGATCAGGAAGGTCAGGAAGGTAATCGGTAGATACTTGCGTAAGCCACCCATGTAACGGATATCCTGTTCGTTGCTCATAGCGTGGATAACTGAACCAGCACCTAAGAACAGAAGCGCCTTGAAGAATGCGTGTGTCAGTACGTGGAAGATAGACGAATCAAACGCCATCACGCCCAGTGCCAGGAACATGTAACCTAACTGCGAGACAGTTGAGTAAGCCAGTACCTTTTTAATATCGTTTTGCGCCAAACCTATAGTTGCAGCAAGTAATGCGGTTGCAATACCAACTATAGCAATTACTTCCATAGTTGTAGGAGCCAGTACATACAGCACATTCGAGCGAAGTACCATGTAAATACCAGCTGTAACCATGGTTGCCGCGTGTATCAGGGCCGAAACCGGCGTAGGACCCGCCATCGCATCCGGTAACCAGGTAAATAACGGAATTTGAGCACTTTTACCCATCGCACCTACAAACAGCAGCAAGGTAATCGCGATCATTACAGTAGAGTCGATACCACCGGTGTAGCGGGCAGCTTCAGCAAAAACCTGCGGGTAGCTAACCGAACTGAATGTGATAAAGATCAGGAATATACCTAACAGGAAGCCTAAGTCACCGATACGGTTCATCACGAAGGCTTTCTTGGCGGCATTGTTATAGTTGGTGTTCTTGTTCCAGAAACCGATCAGCAGGTAAGAGCAAAGTCCTACACCTTCCCAACCCACGAACATCATCACGTAGTTAGAGCCCATTACAAGCAATAACATCGAGAACATGAACAGGTTAATGAAAGCGAAGAACTTACCGAAGTTCTCGTCGTGGCTCATGTAGCCGGCTGAGTACAGGTGAATCAGGAAACCGATACCGGTTACCATCAGCATCATTAGCAGGGTCAGCTGGTCAATCAGGAACGAGAAACCGATCTGCATGTCACCTACCGAGATCCAGTTGTAGAAATCTACGGTGTAAGGGCGGCTGCCATTGGCCGTAAAATCAAGGAAAAGGTATACCGAGATAAGGAAGGAAGCCAGCACGGTGCCGCAACCTATTAAACTTACCATACCCTTTGCGAGCTTCCTGTTGCCAAGCCCGTTCACGATAAAGCCGATCAGAGGCAGCAGCGGAATGAGCAAACAGAGCAGTGCCATCGCCTGGTTATTGAAGGGCATTACAATCTCTTGCATCTAATTTGTATTAAGTTAAGCTATTGTAGATTAGATTTCGGGGCTTACCACTTCAGGTGGTTCAGCAATTGCACGTCCGTAGAGCGTATGTTACGGTAGATCATTACTATAATTGCCAGGCCAACGCAAACTTCGGCAGCGGCCACAGCCATAATGAAAAACACGAAAACCTGCCCATTGGCGTCTGCGCGGTAAGCAGAAAGTGCTGTAAGTAATACGTTTACAGCATTTAGCATCAGCTCCACGCACATAAAGATGATAATGGCATTGCGTCTGGTAAGTACGCCGATTACGCCAATGGCAAAAAGAGCGGTGCTAAAGAACAGGTAATATTCCAGCGGAATGGTTCTGATAATTTCAGGTATCTGGTTCATTTTCTGTGTAGTCCGAACGTAGTCCTACTATTAAAGTATAATCCAATATTTCGTGCCGCAAAGTTATCCCGATTTCTTAAATATCCATAACATATTTCCATACTTCTTAACACCTGCCAACTATAAACTGAGTTATATACTTTACAGGGTTAATAAACCCCTGTAATGCCTTAAAAAAGCCCTGAAATTTTGATTTTAAGCTATTTTATACTTCAGTGAGGAAGCAGCGATTTATACTTTGTACTTGCGCTTGCGTAGGGGTATAGTTATAGGTGCGGCTGATGTTGCTGGTATAACGGCTGCTGTTTTAAGCCAAAACCTGGTAATTTGAAATGCAATTTGCAACAAACCAAGTATGAATAGAAAGTACAAAAGGCGTACGTATTATGCCAGTAGCTTCTTATGGAGTTGTTTGTTATTAGTGAGTTTATGTACCCAGAGTTGTGATATGACTGATAAAAAGAAAAGGGTTGATGCTACCGAAATGGAAAGTACGAAGCCATCAGCAACTATAACGGCGAAACATTTTTACAAGGATATTCCGTCCGGCTCAGGTATAGAAGCAACTTCTGAAGGCTTTTACATCATCGGCGACGATACCCCTTTTTTATACCAGCTGGATAAGAACTATAATCAGGTAGCTAAGTATGAGCTTTTCGATACCGCTGATTTTAAGAAGGGCCGCATCCCAAAACCGCTGAAACCTGACCTGGAAAGCTTAACAACCTTTAAGTATAAAAATAAAAGTTACCTGTTTACACTTGGCTCCGGCTCTTCGGAAGTCCGGAATAAAGCTTATTTGGTTGAGTTGCCTATAGTTGCTGAGAAAGCTGTTGTAAAAGTGATCGATCTGAAAGAGTTGTTTAATACACTTCAGAAAAACAAGTCTGTTGTAGGTGAAGAACTGCTGAACATTGAAGGCCTTGACTTCTCAGAAGACAAAGTATACCTGCTGCAACGTGCATTAAACAAAGCCGGAAACCTGGTACTTACTTTTGAGCTATCAGACTTCAATTCTTTTCTGTTTGAAGGTAAGCCACTTCCTGCGCCTGCGTTATACTTTGCTAAACTTCCTTCTCTGCAAGGTTACCAGGCTGGTTTTTCAGGTGCTTATGTTTTGGATGAGAAGCTTTTCTTTACGGCATCTGTAGAAAGTGCACCAGATGCTATTCAGGACGGAGAAGTACTCGGGAGCTATGTTGGCTATATTCCTTTAGCAGATCTACCTAAGGCTACTTCTCAGGATAAACCTGTAATCGCAAAAGCTGAAAAAATTACCGATAAGAAAGGGGGAACCTACATCGGTAAAGTAGAATCGCTGGTAGTTGAGAAAGGAGTGAAGCCCGGAAAGTATAAAGTCATTGCCATTTCAGATGATGACAAAGGCCATTCTGAGATTCTGGAAGTAGAGTTTATAGTTGAGTAAAGTATAAACCAATTGTCATTTCGAGTGTAGCGAGAAATCTAATTAAGATTTAAGATAGATCTCTCCTTGCGTCGAGATGACAAAATAGAAACAAAAAAGGGCTGCAACTATAAAATTGCAGCCCTTTTATACTTTATAAGTTTTCGGATTAGAAGTGTCTTTCTCCGGTTTCTTTCTTACCTAACATTACGGCACCAACCATGGCAACCAGGAACAGCACAGAGGCTAACTCGAAAGGCAACAGGTACTGCGTAAATAACACCTTACCAAGGTTTTCCACCATACCGATCTGTGAGTTATAGTTCTCAGCGTTGTAGCCAGCTACTTCAGCATCTTTCAAGGCCGCGATCATCACCACGAATAACATACCGCCAGCTATAGTTCCGGAGATTTTAGTAAGTGCAGATGTTTTAAGGTCCCTTTCATTCTTGCTGATGTTCAGGAACATGATCACGAATAGGAACAATACCATGATTGCACCGGCGTAAACAATGATGTTTACTGCTGCCAGGAACTGCGCATTTAACAGCACATAGTGCCCTGAAATGGTGAAGAAGGTAATGATCAGGAAAATAATGCTGTGCACCGGGTTTTTAGATATCACAACCATCAGGGCGCAAAGCAATGTAAGCGAAGCCAGAAAATAGAACAGATTCTCCGTCATGGGATTATTTCGTTTCAGTTGTTTTTAACGGCTCTACCAGTCGGTCTTTGCCATAAATAAATTCGTCGCGCTCGTAGCGGGCTGGGGCAATTTTATCATCCTGCAGGAAGATGGCAGCCTTTGGGCAGGCTTCTTCGCACAGACCACAGAAGATGCAACGCAGCATATTTACTTCATAAGTAACTGCATACTTTTCTTCACGATACAGATGCTCTTCGCCAGCCTTACGCTCTCCAGCAATCATGGTAATAGCTTCTGCAGGGCAGGCAACGGCGCAAAGTCCGCAGGCAGTGCAACGCTCGGCGCCATTCTCATCGCGCTTTAGCACGTGCAGGCCACGCCAGATATCGCTGCGTTCACGCGTTTGCTCAGGGTAATTTATAGTTGCCTTCTTCTTAAAGAAGTGTTTTAATGTAATGCCCAAGCCTTGTGCAATAGCCGGAAGATAAGCCCTTTCAGCAAAGGTCATCTCGCGCTTCTGCACTTTCTTGCTTCTATTTGATAATGGTTCCATTATATCTTGTCTCCGTTATGATCAGCTATACTTTATAGTATAACAATCAGATTTCGGTACTATAGTTTAAAATAAAGTGTCTTTCAGCAGAATTGCGCCACCAGTCAATACTACATTCAGTATTGCAAGCGGAATCAGGATCTGCCAGCCCAGCTTCATTAGTTGGTCGTAGCGGAAACGCGGAAGCGTCCAGCGAACCCACATAAAGAAGAAAATGAACAGGAATATCTTCGCAAACATCACTCCGACTCCTAAAAGAGTCACGATGTTATTTGCCGTTACAGCGTTGTCAAGTGCGTTGGCTAACCATGCTTCCAGCTCCACCATGAACGGGAAGTTGTAAGCACCAAAGTATAAAGTTGCCATTACAGCCGATGCCACAAAGATGTTGATATACTCTGCAAAAAGGTACATACCCAGTTTCATGGAGCCATACTCAGTGTGGTAACCACCAATAAGTTCTGCTTCGGATTCTGGTAAGTCGAATGGCGTACGGTTGGTTTCAGCAAAAGCACATACCAGGAAGATGATAAAGCCAAGCGGCTGATACCAGATATTCCAGTTAAAGCCCTGCTGCTGCTCTGCAATCTCTCTTAACGAAAGCGAACCTGTCATCATCAGGATAGCGATAAGCGACAGACCCATGGCCAGTTCGTAACTGATGTTCTGAGAAGCCGCACGTATAGCGCCCAGCAACGAGAATTTGTTGTTAGAAGCCCATCCACCGATCATCAAACCATAAACCCCCAGCGATACAATACCAAATACATAAAGCACCCCGATGTTTACTTCAATAGCCTGCAGCCATATTTCGCGGCCACCAACTATAAGCATATCGCCAAACGGAATTACCGCACTCGACATAGTTGCTACCAGCATGGCTATACCCGGACCAAGTATAAACAGGGCCTTATTTGCTTTTGCAGGGATAAATTCTTCTTTGAAGAATAGTTTACCGGCATCGGCAAGCGGCTGCAGCAAACCAAACGGACCTGCACGGTTCGGACCAACACGGTCCTGGATAAAGGCCGCTATTTTACGCTCAAAGTAAGTTGAGTAGGTAGCGATCAGTAGTGTGATACCGAAAATTACCAGTATGTAAATGGCTTTATAGATTAGGTCTACAGACTCCATATGTTAGTGCTGTGGCAGCTTTTTCTTAGTAGAACTTGGTAAGTTTGGTACAATTGGCACGTTCAGAACCGGCAGTTCGTAATGGTTAGCCGAGATAACTGAGCTACGCTCGATATGGCGTGGGCCTTCAATTGTCCAGTCTTTGGTTTCCTTCTTATCGAAACGGCAGGTGTTACAGATAAACTCTTCTACCTCGCTGTACTGATCTTTGCGGGCTGTTACACGCAATACTTCTTCGCCACGTGTCCAAAGCGTTACTTTACCTGAGCAGGTAGGGCAATCGCGGTGTGCATCCAACGGCTTCGTAAACCAAACACGGTTTTTAAAGCGCCATGTCTTGTCTGTAAGCGCACCAACAGGGCACACATCGATCACGTTACCAGAGAATTCGTTATCGATCACGTTCTCAATGTAAGTACCGATCTCAGCAGCATCACCACGGCCTAATACACCATGCACACGCTCCGGAGTAATCTGGTCAGCAGTATACACACAACGGTAGCACAGAATGCAACGCGACATGTGCAGCTGGATGTAAGGACCTAAGTCTACTTTATTGAAAGTACGGCGCTCTTCTTCGTAACGCGTAGCATTTACACCATGCTCGTAAGAAAGGTCCTGCAGGTTACACTCACCGGCCTGGTCGCAGATAGGGCAATCCAGCGGGTGGTTGATCAACAGCATTTCCACGATGCCTTTACGGGCGTTCAGTACGTCTTCGTTAGTCGTATTTTCTACCACCATGCCATCCTGTACCGGCGTAATACACGAAGCAACCAGTTTAGGCATAGGGCGTGGATCTTTGGCAGAACCCTGCGTTACTTTTACAAGGCACACACGGCACTTACCGCCACTACCTTTAAGTGGAGTATAGTAACACATGGCAGGCGGCACTACACTGCCCCCAATTTTTCTGGCAGCCTGAAGAATGGTAGTTCCATCTTCTACCTCTACCTCAATGCCATCGAATGTTATTTTAGCCATTTTAATTTCTGTATTGATGCACAACTATAAATCGTGCTTTTTTAATCCGCCAAACTATAGCGGGTAAATTTTCTTAAGCTGTAATTTCTGCAAGCTGGCCTCTGTACACAGCACCCGGCAAAGTTGCTTCTTTCGGATGCCTGATGTGCCACTCGAACTCCTCACGGAAATGACGGATAGCACTGGCTACCGGCCATGCTGCTGCATCGCCAAGCGGACAGATCGTATTACCTTCAATTTGCTTGGCTACACTTACCAACAGGTCTATATCCTGCTGATGACCGTGGCCATACTCGATGCGGTGTAATACTTTTTCCATCCAGCCTGTACCTTCACGGCATGGGCTACACTGGCCACAAGACTCATGGTGATAGAATCTTGCATAGTTCCACGTGTTACGCACAATGCACTGGTCTTCATCAAAAACTATAAATGCACCAGAACCCAGCATCGAACCGCTTATAAAACCACCGTCAGATAGTGACTCATAAGACATCAGGCGATCTTCGCCGGCAGCAGTTTTAAGTATAAGATTAGCAGGCAGAATCGGAACAGAAGAACCACCCGGTACTACTGCCTTTAGTTGCTTGCCTTTCCAGATACCGCCACAGTATTCGTCAGAATAAATGAATTCTTCAACCGGAACACCCAGCTCAATCTCGTAAACGCCCGGGTTGTTGATGTTACCGCTGGCGGAGATCAGTTTGGTACCTGTACTTCTACCGATACCGATCTTCGCATACTCCGCACCACCGTTGTTCACTATCCAGGGCACAGAAGCGATAGATTCCACGTTGTTCACTACCGTTGGTGAAGCAAACAAACCTTTCACAGCCGGGAATGGTGGCTTGTTACGTGGGTTACCACGCTTACCTTCCAATGATTCCAGCAATGCAGTTTCTTCACCGCAGATATAAGCGCCACCACCCGGAGCTACGTGCAGGTCCAGGTCGTAGCCAGAGCCAAGTATGTTTTTGCCCAGCAAACCGGCTGCATATGCTTCTGCAATAGCTTTCTCCAGTATGCGCAGCACAAACATCAACTCGCCACGGATATAGATATAAGATGTGTTCGCACCCAGCGCGTAGCTCGACGTGATCATACCTTCAATCAATGCATGCGGATTTTTCTGCATGAACACACGGTCCTTGAAAGTTCCGGGCTCAGACTCATCGGCGTTGCAAACTAGGTAACGCGGAATACCTTCTGGTTTAGCCAGGAAGCTCCACTTCATACCAGTAGGGAAGCCGGCACCACCACGACCACGCAGGCCTGATGTTTTCACTTCTTCCACCACCTCGTCCGGAGTCATCGTTTTCAGGGCTTTTTCTACCGAGCGGTAGCCGCCATGCTTACGATATACTTCCAGGGTCTCGATGCCTGGTACGTTTATATGTTCGGTTAATATTTTAATTCCCATTGTAGCAGGATATATAACTCAGCAGCGGCTTTTATACTTGCACGCTACTTTGTTAGTCAAAAATTACTTCTGATGATAAGGTGTTTCTACCTCGGTGTTGCGCAGTGTCTCCAGGAACTGGTCCAGCTTTTCTTCTGAGTCCAGGTTTTCGTAATACGTTTCGCGCACCTGCAGCATCGGGCCTGTGCCACATGAAGCAAGGCATTCTACCGGCTTCAGGGTAAACATACCGTCGGCAGTTGTTTCACCTTCTTCAATGTTCAGCTTCTCCTTGATCATGTCGATCATCTGGTCAGCGCCACGCAGGCAGCAAGGGCCTGTACGGCATACTTCCAGCACGTGCTTGCCAACCGGCTTCAGGTTGAACATAGTGTAGAACGTAGCCACCTCGTATACTTCGATCGGCTGAATGTTCAGGATTTCGGCAATTTTATCCATTACCTGTGGGCTCAGCCAGCAGCCAAATTCTGCCTGTGCCACGTGCATGATAGGTAGAATAGCGGATTTCTGACGTCCTTCTGGGTAATGGCTGATGTAGCGCTGGATCTCGGCCATGCCTGCATCAGAAAACTTTACTTCGTTTATAGTCTCTGCCATTTTATTTATGTCATTGATCACTGATCAATGTTAAATGGTAAATGTTAAATGTATTAAGCGTCGAGCTCGCCGGCAATAACGTTCAGGCTACTCAGTGTCAGGATAGCATCAGCCAGCTGACCACCTTTGATCATCTCAGTATAAGCCTGGTAATAAATAAAGCAAGGACGACGGAAGTGTAGACGGTAAGGTGTGCGGCCACCATCAGATATCAGGTAGAAGCCAAGTTCACCGTTACCACCCTCTACTGAATGGTATACTTCACCAACCGGAGCGTCAATCTCACCCATCACAATTTTAAAGTGATAGATCAGGGCTTCCATGTTGCGGTATACTTCCTGCTTTGGAGGTAAGTAGTAATGAGGCGCATCTGCGTGGTAAGAACCTTCCGGCAGGTTTTTGTACGCCTGCTCGATGATCTTTAAGCTTTCCCATACTTCAGCGTTACGAACCAGGAATCTGTCGTAAGTATCGCCTTTGCTTCCTACTGGAATTTCGAAATCGAAATCTTCATAAGAAGAGTATGGGTTCATTACACGAACATCATAATCCACACCGGCAGCACGCAGGTTAGGACCAGTAAAGCCGTAGCTCAAGGCACGCTCTGCTGAGATAGCTCCAACATCCGTAGTTCTGTCAACGAAGATACGGTTGCGGGTAAGCATTTTCTCGAACTCTGCCCATACTTTAGGGAAGCGCTTCAGGAACTCACCGATCAGGTACAATGCCTTCGGAGAAAGGTCGCGTTCCATGCCACCGATACGACCCATGTTCGTAGTCAGGCGGGCACCGCAAACTTCTTCGTAAATGTCATAGATATGCTCACGCTCCTGCATCACGTACAGGAAGCCGGTAAACGCACCAGAGTCCACACCCAGGATAGAGTTACAGATCAGGTGGTCCGAAATACGGGCCAGCTCCATCATGATCACACGGATGTATTGCGCACGCTTCGGTATCTCTATACCGAGCAGCTTTTCTACCGTCATGTGATATCCCATGTTATTGATAGGAGATGAGCAGTAGTTCATGCGGTCGGTAAGCGGCGTGATCTGGTAGAACGGACGACGCTCTGCTATCTTCTCAAATGCACGGTGAATATATCCGATCGTTGGCACAGCGTCCACGATCTTCTCACCATCCATCTGCAGGATGTTCTGGAAAATACCATGCGTAGCCGGGTGCGTGGGCCCCAGGTTCAGCGTGGTTAAGTTCTCGTTATGTTTATCTTGTAGTTTCAGATCCAGGTTCTCGCGGAACTGGTCTAATCCATCAAGTTCAACTGTTTTAGTTTCAGTAGCCATAATATGCTTCTAAAGTATAGCCGCCAGGTATAAAAGGGCGACAGTACTGGCTTAACGTCCGAAAAACGTGTTTACTTTATCTTCTCTTGTCTGATCTTCCAGCGGATATTGTCTCAGCATCGGGTGGTACTCCATGTCTTCCACATTCAGGATGCGGATAAGGTTCGGGTGACCAGCGAATACAATGCCGTAGAAGTCGTAAGCTTCGCGCTCCATCCAGTTGGCAGTAGCGTAAAGGTCCGTCAGGGTAGGCATTACCGGGTCCGAGATCGGGAAGTATACCTTAATGCGAAGACGGTAATTATGACGCAGGCTATGCAGCTGGTACATCATGCAAAGCTCTCTGTCTTTTTGCTCCGGGTAATGAATACCGCACATCGTGGTCAGGAAACTGATCTGCAACTTCTCATCGTCGCGCAGGTATTTTATCAGCTCATGAATGGTCTGGCGGTTCGTCTGGAACGTCATGATGCCATCCGGATTTACTGCATCCGTGATGTTCTCTTCCCCAAACTGTTCGATGATCTTACCGAGTACGTTTTCGTTCGTAAGCTCCATGATGCTTATTTAATATTGTAAGATTCTAAAAGAGCCTGATATTCTGGAGAGTTGCGGCGGCGAAGTGATTCGTTTTTAGCTAGATCCTGCACACGCATCAGTCCATCCAAAATCTGCTCCGGACGTGGCGGGCAACCAGGTACATACACATCAACTGGTACTACACGGTCGATACCCTGTAACACAGAGTAAGTATCGAAAATACCACCTGACGAAGCACAGGCACCAACAGCTACTACCCAGCGCGGCTCTGACATCTGCTCATACACCTGCTTTACAACCGGTCCCATTTTCTTAGCTATAGTTCCCATTACCAGCAGGATATCTGCCTGGCGAGGCGAGAAGCTAGGTCGTTCAGAACCGAAACGTGAAATATCGTAATGCGAGCCCATGGTAGCCATAAACTCGATACCGCAGCAAGATGTAGCAAAAGGCAAAGGCCAAAGCGAGTTTGCACGGGCCAGACCAATTACTTTTTCAAAGGATGTTGCAAAAAAGCCCGCACCGATATAACCTTCCGGGGCATCTGCCATTTTTATATCTGTATTATTAGAATCGCTCATTTCAGAGTTGAATTTTGTTGTACAAAATGGCCTGTTTTGGCCCTTTGCTCTAACAATATTGTTCTTGTAAAAGTTTAATCTATTCCCACTTCAGAATACCCTTCTTCAGCACGTAGAAGAAGCCCGACATTAACAGGCCAAGGAATAGAAGCATCTGCAGGAAACCATCTACACCAAACTCTCTGAAGTTAACCGCCCAAGGGTACATAAAGATGATTTCCACATCAAAAAGCACGAAAAGGATGGCCGTCATGAAGTATTTGTAAGAGATTGGCGTACGCGCGTCACCTACCGACTCGATACCACTTTCCCAGGCAGCGTCTTTTACAGCACTGCTACGCTTAGGTCCCAGCATATGCGTTGCCACCAATGCGAAAATCACAAAACCCAGGGCAGCTGCAAATTGTATTAAAATTGGCAGGTAGTCAGACGGTAAGTACTGATTTACAGTAGTTTCCATAAAGTTGTAATTCTTTCTTGAAATTTGGGAGCAAAATTAGGGATAAATAGCCAACAATCAAAAGTATAAGTTGCTTGTAAATTGGTGTAAAAAGTATGATTTATCTCACCTTTGGCCATTGTGTAACATATCTAAATACAGATATAACAAAACAAAGGGCCACGCTCCGGAGAGTATGGCCCTTTACCTTAAACTATAGGTTTGTTACTTATTCTCGCCTAAGAATGGGTAACGGTAATCTACAGGCGGTACAAATGTTTCCTTGATAGAACGGGCCGATACCCAACGCAGCAGGTTCAGCATAGAGCCGGCCTTATCGTTAGTACCCGAAGCACGCGCACCACCAAATGGCTGCTGACCAACCACCGCACCGGTCGGCTTATCGTTGATATAGAAGTTACCGGCAGCCTGATCTAATTTCTTAGTAGCATATTCTGCCGCATAACGGTCCTGGCTGAAAATTGCACCAGTCAGAGCGTAAGGTGATGTTGAGTTAACCAGTTCCAGTGTCTCTTCAAAGTTATTCTCGTCATACACATAGATTGAGATAACCGGCCCGAAGATCTCTTCGCACATGGTGATATAAGTAGGGTTATGCGACAGCAACACAGTTGGCTCTACAAAGTAACCTTTCGATTTGTCGTAACCGCCACCTGCTATGATCTCTACTTCGTTGCTGTTTTTGGCATTATCAATATACTTGGCAATCTTATCAAAAGACTTCTCGTCGATAACCGCATTAATGAAGTTAGAGAAATCTTCCGGAGCACCCATTTTAAAGGATTTCAGGTCTTCGATGATGTAGCCTTTCACTTCGTCCCACAGGTTGCTAGGCACATACGCACGCGACGCTGCAGAACATTTCTGGCCCTGATACTCAAATGCACCGCGAACTATACCTGTAGCTAGTGCTTTAGCATCGGCAGAACGGTGGGCAAGTATAAAGTCTTTACCACCAGTTTCGCCAACTATGCGTGGGTAAGTTTTATACTTATGGATGTTGTTGCCAATGGTTTTCCAAATGTTCTGGAATACGCCTGTGCTACCTGTAAAGTGGATACCTGCAAAATCAGAATGACTGAAAATGACATCACCAGCAGTAGGACCATCTACATAAACCAGGTTAATAACGCCATCAGGCAAACCTGCTTCACGGAATAACTCCATGATCATCTGCGCTGCGTAGATCTGTGTGTTAGCTGGTTTCCAAACTACTACGTTACCCATCATGGCAACCGAAGATGGCAGGTTACCGGCGATAGCTGTAAAGTTGAACGGTGTTAGGGCAAACACAAACCCTTCCAGCGGACGGTGTTCCATGCGGTTCCAAACACCCGGAGAAGATTCCGGCTGCATCTGGTAAATTTCTGTCATGTACTGCACATTAAAGCGCAGGAAATCGATCAGTTCGCAGGCAGAGTCGATTTCGGCCTGGTACGCATTTTTAGACTGACCCAGCATGGTAGCCGCATTCAATCTTGCTCTCCAGGGGCCTGCCAATAACTCAGCAGCTTTTAAGAAGATAGATGCACGGTGCTCCCAGCTCATATTTGCCCAGTCTTCACGCGCTGCAAGTGCTGCATTAATCGCCTGTTCCACGTGTGTCGCATCGCCTTCGCTGAAATGGCCAAGTATATGCTTGTGGTCGTGCGGCTGAAGCATCGGCTTCTTGGTTTCAGTATATACTTTGTCGCCGCCAATGTACATTGGTACATCAATCTCTTTCGACTTCAGTTCTTTATAAGTACGCTGCAGTTCTTCGCGCTCCGGCGAGCCCGGTGCATAAGACTTTACAGGTTCGTTTATCGGAGTTGGTACTTTAAAAAATCCGGTTGCCATGTGGTTTATAGTTAAGGATTTAAAATATACTTCTGGTAGGTTAGTTTAACCTTTGTGCAAAGGTAAGGCTATTTCTGTAATTAAGGGTAGTAAAGTGTCTTTTCGAGCGTAGCGAGAAATCTGGGTTATTCTATAGTCGCCGAAGACCTTGTAGCGTGCGCAGCTCCTACGAGCGTCTGATGTGCTATAGTTAGGATCTATACTTACTTGGACCAAGTTATACTTTCATAGGTACCCATTACCCTGGGAGCTTTACTCACCTACAGTTTCATATCAAGCTTTGGTGCGCTCACGGCCGCGGGGCCTCGTCCCCGAAATTCTTCGGGATCTAGGACTTCGGGCATCGTGCTGCTTTCGCTTCCTTTGCTCGTGCCTCGCAATGCCTGCGGCACCGGAACCTCTCGAGGCGCTCAACCCAAAGACTGATATCAGTTCTATAGCTAAACTATAGTTATAGGAGAAGTATAGATTCTTAGCTTTTCTCGTGGTTATAGTTCCGTAGTGACAGGTCGCTACCTGCCCTTTTCCGCAACTATAGAACTATAATGTTAACAATACCTATAGAAGAAACTGTCCCCTTGAGGGGACTACAGGGGTGTTAAAACAGAAACTATAAAACTATAACTTACAACTATAGCTGCAGAAAGCTCCCCGCCTTAGACAAGGAGGGGATAAAGGGGTGGTTGGACTACGGAAACTATAAAACTATAACTGCAACTATAGCTGAGGTAAAAAATATCCCTCTTTTAGAAATTAGCTATAATAAATAGTCGCTGTTGTTATTGTACTGTTTTTCTTTAGTCTAAAATAAAACTATTAGGAATGTGTGTTATATAGCCTTCTGAGTGAATATTTAAAGTATAAGAATTGTGTGTCCGAAACTATAATTGCACTTTTATACGTATAAGGCACTTGCTATTACACTTTGTAACAGGCTAAATAATTACGACTATGAATAGAACTAACAAATCATACGCTAAGATTTTACTGGCAGGCGCTTTAAGTTTTTCTTTTGCCGCCGAAGCTGCTAACATTACTTTAACAGAAACAGCTCCAATGGAGCAGCAACAGCAAGGTAATCAAGGTGTTCCTGCTCTTCAGAAGGAGCTTCTAGGTCCTTATGCTGATATCAACTCCATTGCTGCAGCAGACCTACGCGAGGCTTACATCATGCTATTACAAAGCGTGCGCGAACGCCACGATACCTGGACTGATGCCGAATGGAACAAGGCACAGGCAATTTCTAAAAAACTCGATGCCCGCAGAAAAGTAGTTGAAAAAGATCTGGGTACAGACGATAAAGCAAAAATTAAAATGCTGAAAGGTGAGCTTAGAAGTCTTGAAACTAAGAAGGATATAAAAGACTAACTATAAACGATAGGTAAAGTGAAAGCCCGGCCATAAGCCGGGCTTTTTTGTTTTATAAAATCTCCTGTAACTGGCTCAGGCAATGAATTTCATAAGTTGGTTTAGGGTATAGCTTGTTTTTGCTTTTCTCAGGATTAAAATATACCTGATCTATACCTGCAGCGCGAGCGCCTTCCACATCACACTCCAGGTTGTCGCCAATCATCAGACACTCTTCCGGTTTTACATTTATGCGCCCCAAGGCATGCTCAAACATACGCTTGTCAGGTTTTTTATAGCCACAGCATTCCGAGGTAACAACCTCCTTAAAATAACCATGCAGGTTGGATGCCGACATTTTAATAGCTTGTACTTCCTTAAAACCATTTGTAATAATATGCAGGCCATACTTAGGCTGCAGGTACGCCAGCACTTCGTGGGTATAAGGAAAAACAGCTGTTTTGGTAGGGCAGAGGTCGGTGTATGCTTCCGATAAACCCTGCGGTACCTGGTTTGCTTCAAGGCCAAGCCCCGTTAACGTCTTCACAAAGCGCTGCTCGCGTAGTTCCTGCTGATTGATCTTTCCTTTGTTGTATTGGTCCCAAAGCAGGTTGTTCACAAACTTATACTTCTTATAGAATGAGGTACTGTCGAACTTATTGAAGCTGGCCAGATTATACTCATCAAACAAAGTATAAAGTGTTTCTTCGGAGTTCTTTTCAAAATCCCACAGGGTATGGTCGAGGTCGAAAAGCAGGTGCGTATATGTTTTCATGTGATATGTCTGTTAGTGTTAAATTAAAACGCGCTGGGGTTGCCATTGTTCAGAAATTGTACTGATTAAAACCTGAAAGCTAAGTTCTGTGGCTAGATGGACAATATAAAGTATAGCTTATAGTTTAGGTTGTAAGTTAATAGTTTGTCCAGCGGCGGCTGTGTAATTTATTAACGGCAAGTTCGCGGTTAGAGTACAGGATCTGGTATGTTTCTTGATCCTTCTGTAACACATTGTCGCGCTCCAGGTAACCGAATATCTGATTTATAAAGTCAGCGGCTTCATCTTTTAGCGAATAGTAAACCCACTGATCCAGCTTACGAGGGGCTACAAGGCCTGCACTGCGTAAATAAGCCAGGTGGCGCGATGTTTTGGTTTGTGTAAAATCGAGTATGTGTTCCAAGTCCGAGATGCACATTTCCTTGTTTCGCAGGATCAGGTTCAGGATGCGCACACGCGATTCATCGGCCAGCGCCTTGAATACCTGTTCCCCAAAAGATAAACTAAAGTGTTTTAACCGCATATTCCTGATGCCAACGCAAACAAAAATAGATAAAACCTGCTATAATAAAATAATATACCCTATAATTGTACTACATGATGTCGTTTTTGAAAGCTTTAAATAGCCACGTGAAGTTGTACAAAGTATTTGCTGTTACTATACTTATACTGTTTGCTTTTGCTGCCATGCCGGAACAGGCAAAGGCACAGGGTGGGCATCGTGTAGTACAGTTATCTGGTTTCGTTACCATCGGCGATAGCCTGTATGGGGTAAGCAATGTAAGTGTATTTGTGCCCAAAACCGGTCGTGGTGTGCAAACCAACCGTTACGGTTTCTTCTCGCTACCAGTGCTGACCGGTGATACTGTCGTTTTCAGTGCACTTGGCTATAAAAAGGAAACATTGGTTATACCTAAAAATTACCCATCTGACAGTTATTCAATAATAATGCAGATGCAGGAAGAAGCAATTGAACTGGCAGAGGTAAAAGTTATACCATGGGCTACAGAACGCGATTTTAAACAAGCTGTTTTAGCCTTGAAATTACCAGACGAAGGTCGTTCGGCTGCAAATCGTAACCTGGACCCTGAACGTTTAAAAGAGCTCTTTACTGTTGTACCTATGGATGGAAACGCTAACTCTAAAGTAGTTAATCAACATCAGCAGATACAAACGCAAAACCGTTATCAGTTTCCAACTATAAGTCCGTTTGCTGTGCTTAAGCTGCTGGATATGCTTAAGAATGGAGAATTTAAAAAGAAGTAAAAGCTTTCCTTTTTATTAAAAAGTTGTGCCTCTAGCTCTTTGCTTGTTACTTTAGCTAATTTGCTGTTTCTGTTATAGTTGCTTTTTGTGTTCAATTTTAGCTAAAAGTAACTTACCACTGTCCGTTTCGTTATTTGGCAATGTAGCTATATGTATATGCTACTTGTGCAACACCCGGTTATCTATCGTGATTACCATTTGTTGCTAATGCTAAATAAATGAAACTATGCTTCCAGTAACGAACCTCTCACTTAATATACCCGACACCCAGAAACCACGCGTTGTAATAATTGGTGGCGGTTTCGGTGGTATAAATCTCGCAAAAAAACTACGTGGCAAAAACTTCCAGGTAGTAATGTTTGATAAGCAGAATTACCATGGCTTCTGGCCGCTGCTGTACCAGGTAGCTACCGCTGGTCTGGAGCCGGATGCGATTGCAGAGCCACTTCGCAAGCTTTTCGGCAGCGATAATTACGAAGACTTTTTTTTCCGGTTGGTGCGTGTAACAAATGTAAACCCGGTTACTAAAACGGTTTCGACGCTTATTGGTGACCTGCACTATGATTACCTGGTAATTGCTACAGGCACAAAAACCAACTATTTTGGTAACGAGCAGATCAAGAAGTTCTCTTTCCCTCTCAAAAAAATACCTGATGCCCTGAACCTGCGCAGCCAGATGCTGCAATGCTTCGAACAGGCCAACATGACCAGTGACCCTGAGTTACGCCAGAGCTTAATGAACTTTGTAATAGTAGGGGGTGGACCAACAGGAGTGGAACTGGCGGGTGCGCTGGCCGAAATGAAGAAACATGTACTACCTTCTGATTACCCGGGTATGGATATCAGTAAAATGAATATTTACCTGGTGGAGGGGATGGACAGAGTGCTGCCACCGATGTCGCCGGAAGCAAGCCAAAAAACATACAAGTACCTGACAGAGCTTGGCGTAATGATAAAGCTTGGTACTGTGGTTGAGTCTTACGACGGAGATATGGCTGTGCTGAAGAGCGGGGAGCAGATACGGACAAACACGCTTATATGGGCAGCCGGAGTTGCAGGTGCCCTGATAGATGGTTTACCGCCAGAGGCAATAGAGCGAGGCCGTATACTAGTAAATGAATACAACCAGGTGCTGGGCTTCCCTGATATTTTTGCTATTGGTGACATTGCTTTTATGAAAACTGAGAAATGGCCAAAAGGGCACCCGGGTGTAGCGCAGCCTGCTATACAGCAAGGTAAACTATTGGGTAAGAACCTGGTGCGACTTCAACGCAAAGAGCCTTTAGAGAAGTTTGAATATACAGATAAAGGATCTCTGGCAATTATAGGCCGTAACAGGGCGGTGGCAGACTTACCAGGCAATATGCACTTCGGAGGTTTCTGGGCCTGGGCAATCTGGCTGTTTGTGCACGTTATGGCACTGGTCGGTTTCCGGAATAAATTGGTGGTACTCAGCAACTGGGTTTATAAATTCTTTACTTATGAAAACAGTACGCGTCTTATCATTCGGCCATATGTGCGGAAAGGTGATAGGATAAAGCAGCGGTTTTTTGATAAGTATAGCGCCGAATAATAAAAAAGCCTCCGTAGAATATCCGGAGGCTTTTTTTAAAGTATAAACTATGGGGCTTAGCGGCCTGAGTTATTGCTGTTGTTGCTGCGTGTTGAGTTCTGGCGCTGCATTGGGTTTGGCTGGTTGCGCTCCTGCTGCTGGAAGATCTCGAAGCGGCTAGGTGCCAGACGACGAGGGAAGTAGTTGTTAGATAATTCCGTGTCAGCCGTTTGCAGGTATGGGTCCAGTTCAAAATTAACAACAGGTTTCTCAGTTACGAAAACTTTGGTAATCTCCTCGTTATTGTAGCGCCATACTTCGGCAGGTACGTTTACCACTTCCTCTGTACCATCTTCAAAGGTCATTTTTACTACCAGCGGCATTACAAGCCCACCCAGGTTTTTAAAGCCAACCTCGTAGAAGTTTAATCCTGAATCCAAGGCTTTTTTCTGCTCAGGCGTAAGTCCCTTCAGGAAAGACTGGTATTTCTGCTGGTCAGCTGCCGTTACAGCCAACGGATCGTAGGTGTTGTAGAAGTCATTCAGTTCAGGTCTCAGTTCTACACGTGTCTTCTGAATATCTTTCAGGTTGCGCTGCTCAGATAGTGTTTTAGGAGCTTTGTTCTGCTCAGCACGCTTCTGGGCATTCACAAACTCAGGGTTCTGTGAATCTATTGTAAACCACTTCACATCTTCAATTGATATATCGGTGTGGTCGGTAGTGTAGAACCAGCCTCTCCAGAACCAGTCCAGGTCTACGCCTGAAGCATCTTCCATAGTTCTGAAAAAGTCTGCTGGCATTGGGTGTTTAAAGGCCCAGCGATTAGCATACTCTTTAAAGGCGTAGTCAAATAATTCACGGCCCATTACAGTTTCGCGAAGTATATTCAGCGCTGTTGCCGGTTTGCCATAGGCGTTGTTACCAAACTGCAATACAGATTCAGAATTGGTCATGATCGGCACCTGCGTGTTTTTAGCGCTCTTCATGTAGTTAACGATTTTGCTTGGTTCACCACGGCTCGAAGGGTAATTACGTTCCCATTCCTGCTCTGCCAGGTACTGCACAAATGTATTCAAGCCTTCGTCCATCCACGTCCACTGGCGCTCATCCGAGTTAATAATCATCGGGAAGAAGTTGTGTCCTACTTCGTGAATGATAACCGTGATCAGGCCATACTTGGTACGATCAGAATACGTGCCGTCAGCTTCAGGGCGGTAACCGTTAAACGAAAGCATCGGGTACTCCATACCACCAACCGGACCATGTACTGAAATAGCAACCGGGTAAGGGTAATCAATGGTGTGCTTGGAATATACTTTTAGCGTGTGTGCTACCGACTCCGTTGAATACTGTCCCCAAAGTGGGTTAGCCTCTTTCGGGTAGTAAGACATTGCCAGTACATTTTTACCACCAACTTTTACATTCATCGCATCCCAGATAAACTTACGGGAGCTGGCCCATGCAAAGTCGCGCACATTTTTAGCAGCGTAAACCCACGTCTTTTTACCTTTTGCTTTATTTTTTTCGGCTTTGGCGGCTTCGTCCTGGGTAACTATAACAACAGGCTTGTCGGCTTTGGCAGCATCTGCCCAACGTTTCTGCTGTGTTGAGGTAAGAACTTGGCTTGCATTCTGTAATTCACCGGTAGAGCCAACAATGTGGTCAGCAGGTACAGTTATACTTACTTTATAGTCACCGAAAGGTAATGCAAACTCACCAGATCCTAAAAACTGCTTGTGCTGCCAGCCATTCACATCATCGTACACAGCCATTCTTGGGAACCACTGCGCCATTTCGTACAGGTAATTGCCATCGGCAGGGAAGTATTCATAACCGGAGCGACCACCTAATGCCTTCTGATCGTTGATGTTGTGGTTCCAATCGATGCTGAATGTAAAGCTTTGCTTAGGCTTCAGATCTGTAGGAAGATCAACGCGCATCATTGTGTTATTAACCGTATACTTCAGCGCTTTGCCATTACGGTCTTTTACAGCCTTAATTTTAAAGCCACCGTCAAATTCCTCACGCGTCATATACTCCACAGCCTGCAAAGACATCTTCTCATTAAGGTTGCCTGTGCGGGTTGAGTTTGCCATCGAGTTAGGCTCGAAGATGTTCTGGTCCAGTTGCAGCCACAGGTAAGTTAATACGTCCGGCGAGTTGTTGGTATAGGTTATTGTTTCAGAACCTGTAATAGACTGGTTCTCGTCGTTTAGCTCAACTTTAATATTATAGTCGGCGCGCTGCTGCCAGTACTGGTGGCCAGGTGCACCTGATGCAGAGCGGTACGTGTTTGGTGTAGGCAGCTCCTGTTGCAACTGCTTAAATTTAGACTGATCGGTGTTGCTTTGTGCCATGCCCGCAAAAGGGGCGGCGGCCAATCCGAAAAAGACTAAACCTGTAAGTAGGTTTTTCATCAGAAATGTAGGTGAGTTAAGGTTATTAGTTTAGTTGGTTGTAAGGTATAGTTTATTGTGTTCTAAAAGATATTGGTTTCCATCATCAAAATTAAGGAAATACCGGCTGCTGCGCTCGAAAGCACCATGATCCAGTCGCGGCGCTTGGCATTAAACAAGTTCAGCATCAGAGCAGCCACTATCAGAAGTATAAACACGATCAGCAACTGGCCCAGCTCTATGCCCACGTTAAAGGCCAGCAGTTGCAGCCACGAATCGCTGTTTTTGCCAAGCAAAGACTTCAGGTAATTCGAGAAACCCATGCCATGCACCAGTCCGAAGAAAATGGCCATCAGGTTGTGCATCGAAAATACAGTATGCTGCTTGCTGGCTGCGCCTTTCAGTTTAAAGAAATTGGTAACACAGGTAAAGAATATTGTAACAGGAATCAGGAACTCGATAAGCCCGGTATCAAACTTAATAATGTTAAATGTAGATAAAGCCAGTGTAATGGAATGCCCGATAGTAAAACTGGTAACCAGTGCCAGTACTTTTCGCCAGTCGCTTAAAGTATAAATGGCGCATAAGGCAAACAGGAACAACATGTGGTCGTAGGCTTTTAGGTTAAATATATGATGAAAGCCCAGCTGCAGGTATGTGTAAAATACAGATGACAAAGTGATAAAGTATAGGTATAGTGTAAGCTAAGCGGAAATTTACATGTTTATACATTGATATGCAAGTGCTGCTTATGCGTAGTGTGGAAGGAGTTTTTAGATACTTACCGTATAAAAGAAAGAATATAACTATACCTGCTATGTTAACGGTTTTACCTGAAACACATGACGACATGCTTGCAGTGCGGGTAAGCGGACAGCTGACAAATGAAGACTTTGACCTGTACCGCGAGCTGATACGGGAGAGAATGAAGCAGTACGGATCTGCGAGGTTATACTATGAAATGTCCGACCTGAATTGGGTAAAGCCCGGAGCTGCTCTCGAAAACCTGTTGTTTGACCTTGTGCATGGGCGCGAATACGGACGTGTGGCAATGGTAGGGGAGCGGTGGTGGCAGGAATTAGCAGCCAACCTGATAAGCCCGGTAAAGAAAAGAGGGGTGCGTTATTTTACCATATCGCAACGGGCCGATGCTATGAGGTGGGTGCAGGAAGGATTTTGAGCTTTAGCATAACTTCAGGTCCGCTCCATATTTTAATTGATGCAACCCGCTATATATATTACAGCGTGGGCTGCAGGTAAAGTGATCTTTAAAAACAACAACGCCGACAAAACTGCTTCTGCCGGCGTTGTTGTTTTTAAAGTATAAAAGACTTAGTCTACTGTATCTTCAATGTTTGTAGCCATTTCGTAGTGAGAACGTAATGTCGGTGTCATTCTGTTTGCAAAATCTTTTACAGCCTGGTTTGTCGCATTCTGGCTTTTGGCTTCAAACATGGCGATATCATTTTTATGAGCCGTCTCCATCAGGTCCATGTACTTTTCGTCGTAGCCTGTACCGGTATAGTTTGTCAGCTCATCAATCATTTTCTGGTGCATTGGCATCACAACCCCAGTTATAGTTAAACCCATTTGCGATGCTGTCGTCTTCAGGTCCTGGCTTGCCTTTGTATGATGGTCTATCATCATTTGAGCAAACTCTTTCACTTTCGGATCTTTTGCTTTTTGCAGTGCCGCTTTACTTGCCTGTAACTCCATCATGTTGCTGCTTGCAGCTGTAGACAGGAACGTAGCATCATCCATATTGGTCATAGTAGTAGCAGCACCACCTGTAGTAGTTACACCACCGGCTCCAGTTCCAGTAGTAGTAGTGGTATCTGTAGGTGGTGTTGTAGTTGTTGGATCGTCTGCAGTGGTCTCGCCGGTTGTAGTTGTAGTGTCTGTAGTCGTATCAGTTGTTGTTGTGTCGGTACTTGTACACGCTGAACCAATCAATAAAGCGCCCGCAGCAAATAGTAAGAATGTTTTTTTCATAGCTTTTTAGTTATATGTTAAAATTCAGCTAATTATACGGCAGGTGTGGGCTTGAGTTGATTTTTAGCAGTTTGCAGGAGTGAGTGGCCAGACCTACCATTACTTCTAAAAATGTTATAGCCTTGTATAAAGTATAGGTCTTACTGTTTGGTTAAAGTATACTTTTTCAATTCATCTCTGGTTAAACTATATGTACTTTGGGCGCCATTTATGTAAATGGTTTTTCGGTAGCTGCCAATAGCCATACCAATGCCCATACCTGGAAGTATGCCAAGTATAGAACCTACCATCGCTTTATCTTCCGCAGAAAACAGGACCATACACCACGAGCCGGATTCACATGTGTCATCTCCACTAGCGTACCCTATCAGAGCACCTAATGCAGCGCCGCCTAATGCACCGATCAAACCCACCCTTATAATATTATTTCGCCTCCGGTACTTTATTTTATCTATATGGGTAACAGGTATAATTAATGGTTTGATAGAAGCCGGAACAGTATTTCTTACTAAAAAGGATTCGTTGACGAAATGAAGAGAAGAGTCTGAAGCTTGCACGGTTACTCCCTTCAGAGGACGGCTACCGTTTTTGAGATAGATCCAGTTGTAGGAATCGACTGTAGAAGCCGGTATACTTTGTGCGCTTGTACCAAGTGTTACACTTAGCAGCAAAAGCAGAATCAGGAAAATTTTCATGAGATATAGCCCTAAAAATAAAACGTGAATATCTAAATCCAGGGTTTATGAGATTGCAGAATTGATGGGCAGAAAAGTATATGCTTAATACGTGAAATAACTGGCAGCGATTATATAAGAGAAGTGTATTTTATAAATAAAAAAGCGCCATTCCATGCAGAATGGCGCTTTTTATCTCAGCTATACTTTAAACTAATGTTTACTTAAAAAATTATCTCTCGGTCGGTATCTCTACATCAATGTTGTTGAACCGGATCCTGCCATCTTCCAGCACTGCTTCTACTACAGAATCTTTGCTGATAGTGCCGGCCAAGATCTCCTTCGACAGCTCGTTCAGCACCTGGCGCTGTAGTACACGCTTCAGTGGTCGGGCACCAAACTGCGGATCGTAACCCTGTTCACCCAGGTAATCCAGCACCTCATCGGTAGCTATTAACCGGATGCCAGCTTCGTCCAGACGATCCTGGATATGAGCAAACTGAATCTGTACAATCTTGCGGATATCCTTACGACTCAATGGTCTGAACATTACCAGCTCATCAATTCGGTTCAGGAATTCCGGCCTTACCGATTTCTTCAGCAACTCGAATACTTCATCTTTGGTGCGCTCAATTACCTCGTCGTGGTTATATTCATCCATCGTCTCAAAATTACTCTGGATGATGTGCGAACCAATGTTTGAAGTCATGATGATGATCGTGTTCTTAAAGTTCACCACGCGGCCTTTGCTGTCTGTTAAGCGGCCATCGTCGAGCACCTGCAACAGGATGTTGAACACGTCAGGGTGAGCTTTCTCAATCTCGTCGAGCAGCACTACAGAGTATGGCTTTCTGCGGACAGCTTCCGTTAACTGGCCACCTTCATCGTAGCCAACGTATCCCGGAGGTGCACCTATCATTCGGCTCACCGCGTGGCGCTCCTGGTATTCACTCATATCAATCCGCACCATCGCGTTCTCGTCGTTGAACAGGTAGTCGGCCAGCGCTTTAGCAAGCTCTGTTTTACCCACACCCGTTGTACCCAGGAAGATGAACGAACCGATAGGACGTTTCGGGTCCTGCATACCGGCACGGCTTCGGCGCACGGCATCCGAGATAGCTTCTATGGCTTCTTCCTGACCAGCTACACGTCTTCCCAGTTCCTGCTCTAAGTGCAGCAGTTTTTCGCGGTCGCTCTGCAGCATTTTGCTTACCGGAACACCCGTCCATTTAGCTACTACTTCGGCAATGTCTTCAGAATTCACTTCCTCTTTCAGCATCGGGTTTTCGCCCTGCATCTGGTGAACCTGCTCCTGCAATTCTTTCAGCTTCGCTTCCGCTTCCTGAATCTTGCCATAACGCAATTCAGCTACACGGCCATAGTCGCCGCTTCGTTCGGCTTGCTCAGCTTCAAGTTTATAGTTTTCTATGTTCTCTTTCTCTTTCTGAATACCCTCGATGATCTGTTTTTCGTTCTGCCACTTGGCTTTCAAATCATCGCGCTTCGTAGATAGCTCAGCAATCTCTTTAGAGAGTATGGTTTCCTTGTCCTTATCATTCTCTCTACGGATAGCTTCGCGCTCAATCTCCAGCTGCATGATGCGGCGCTGAATCTCATCTAACTCTACCGGAAGAGAGTCAATCTCAATTCGCAGTTTCGCGGCCGCTTCGTCCATCAGGTCAATAGCCTTGTCTGGTAAAAAACGGTCGGTAATGTAGCGATGAGAAAGCTCTACAGCGGCAATGATGGCATCGTCTTTAATCCGTACCCCGTGGTGCACTTCATACTTATCTTTTATACCACGAAGTATAGATATGGCATCTTGTACGCTTGGCTCGTCTACCATAACTGCCTGGAACCGACGCTCCAGCGCTTTATCCTTTTCGATATACTTCTGGTATTCTTTAAGCGTAGTGGCACCGATGGCATGCAGCTCACCACGCGCCAAAGCTGGTTTTAAAAGGTTGGCTGCGTCCATAGCACTTTCGCCACCCGCACCGGCACCAATCAGGGTGTGTATCTCGTCAATGAAAAGTACGATATCTCCTTCAGCATCCACTACTTCTTTTATCACCGCTTTCAAACGCTCTTCGAACTCGCCTTTATACTTGGCGCCTGCCACCAATAAGCCCATGTCCAGGCTCATCAGTGTTTTGTTTTTCAGGTTTTCCGGTACATCACCCGATACTATTCTTTGGGCCAGTCCTTCTACAATAGCGGTTTTACCTACGCCGGGCTCACCTAACAATACAGGGTTGTTTTTGGTACGGCGGCTCAGGATCTGCAGTACTCTGCGGATCTCTTCATCGCGACCAATAACTGGGTCAATCTTGCCGCTGCGGGCCATCTCGTTCAGGTCGCGGGCGTAACGTTTCAGTGAGTTATATTTTGCCTCGGCATTCTGGTCGGTTACCTTGGCACCACCGCGAAGTTCTTTTATCGCTTTCTTTAAGTCTTTTTCGTTAAAACCAACATCCTTCATCAGGCCAGCCACTCTGTCGCGACCAGCGAGTACACCCAGTAGCAAGTGCTCAATAGCTACATACTCATCGCCAAACTCTTTTAAATAAGAAGTTGCTTTTTGCAGCGCTGCCGCCGCATCGTTGGCTAAGTATGGGCTACCACCACTTACTTTTGGGTAAGCCTCTACGATCTCGTCGAGCTTGCTGTGCAGGATGTTTCCGTTGATGTTCAGTTTCTGGAGTAGAAAGTTAGTTACGTTTTCGTCTGTCTCCAGTATTGCTTTTAAAATGTGCCCGGTTTCGATAGCCTGCTGCTGGTTGCCGCCTGCTATCTCGGTAGCCTTCTGTATGGCTTCCTGGGCTTTGATGGTATAGTTATTAAAGTTCATATCGATTTACCTGTTTCCATAGTTGATTTCTACGAGCTGTATAGCAAAGGGTAAACCAATGGTATTTTTAGGAGCTTAATATGTAATTATGTCATATTTAAAAATCAGTATTTGTGTGTTTTAAGACATAATGGCGCAATTTATTTCACCTCCTGCTTAAATACTGCTGCATAATGGTCGGCTAAGCGCGTAGGTTCAGGCAACTTATACTTGGTAGTGCAGGCCATCGCTATACTTGTAGCAGATTCAAGATCCATCAGGTGGCCGGGAGAGACGAATACAGGCTTAACATTGTCTTTTGTTCGGAGTACGTTTGCGATGATCTCGTCTTTGTAAACCAGTGGCGAAACAGAGCCTTTAGTTACTTCGGGTTCTTTATACTTGCCTACCAATACTTTTTTGGCTACACCCATAGTTGGTTTGTTTAAGTGCAGACCTACATGTGTAGCAATGCCCAGTCGGCGCGGGTGAGAGATACCGTGGCCATCTACCATAATCAGGTCAGGTTTCTGTTGCAATTTTTCATAAGCTTTGAGCAAGTTAGGCGCTTCGCGGAAAGCCAGGAAACCCGGAATATAAGGTAACTCTACCGGTCCGACATGCCATACTTTCTCCACTAGCTCCAACGCCGGGTACGTTAGCAGTACAAACGCCGAAAGTATCGTGTCCTCACCTATAAAAGATGAATCGCAGCCGGCAATGAGTTTTAAGTCGAAGTCAGGTTTTTGAAGTATAATACGCTCCTGCATCTCGCGTTGCTGCTCGGTAAGCCTGGCAAGTATAGCCGGATCAGGTGTAGGATAGTCGAAGCGTCGGTAGTAGGCCATGGTTTAATTTTGAATGAGTGAATAACTGAATGACTGAATAGAGCTACATACGGAATTATAATTCAGTTATTCAAAATTCAGTTATTCAAAATTACCTAAGCGCTGCACGGATAGATGAGCTTGGTAAACAGTAATTGCCACCGGCCATCTATAAATCCAAAATGAAACTCAAATGACGTGGCTGTGTGTAGTACCGATTTTTGTACAAATGGTAAAGCTGCTTTTATTCTTTTAATTTCGGCTTCTGACAGGCTGGCGTAATCCCAGTAGCCGCTTTTCTGAAATTTGGCGGACCCTGCTACAAAGCAACCATCCTTGCTATATCCCGATTTTCCGGCTTCGTAGTTCATGTTGGCGCAGTCGAAAGTAGGCCATACTTCTTCTTTCAGGTCACAGGCTTTCATTTCTTCACGCAAGGTAAAAAAGGAGCGGTCCTGGTATTCCCGTTTAAATGCAGAGATGTCTGTAACGCGCGTCATTTTAGGTAAAGCACCCGGCTGCTCTATTACCCATAAGCCATATGTTGGATAGATGTACTGATTTATAGTTGCAGTGTCTGCTGCATGCAGGGCTGCAAAGAACCTGTTGAAAGCAGCTTCGAAAGACAATGTATCTGTAGTTTGCTCGCGCACAGGTTCTTCCTGCACGGCTTCCAGTGAGTCTATACTTTGTCCTGCGGCAGCATCTTCTGCAACACGATCTTCAGATTGGCAACTGCTACATAAAATCCACAACAGGGCAAAACCAAATAATTTCTGCATAAACCGGTACATTTTTCAGGAGTACGTAAAGCTCTTGTTTTGAGATGGGAACACACTAACCCTGCACCTTACAGGTCGTACTGAATAGGGAAGTTCTGTTGAAGGTAACAGGCTGAAATACACACAAGAATAAAACTATGGAAACAAACTATACTTTTAAAGACAGTGTCCGGATAGAGCTGGATGATGTAACCTTAATAGGCGATCTGGCGGTGGTAGAAAATGCAAAAGGCCTGGTTGTGTTTTCTCATGGCAGCGGCAGCAGCAGGCTTAGCACCCGCAACCGTTTTGTGGCAGAGCACCTGCAGCGGTCTGGTTTTGCCACCTTACTTTTTGACCTGCTTACCGAAGAAGAAGACCGGGAATACGCAAACCGTTTTGATATAGCCAAACTTACCCAACGCCTGATCAATACTACCTACTGGATACAGAAAGACCCTACCGTTGGTAACCTGAACATCGGCTTTTTTGGTGCTAGTACCGGTGCTGCTTCGGCACTTGGTGCAGCAGCAGCACTCGGTGATATTGTAAAAGCAGTAGTTAGCAGAGGCGGACGTCCGGACCTGGCGGGGCCTGTGCTGGCAGATGTGCAGACTCCTACCTTACTTATAGTTGGTGGTAAAGATGATGAAGTACTGGACCTGAACCGGCAGGCGCAGGATATGATGCTGTGTATAAAAGACCTGGAAATTGTGCCTGATGCTACGCACTTATTTGAAGAGCCCGGAGCACTGGAGATGGCAGCACAACTGGCTACAGACTGGTTCCGGAAATACCTGGAGCCCGGTAAGCAACACGCGCTCCGGCAGGACCAACCTTAGCAAACTATAAATGATGGAGATGATCAGGAACCGGGAGGAAGCGGCGGAAATGCTGGCCGACCGCCTGGAGAAATACAAAGGTAAAGATGGTGTTGTGCTGGCTATACCTCGTGGTGGCGTGCCCGTGGCAGCACCCATTGCCATGCGTTTAGGAATGCCTTTAGAAGTAACACTTATAAAAAAGATCGGTCATCCTGCCAACCCGGAATATGCCATCGGTTCTGTAGGCTTGGACAGCAAGACCATAGACCCAAGTATAGAAGTGCCCCGTGAATATGTGGAGGCGGAAGCAGAACGCATTCGAGAAGGCCTGCGCCAAAAGTATAAACTATTTATGGGCGACCGAAAGCCTGCAACACTTCAAAACAAAGTTGTAATTATAGTAGATGATGGCATAGCAACCGGCAAAACCCTGGTAGCAACTATAGAACTGGTAAAGCGGCAGCACCCGGCTAAAGTAGTAGTGGCTGTTCCGGTTGCACCACCTTCTGCTGTAGAACGCATAAGCAACATGGTTGATGAAGTAGTATGCCTGCTGGAGCCACCTTTTTTTCAGGCGGTAGGGCAGTTTTATGCAGAATTTGGCCAGACCACTGATGAAGAAGTAATAGCATTATTGCACCAGCAAGACCAGCAGAGCTATTGATTATTGCTCAACTATAAATTTGCCAAGCACCTGCGACCCTGATGCCGACTTTACAATGTATAATCCTTTTCCCTGAAGCTCAGTTGTAATTATTGTTCTTTTAAAATCACCGCTTGCATTACTTTGGCCCTTTATACGCTGCACCAAAGTGCCATTGGCTCCATATACAGCCAGCTCTACTGATGTATGGGGTTGCTGCTGCAGGTGCAGGGAAATATGCTCATTGTGTGTTATTGTCGGGTAAATAGAGAGCTTATGTTTTTTAGGGGATTTGCTGATGTGTATAATGCCGGAGTAAGTGCTGCTACCATTTTTATCTACCTGTTTTAGCCTGTAGTATAGTTCACCGGATGGAGCTGTAATATCAAGGTAACTATAAGTGGATTTAGTTTGTGTGGTTCCGGCTCCTGTTACAGTAGCTATCGTAGAAAAGTGTGTAGAATCCTGGGCACGCTGAACCTCAAAGTATAGATTGTTTCTCTCTGAAGCTGTTGTCCAGGTGAGCTGTACTTTATTATGGTGTGTGTAACTGGCCTTAAAGCTTAGAAATGATACCGGCAGAGGCTTGAGCACTGTGTTTAAAGCATCAAACCAGCACTGGGCCATCGCCTCTTCGCCCTGCTCATTGGGGTGCACATCATCGTAGGTATATTGTGCGGCATCAAAATCTGTGTGCTGATCTACTAAAATAACCGGAGACGCGAGTGTGTTCAGCTCTTCGGCAAGTATGGCTATCTCGGAATTCAGGGTAATGAGTCGCTGGTTTATATTATCATGTGACAGATTTGAAGGAATAAGCTGAGCTAAAAGTATAGTTACATTTGGATTCTTCTCCCGGATCAGCTGTATTACCAGGTCTATCTCATCAATTGTGCTGACAATACTATGTCCCTGGAAAATATCGTTTGTGCCCAGGTGGATCAGGGCTATATCCGGGGTGTAGGCAGTAAGCCAGCTTTGAAGCTTGTTATTGGTATTGCCGTCCTTTCCATATAAAATTTCATCAGCACGCCAGCCCCAGTGGCCTTCGTTTCGGTTTGTAAAAGTTTTGCCCTTATATACAGTACCCTGCGCAGGAGATAGCCCACCAAAGTTTGTAGCATGAGAGCCTACAAATTCAACATCTATTCCTGCATCTACCAACTTTTTCCAAAGCGGAAACCGGTAACTCGTATGTTCATTATCGGCTTGTGTAATAGAATTGCCGAGGCACATAATGCGGTGAGTCTGCGCAAAAAGCAGCGTTGGCAGAAGCAAGAAAACAGAGAGCAGAACAGTTGTAGATAGTTTCACATGCAAGGCCGTATATAATGGATTTCTATATCAAGAAAATTTAATACATCCACCGTAAGACGTAGCTACGCAATTGATGTTATCTTTTTTAAGTATAACTACCTAAATTTTAAGTATAACTCTCCTTTTTTGCCCGCTAGCGGATTTATAAGCTACAGTACATTTACTGCAATTGCTTGTTAAAGTATACGGGATAAGGGTTAGGGGAATAGCTGTAACTAAAGTATAGTTTGTAACATTTGCAGCCAATTTAACTCTCTGGAAGTAAAGCGTATTTCCTGACTCTCCAATATCAAAAAGACTCTTATATTTGCTGACCAAACCAGACAAGGTAAAATAGATTGCCTGTAAGCTGAGTTTATACTTTACTTTAACCTTAAATACAGCATTTTTAACCTGTAGCTTTTGCTTCCATAGCGGGGTTGCAGCCTTAAACCAGATTTTTACAATGACTACAAAAGCATCGAAGATTATCTATACTATAACCGATGAGGCGCCGGCGCTGGCTACGCGTTCTTTCTTGCCCATCGTACAGGCTTTCACAAAGGCTGCCGACATTGAAGTAGAAACAAGAGATATTTCCCTGGCTGGCCGTATTATTGCAGCTTTCCCGGAGAACCTGACAGCAGAGCAGAAACAGAACGATGACCTGGCTTACCTGGGCGAGCTTGCTAAAACGCCTGAGGCTAATATCATCAAGTTACCAAACATCAGTGCATCAATCCCGCAGCTTACAGAGGCTATCAAAGAGCTTCAATCGCAGGGCTACAACATCCCGGATTACCCGGCTGACCCTAAAAACGATGCTGAGAAGGATGCAAAAGCACGCTATGCGAAAATTTTAGGTAGTGCAGTAAACCCTGTATTGCGCGAAGGTAACTCTGACCGTCGTGTGGCGGATGCCGTGAAGCAGTATGCCAAGAAGCACCCGCACTCGATGGGTAAATGGTCTTCTGACTCTAAAACGCATGTAGCGCACATGACAGGTGGCGACTTCTATGGCAGCGAGCAGTCTGTTATAGTTGATAACGCTACCGAGGTACGCATCGAGTTTGTAGGCGCGAACGGCGAGACCAAAGTGCTGAAAGACAAAATTGCTCTGAAAGCCGGCGAAGTGATGGATTCATCAGTGATGAGCAAAAATGCGCTTCGTTCGTTCCTGGAGAAGGAAATTGCGGATGCAAAAGAGCAAGGTATATTGTTGTCGCTGCACCTGAAGGCAACCATGATGAAGGTTTCTGACCCTATCATGTTTGGCCACGCGGTAACAGTTTTCTTCAAAGATACTTTTGCAAAACATGCCGCTGCTTTGAAAGAAGCTGGCGTTGACCCGAATAACGGTCTAGGCGATGTTTACGCAAAAATCCAGAACCTGCCAGCTGAGAAGCGTGCTGAAATTGAAGCTGACCTGAAAGCGGAGATGGCGCAGCGCCCTGAACTGGCGATGGTGAACTCTGACAAAGGCATTACCAACCTGCACGTACCAAGCGACGTGATCATTGATGCCTCTATGCCGGCGGCTATCCGTTCGTCTGGCCAGATGTGGGGACCGGATGGCAAACTGCATGATACGAAGGCGATCATTCCGGATCGTTCTTATGCAGGCATCTACCAGGAAGTCATCAAATTCAACAAAGAGAACGGCGCTTTCGACCCGACTACGATGGGTACAGTTCCGAACATCGGTTTGATGGCGCAGAAGGCAGAAGAGTATGGCTCGCATGACAAGACTTTCCAGATGGAAGCTGCTGGCACTGTGCGTGTAGTTGATGCGAACGGCAACACGTTGATGGAACAGAAAGTTGAGGAAGGCGATATCTTCAGAGCTTGCCAGACCAAAGACCTTCCTATCCAGGACTGGGTAAAACTGGCTGTTACAAGAGCTAGAATTACCAACACACCAGCTATTTTCTGGCTTGATCCGCAGCGTGCACACGATGCTAACCTGATCAAGAAAGTAGAGAAGTACCTGCAGGACCACGACACCAACGGTCTTGAGATCAAGATCATGTCTCCGGTGGAGGCTATCCGTTATACTTGCGAGCGTGCCAAAGCTGGTAAAGATACTATCTCGGTAACCGGTAACGTGCTACGCGATTACCTGACTGACTTATTCCCGATCCTGGAGCTGGGTACAAGTGCTAAAATGCTTTCGATCGTTCCGTTGCTGGATGGCGGTGGATTGTTCGAAACAGGTGCCGGTGGATCTGCACCGAAGCACGTAGAGCAGTTTATCGAAGAAAACTACCTGCGTTGGGATTCGCTTGGTGAGTTCCTGGCACTGGCTGTATCGCTGGAAGACCTTGCTTACAAGACCAAGAACGAGAAGGCTGAAGTATTGGCAGAAGCACTGAACAAAGCCAACGCTGAGTTCCTGGAGAAGGATAAGTCGCCGGCCCGTAAAGTTGGTGGTATCGATAACCGTGGCAGCCACTTCTACCTGGCGATGTACTGGGCACAGGCACTTGCCGAGCAAACCAAGAACCAGGAGCTGAAAGACCGCTTCACTGGCTTAGCAAAAGAGCTTACCGATAACGAGCAGAAGATCGTGGATGAGCAGATTGCAGCACAAGGCAAGCCAGTTGACATCGGCGGTTACTACCACCCGAACGAAGAGAAAACCAGCAAAGCCATGCGCCCAAGCGAAACGCTGAACGCTGCTTTAGCTAACTTCTAATCTGAAGTATAAAGTATAAAAAAGGCTGCCTGAGAGATCGGGCAGCCTTTTTTGTTTATATCATATTTTATATATTCACTAATATTTAATATCGTTTTTTGTATGATGAAACTTTACTTCATTGTAGCCCTTACTTTGTATCCAATATTATGCTTAGGACAAGTAAGAACATCGAGTTTAACTTTAGACCAGTTAAAATCATTATCTAATAAAGATGTTACAGATATAAATAGTTTTCTAATGGATAAGGGCTGGGAGTTTGAAAAAGCTCTGAAAGAAGATGAGGAAACAGCTCCTGGAATTGCTGGATGGTTTGGTGCAAGAGTATTTTGGTCATTCAGACCAAATAAGTATCAATCAGGGGTAGAAGCGCTTTTACAAATAGAGTATGATGAATCACCTAATTTAAATTATGATTCAGGTACAAATCGAAAACATTTTAATTATAGAGTTGAGTATCGCTGCAATGCTAAAGTGTTTATGGATTTGAAAAAAGAAGTAGCTGCAGCAGGAATGAAGAAGTACAGCTCACGTATCTCTGAATATAATAATTCGATAACTGAAGATTATGTTGAAGGTGATACTAAACTTTCTGTTGATTTTGATAAGAAGCAAGAAGATGAGATTAAACGTTGTGCTTTTAGATTCAGAGTAACAAAAGATGATAATGGACAGAACTTATATACTATCATTAGTTATGATTTAGGCCGCTATTTAAGTACTGGCGGATTCTAATTCTCGATATTACGCAAGTTGCTCTTATGCTTAGCATGCTGCTTAATCCGTAACCTTTCCATTAAAAGCTTGTTACAAACCAAAGGTAACTAAGCAACTATGGAAATTAGCAACACTTTACATACTTCAACTATAGTTCTGGCAGGTGCCACAGGAAATTTAGGTGGGCGTATTGCCAGGTCGCTACTTGAGAAAGGAGCTACTGTGCGAGTGTTGGTTAGGGCAGACAGTAATGCAAATAAAGTGGATGCGTTGCGGAAATCAGGGGCTACTATCTGTGAAGTAGATTTCCATAATGCTGCTGAATTAATGAAAGCCTGCGAAGGAGCTACCTGTGTGGTGTCGGCTTTGTCAGGGCTGCACTATGTTATGGTTGGTATACAGACGTTGTTGCTAGATGCTGCTGTGGCTGCCGGAGTACCACGTTTTATACCTTCCGACTTTGCCATTGATTTCACGAAGCTACCCTACGGCAACAACCGCAACCTGGACTTCAGGAAAGAATTTAAAGAACGTTTAGAAAAAGCTCCTATAGCTGCGACTTCTGTTTTATGCGGCATGTTCTCTGATCTGCTTACCGGGCAAGCGCCTATAATTCTCTTCCCAATCAAACGAGTCATGTACTATGGCAACCCGGATCAGCTTATGGACTTTACCACCATACAAAATACAGCCGATTATACCGCTGCCGCAGCGCTTGACCCAAACACACCACGTTACCTATGCATTGCCGGCGATGTACTAACTGTCCATGGATTATGTGAAGCGGCGGGTAAAGCGACAGGAGAAGAATTTAAGCTGCTCCGGATTGGTGGCTTAGGTTTGTTAAACACCATCATTAAGATAACAAAAACAGTTATACCTGGCTCAAATGAAGCCTATCCTGCATGGCAGGGTATGCAGTATATGCGCGATATGTTCAGAGGTATGGCAAAACTGGAGTCTTTAGATAACAACCGCTATCCTGAAATAAGATGGACAAGGGTAGCCGAAGTGCTGGCGAATCGGTAAACTTTCATTTTATTTAAATTATCCACTTGAGGTGATTATAGGGGTGTAACTCTCGAAGTTAAAGTACCTGTAGTTAATTAATTCGCAATTCTCCCTGCAACGGTAAACACCCCTCCAACTCCCCTCAAGGGGAGAACTCCTCCGCAAAAACTAAACTTCATGTAAACAAAAGCGGCAGCCATACTTTGGCTGCCGCTTTTATACTTGTCTAACGTCTAATATCAAACTGTTAATATCCAAACAGCTCTTTCAGTGTCAGTTGCTTCACTTTTCCATACTTCTGCAGTTCTTTAAAGTTCAGCTTGTCTTTAGAGCCAATCACAAGTATAGTTTGCGGCTGAGCCTTTACATACTTCTGCTGGAACTCCTTCAACTGGTCAAAGGTCATGGTGTTGGCGCTTTGATACACGTCCTGGCGGATGTCGTAAGTTAGGCCCAACTTCTTGGCTCGTTCATAACTGAACAGGATGTCGGATTTTGTGATACGTTCTGTTGAGATGCTGTTACGCAATGCTGCCTGTGCGTTCTGGAAGTTAGCATCTGCTAAAGGCATATCTGTTAACAGGGCCTGCATACCCGCCATAGCTTCTGATAATTTATCAGCCTGCGCCCCGATGTACGACACCAGGTAGTTTGCACGGTCTTTTTTAGAAGCAGTACCATAGTTGGAGTAAGTAGAGTAGGCAAGAGCCTTCGACTCACGCAGGTCCTGGAACACGATGCCACCCATATACTCGTTATACAGGCGCACTACAGGTATAATATCCTTGTTGTAAGGCACCGATTTGCTCACAAACATCATCTCGGCCTGCACCATGTTATAGTCAGCCCAGTAAACTGTTGGTTGTGTAAAGTCTATCTCCTTGTATACTTTCTCGGCAGGTACCGGCTTAAGTGTAGCAGGCACATTGTGGCCGGAGTTAAGGGCAGCGGTTAGCTTATCCGTTTCACGTGGGCCGTAGTACAGTACGCGGTGCTCATAGGTCGGAATGCTCTTGATGATGCTTACCAGTTCCTGCGGCTTGACGGCCTTCAGTTGTTTCTCGCTAAGCACGGTGTTGAACGGATTCTTTGGGCCATACTTGGCGTAGTTCATCATGGCCTGCTGCAGAATAACGCCTTTGTTTTTCTTGGCATCTTCACGGGCTTTCAGCATACCGGCCACCATATCATTCAGGGCCTGCTGGTCTGGCTTGGCATTAGCTAACACACTTTCAAACAGGTTCAGACCTTTCTCAAAATTCTCATCCAAGCCGGTTAAGCTTACATACACCTGGTCTCCGGAAGAGAACACATCAAAGGAAGTACCCAGCTTGTAAAACTCCTTCTGAAGCTCTTCTGCTGTATACTTGTCGGTTCCCAGGTATTTCAGGTAGTTAACAGCCATACCCAGTTTAGGGTCGTTGTTGGTGCCCATATCCAGGATGTAGTATAGCTGAAACAGGCCGTTTTCCTTGTTTTTGGTGTAAAGAAGCGGGATGTTCTGCTTTAACTTAGACTCTGTGATATCTTTTTTATAGTCTACAAAAACCGGCTGCAGCGGCTGCACTTCCTTCGCCATAAAAGCTTTATAGTACTCCGACTGTGCATCGCGGTTAACGGCTACCGGCGTAATAGCAGGCTTCTCTACTTTCTGGGCGTTAGGGTCTTTGCCGGTCTTTTTATAAACCAGCACATAGTTATTGTTATTGAAGTACTTGTTGGCTACATCCATCACATCCTGCTTCGTGATTTTTGCATACTCAGCAGGGCGGCTCACAAATCTTTCCCACGGCATTTCATAAATAAACGAAGTAACAAAGGCATCGGCGCGGTTGCTGTTGTCTTCGTAGGCCTTCATGGTGTTTATCTTGTCGTTATTTACCACAGCCTGTATCAGCGACTCATCAAACTGACCTTTCTTGATCAGTTCCAGCTGCTGCAGCAACAGGTCACGTACCTGGTCTAAGGTCTGGCCCTGACGCGGCATGCCTGTCATCCGGAACATACCGTAATCTTTCATCGGGGTGTCGTAAGCATACGCCTGCAGCACTTTCTGTTGCTGGTTCAGGTTCAGGTCTACTAAACCGGCCTGGCCGTTATAAAGCAGATTGCTGATCATCTGTATCACCAGCGCATCTTTAGAATTGATGTCCGGTGTACGGAAAGCAATGGATACATTCTCAGCATCCGGGCCTAAAATTTCCTTTACGATTGGCTTCTGGATTGGCTTTTCCTGGGCTACTTCAAAAGTTGGCTCCGGCTGCTTCTCCAGCGTTCCCCAGTACTTGTCTATCAGGCGGATAGTCTGGTCGAAATCAATGTCGCCGCTCATGGTAATGGCCATGTTATTCGGTACGTAGTACTTGTTATAGTACTTCTTGATCTCGGTGATGGACGGGTTTTTCAGGTGCTCTATAGTTCCTATAGTGCTCTGCGAGCCATACTGGTGTGTCGGGAAAAGGGCAGCGCTGATCGCTTCCTGTACTTTCCAGCCGTCGTTATCCAGGGTGCGGTTTTTCTCTTCGTACACTGCCTCCAGCTCGGTATGGAAAATACGCGGCACCATGTCAGCAAAACGATCAGCTTCCAGCTCTATCCAGCGCTCCAACTGGTTGCTCGGAATATCGTTTACATACACAGTCTGGTCTACCCAGGTATAGGCGTTCGTTCCTTTTGCACCAATAGCACCCAGAATTTTATCGTACTCGTTGGCAATGGCATAGGTAGCCGCTACTCCCGAAACAGAGTCGATCTGGTGGTAGATTTTTTTGCGGGCTGCTTCGTCTTTCGTCGCTCTGTACTTTTCGTATAGCGCTTCAATTTTATCAAGCTCTACTTTCTCTTTCTCCCAGTTCTGGGTACCAAGTTCAGAGGTGCCTTTAAACACCATGTGCTCCAGGTAGTGAGCAAGTCCGGTAGCATCTGCAGGGTCGTTTTTAGAGCCGGCTCGCACTGCAATGTAAGTCTGTATGCGTGGCGCTTCTTCGTAGTCTGTCAAATATACTTTCAGGCCGTTATCCAAGGTATAGATGCGGGCGTTCAGCGGGTCATTTGGCGCTGTTTCGTAAGTATATTCTTTTTCGGTCTTAGCCGCAGAAGTGGCCTCGGTTGTTGCCTGTGTCTGGCTGATCTCGTTCTTACATTGAGTAAATGTAAGGCCAAGGCCCACCAGGAAAAGCGATACTCCTTTTCTTGTGGTCATAGTTTGTGTTAATGTGAGGTTCTAACTATAAAAGTATAGCCTTGCGAGGCTTAAAAGTCGGTATCCAACCCGAAACGCTGCTTCATGTCAACTATAACGGGGTACTTTTCGGCCAGGTAATTAAACTTGTCCTGAGACGTATACAGGCGCTTCTCATCCTGTACTTCCACCACTTCCGCCTTCAGGTTTATACTTCGGTTACCCAGCTGTTGTCTTAGCTCAGCAAGTATAGCCGGTCGCAACGCCGAGAACTGATCCATCATCACGTGGTTATCCAGGTGCATGGTTATCTCGTTCTGGTCGTTTACGTGATACTGGCGGTTCAGGAGTGTATACTCCATCATATTCTCTTCCTTCTTGCGGCGAAGTATAGCATGCCAGGCTGTTTTCAGTTTAGCCTGATCTACAGGTATAAATGCACCATAACTTACTTCCTCGGCTTCTTCGGCAGCGGTTGTTATAGTTGTGGTAGCCTGTGCCTGTTGCTGTATATCCTTCAAGCTCGGGATCTTGCTCAGCTTTTTGGGTGGTGGCATACCCGGGCGCGACCTGTCTGGCTCCGGTGCAGGTGCAGCCGCTGCTTTAGGCGGAGCCAGGTGAGCATCAGGAGTTACCTGTTGCGGTTTTGGTGGCTGCTGCAATTCTGCTGATGGTATACTTCCTGCCGGAACTGGCTGTTGCAGGCCTGCAGAAGGTATAGCTGCGGCTGCCGGCTGTACTGGCATAAGCGCAGTGGTGGCACCAATAACTGATGCGGTAGAGGCGGGTGCCGGCGCTGCTACCTTAGCTTTTTTTGGTTCTGCTCCTTCCTGTGCAAAGCTGAACGCTGCATTCAGGTGGGCCATCTTCATCAGGCATAGCTCCACGTGCAGGCGCTGGTTTTTGCTGCTCTTGTAATGCATGTCGCAGGTGCTCACCAGGTTCAGCCCCGATAACAGGAATGAAACCGAAGACTTGGTAGATTGCTCCGCATACTTGGCCTTGATGTTATCTGAAACTTCCAGCAGCTGCACCGTTGCCTGGTCTTTACAAACCAACAGGCTACGGAAGTGCTCGCCTATACCTACCAGGAAATTATGCGCATCAAAACCATTCTTCAGGATCTCATCAAACAACAACAATGCCCCCGATAAATTCTGGTTCAGCAGGTCATCCGTTAACCTGAAGTAGTAGTCATAATCCAGGATGTGCAGGTTCTCGACAGTGGCTTTGTAGGTTACATTGCTGCCTGAGAAGGTTACCATCTGGTCGAAAATAGACAGGGCGTCGCGCAAGGCTCCGTCTGCTTTCTGCGAGATCAGGTGCAGCGCATCCGGCTCGGCCTGTATGCTTTCTTTCTGGGCTATACTTCCCAAATGGCGTACCATATCATCAATCCTGATCCGGTTAAAATCAAAGATCTGGCAACGCGAAAGTATAGTCGGGATGATCTTGTGGCGCTCGGTAGTAGCCAATATAAAAATGGCATAAGAAGGCGGCTCTTCCAAGGTCTTCAGGAATGCGTTGAAGGCCTGGTTCGAGAGCATGTGCACCTCATCTATAATATAGATCTTATACTTGCCGGTTTGGGGCGCATAACGCACCTGCTCCACCAGGTTACGGATATCCTCTACGGAGTTGTTAGAGGCCGCATCGAGCTCATGTATATTGAACGAGCTGTTGCTGTTAAAGCTGCGGCACGATTCGCACTCGTTACAGGCTTCGGTTTCCGGGGTAATGTTCTGGCAGTTAATGGTCTTTGCCAGGATGCGGGCACAGGTAGTTTTACCTACCCCACGCGGACCACAGAAAAGGAATGCCTGCGCCAAATGATGGCTACTGATGGCGTTTTTAAGGGTATTGGTTATATGGTGCTGCCCCACCACGCTGTCGAACGTGCTCGGGCGGTACTTACGCGCTGATACTACGAAATTTTCCATTACTACAAAGATAATCAATCTGAAGCTGAGATGGGAGTGCTTTTTATCCAACAGTTTTCCATAGAGTTATCCACGGGTTCAGCCTCTGTTAAGATAACAAAGTATAGACTGAAATAATTGAAACCTGTACTTACCGTACCGCCTCATACCCGCCCACAATGCCTTTTTTAGAGAGTACGAGTTGCCATAGCTGGTTATGCCTCGCCCTGAACGAGCCGGCGCTGGATAACAGGTAATATTTCCACATGCGGTAAAAACGCTCTCCATACTCGCCCTGCAATTGAGGCCAGTTGCTGTCGAAATTATGGAACCAGGCCATTAAAGTTGGGTCGTAATAGGGGCCGAAGTTGTGCCAGTCTTCTACCATAAAAATATGCTCCATAGCCCCACCCAGTTGTTTAATAGAAGGTATCAGGCAGTTCGGGAAAATGTAGGTATCTGTAAACGGATCAGCGGAGGTTCTTGAATAGTTGTGGCCAATGGTGTGCAACAGGAAAAGGCCGTTGTCTTTCAGGCATCGGGCTGCTACTTGCATAAACGTTCTGTGGTTACGGTAACCCACATGCTCAAACATTCCCACCGACACAATATAATCGAACGGTTCTTTTATTTCCCGGTAGTCCTGCAGTCTGATTTCTATGGGCAAGCCTTTGCACATCTCACTGCCCAGTGCAGCCTGCTCTTCTGATACGGTTATGCCAACTACTTCTGCGCCATATTTTTCGGCAGCATACTTTGCAAAGCTTCCCCAGCCACAGCCAATATCCAGCACGCGTTGGCCCGGCTGTAAGTATAGTTTCCGGCAGATAAGGTCGAGTTTGTTTTCCTGGGCCTGGTCCAGGTTATAAGCGTTTTTCCAGTAGCCGCAACTATAGGTCATGCGCTTGTCGAGCATTAGCTGGTATAGTTTGTTGCCGATGTCGTAGTGGCGCTGCGCGTTACGGGCGGCTTTGCCCTTGGCCTGCATGTTCAGCATCTTAGCCAGTAATAGCTGCAATACCGATCGCCAACCTAATTTTGCCGTTTTATATAGATCTGCCTTCAGCACCTTAAACACAAACTGGTCTATACTTTCACAATCCCACCAGCCATCCATGTAAGCTTCGCCCAGTCCCAAGGTTCCATCGGTAAGTATGCGTTTATAAAACCGTTCGTCGTGCACCTGCAAGTCCCAGGCATCCGGGCCGTTTATCTTAACACCTGCCGTGGCTAAGATAGCTGCTACCTGCTGCTGTATAGTTAGAACGCTCATGATAATTTTAAAAGCTTGTTTCTGTAATAGTTATGTGCTTGCAATTATGAACGCAGGTAGCAATGTATAGTTGAAGATTGTAATTGTGGCCTCGGATTTTAATAGTCTAAATGCTTTACCCTAGCTTCGTCAGAAGCTGATTTGTAGCTTTCATAAGAAAAATTTGAGGGGAATAAAAATAGATTTGATTTGAATAAATTAATATATAGATGTTAAATTGCTGTTTCTATACTGCTTTAAATTTTGCTTGTACTACTACAGAAGAATAGGCATGGAAAAAGCTTTGATTATATTATCTGCTGTTTGTCCCAGGTCATGAAAACTCTTAAGCTGTTAGCCACATCCGTTGTACTTACTATTTCGTTAACTCCGGCCTTTGGGCAAACTACCTATAAAGGTTTGCCGCTTCTTATGGCAAATTCCAGTACAGTGAATGTGCGTGTTGGGAAAGTGCTTGTGAATGGCTTCTGGAATATTAAACCGGAATATGACCTAAACTCTTTGCACATACAGGTGGCAGGGCAGAAGGAGAAAGTTATATTTTATACCGATGTTGATTCGGCTGTGTATGAGATAAGCCCGGCTAAAACGGAGCAGTTTTATGTATTGCTGAACAGGAAGCATTATGTACTGACAGAAGTAAAAGGCTTTAAACGACCAGTTGTACAAAATACCCAGAGCAAGAAAAAACTATTAGATATAGAGAAGCCGCGCAGTAAAGTTTTTGGCACGCTCTGGGAAAAACACCATGTAGGTGATGTAGTGAATGATATCAATAACTATGCTGACAAGGCCTCTGACAGCGTAAACTGGGTTAGGGGGAAGCTATTCGGTAATTAGTACTACAGCAGCCTAACCCTAGCAACAGTATAGTTAGGCTGCTGGTATGTTTTGTACAGATTTATACTTTCTGAGCTTGTTAACAGCAAACTCTTACATAGTATATAGGGTAGCTAAAACCACAATAGAGCCACTGAGCAACATCAGGCAACCATAAGCAAAAGCCAGCATAAAGAATTTATATACTGTGAGCCATCTTGAACTCCTGTATATGTTCCGCATCGATCTGTAGATGTACCATAGCATTATAATAAACCCGATAAACATTATCCAGCCTGAAATAAAAGGCAGTATCCATTGTAGGATTATCAGTATAGATCCGAACAGAAAGAGGAACGAGTGTACGTGTATAGAATAGATCAAGTGCTCAGCATAATACTTTTTTGATCTGATATGTACCAGCTTTAGGATAAGCGCAAACAACGGCAGCAGGATGAACATTATTTTCGGAAAATGACTTACCAGCTTGTTCAGGAAAAGCTGACCACTCAGGTCATCATCCATTACCTTCTTTAGTTTATCCTTTAACGATTGTGGTAGTGAATCTTCATCGACCAGAGAAAGTGTGGTGCCTTTTTTATCTGCCGTATCTGGTTCTGTTGCTGTAGGGGCGGTGTAAACAATAGCATCGTTGCGGGTACTGGCGCTGTCAGATACGGCTTTGGCATTGTTCAGAATAGTATATGTGTCAGCTCCCGATTGTTTATCTGCTGCAGTGTTCACTGCCGTATTTTCTTGTGTAGCATTCTCTTCCAAAATGTCTTTTTTATTGCTGTTAGAGTTAGCCGTAAAAAGAAAAAAGAACAAGATGCTGATAGAAATGTACATGCTTATCGGGTTGAGGTGCGAAGCGCGTTTGCCTGCAAAATACTCTTTGGTTAAGTAACCCGGCTTTGTGAAAAGCGGCACAATGCTGTTAAAAAACTTCGACTCGAAATGGAAATAATGGCCTACACTGTGCAATACCAGGTGCAGAAAATCTTCATGCAGTTCCAGGTTCTCCTGACCGCAGCTAGGGCAAAATTTATCAGAAACAGTTGTGCTGCAGTTCAGGCAGCTATTATCAGAGCGATAATGTTTTTTCATAAAGATTTAAGCCTAATAATGCTCTAAAATTAACAAACCTATCTTTATTTGTTTTTATTTCTGAATAAATATTTAGATTAAACTATATGTCTTAAACAAGTATTTGTGCAGCTCAAGGAAAGTATAACAAAAAAACAGCTGCGCTAGAAGAAGAAATTATTCTGAAAGAAAAACCGTGATCAGTTCCAGTATGGGCTGATCACGGTTTTAGTTTAAACTTTATATTGAAGTATACCTTAATAAGGCTTGGCAGAATGAGAGTCGCTTTGCGCCTGCTGCACACCTTCCTCACCGGTTATGTTACCTAATGGTCCATCAGTGCCTTCCAGCATATCGTGCTTCATCATTTTCAGGAGCTCTTTGGTTGCTCTGTCTATACTTTCTCTTACACGGCGACCATAATCTTCATCAGCCTGCGTAAAGTATTCCAGCATCTTATCCTGAATGCGTTTATCACACTTAGCCAGGTCGTTGCCGAGGTTATTTATCAGCTCATCGCGTTCCCAGTCTTCGAAGTTGCGGTAGGTTTCACCGGCCTGGCCAAAATTGTTTTGACGGTCAATCTTCTGGCGCACTAGGTTCGCTTCGTAGCGTGGCGTGTAGTCTTTACCTGGTTTTGGGGCTTCTTCTAAACCACCAAGTATAGATGGCTCATAATTTACGTGGATGTTCTGGCCTTCTGCAAAATCGGTATCAAAAGCCATTTGTCCGCCGCGCTGGTTGGTTGCTACGTGTGTTTTTGGGGCATTTATCGGTAACTGCAGGTAATTAGCCCCTACGCGGTAACGCTGGGTATCGGAGTAAGAGAAAGTACGGCCCTGCAACATTTTGTCGTCAGAGAAATCAAGGCCATCTACGAGCACACCTGTACCGAAGGCAGAAAGCTCTACCTCGTTAAAGTAATCTACAGGGTTACGGTTCAGGGTCATTTTACCTACCGGGTGCCATGGGAATTGCTCTTTTGGCCATAGCTTGGTGTCATCCAGCGGGTCAAAATCCAGTTCCGGGTGATCGTCGTCGCTCATGATCTGCACATTCAGTTCCCACTCCGGAAAATCGCCACGCTCAATGGCTTCATAAAGGTCCTGGGTGGCGTGGTTAAAGTTTTTGCCTTGTATTTCCTGGGCTTCTTTCTGCGTCAGGTTGCGGATGCCCTGCTTCATCGGCTCCCAGTGGTATTTTACCAGCACAGCCTCGCCATCCGCATTTACCCATTTATAAGTATTTACGCCTGATCCCTGCATCTGGCGATAGGTAGCCGGAATGCCCCAAGGCGAATAAAGGAACGTGATCATATGAGTAGCCTCAGGTGTACCCGAGAAGAAATCGAAAATACGTTCGGCGCTTTGGATGTTGGTCACCGGGTCCGGTTTCTGCGAGTGGATCAGGTCCGGAAATTTCATGGCATCGCGGATAAAGAAGATCTTCAGGTTATTGCCTACCAAATCCCAGTTGCCATCTTCAGTATAGAACTTAACAGCAAATCCACGCGGATCGCGGAGTGTTTCGGGTGAGTGCGTGCCATGGCCTACTGTAGAGAAGCGTACAAAAACAGGCGTTTCCTTACCTTTTTTAAAAACCTTGGCGCGGGTAAATTTCTCTACAGGATCGTTGCCAATCGTGCCGTAAGCCTGGAAAACACCGTGTGCTCCGGCACCACGGGCATGTACTACGCGCTCCGGAACGCGCTCCCGGTCGAAGTGAGATATTTTTTCTATGAAGTGGTAGTTCTCCATAGTGGCAGGTCCGCGGTTACCCACTGTTCTGATGTTTTGGTTATCGGTAACGGGGTGGCCCTGACGGGTAGTAAGTGTTTTTCCTTTTTCTTGGCCATTGCCTTTCTGGCCGTTGCCTGAGCTGGCAGTACGGTACTTTTTGTTTTCGTTCATATCGCGATACCTGTTGATGATGAAATAGTTAACTTAACAGGTATACTTTATGTATGGCTCTTATGTTTATAGATTTTATCTATAATTGACTTTGAAAAATCTATTAAAAGCTAAATTAGTTTAAATTAATATTGGATTTTTGGTGGCTTAAGGTCGGATAGGATTACAAGTGTTAAACCTTTCCTGAAGAAAATAAAGACGCGGGAAATCTGTGCTGAAGCGGGGAGTAAGCGTTTAGAATTCTAATTTAAAGATACTGCCAATCCCTTCTTCGCTTTCTACCTGAATAGTGCCTTTGTGCAGGTGCATAATGTGTTTTGACAAGCTTAAGCCAATGCCAGAGCCTTCTTTATGAGACGTAAAGAAAGGTATAAAAATATTTTCAAGCAGTTCTTCGGGTATGCCGGTGCCGTTATCGTGTACCTCAATCGTTACCTTGCTGTCCTGCTGTTTGGCTACAAGTATAATTTGTGGAGATGGCCGATTGCGTACTGCCCGTTGTGCATTGGTAATCAGATTGATGAGCACCTGCTCCAGCAGGTTCACGTCGCCGGGTATAGTTATAGCTGGGGATGATACTTTGCAGATAAACTCAATGCCTTCCTCTTCCATGCGCGGGCGCATCAGGGTATCTATACTTCCGATAAGCTCCTGCACGTAAATGGTGGTGAGGTTAAGGTGCTGTTGCTTGTTTAGGTTTCGGTAAAACTGCGTGAAACGTAACAGTCCTTCGCTGCGCTTTTTAATGATGCTGATGCCTTCTTCCGTGTCTTCTAAAAGCTCCACATCTACAGGCGTATCCGGCTCCAAAGTATAGCGATTGCGTTCTGAGTGTAAATGTTTACCCAAGGTATCAGCCAGCGACGCAATGGGAGCAACAGAGTTCATGATTTCGTGCGTCATGACGCGGAGCAGTTTTTGCCAAGCTTCAGTTTCGGTGGCATCTACGGTGGCGCTGACGTTTTTCAGAACTATAAGTAACAGGTTGCGGTGCTGCAGAGTAAAAGCCGTTGCCGAAATCAATAACTGCGACTGCCCGGTTGGTAACTTCAGTTTTACCAGTTCACTATCCCCGGACTTTATACTTTTCAGATGCGTGTACAGGGCAGGGTAGCGGCTCTCAAGGGAGTTTATACTTTTCAGGTAAGGTACACCTAGTATCTTTTTGAAGGCATCATTTACCCATTCCACTTCGCCGGTTTCCGCATCTACTGCTATAATACCGGTATCAACCAACTGAAGTATAGTTTGCATGTACTGGAACTGCGCTTCGCGCTCTATGTGCAGCTGTTTAAACGTATTGTTGATCAGGTTAAAAGCTTTGTGCAGCTCCTGCAGAGAGGTGTTAGAATGTTCGTTGAAGCGCTGCGAAAAGTCGCGTTGTTTTGCGGCCTCCAGGAACCTGGCCAACTCGTTATTGCTGCGGGTTACATACCGTGCCATCTCCCAGACCTGTGCCAGCATCACCAGTATACCCGATGTTACCTGCAGCCAGGTAAACTGTGTCAGGTAAGCCAGCGTGACGTACATCATGCCCAGCAAAAGTATAAACCGGACAAACAGCCCGAGCTCCAGTCGTTTAAATATCATATTTGTTCAGGCGGCGGTAAAGGGCAGTGCGGGTAAGGCCGAGTTCTTTGGCAGCTTTTGAGATGTTGCCTTTGTTCTTCTCGATTACGCGGCGTATGGTCTCACGCTCAATTTCACTTAAAGGCATGCTTGCATCGGCAGCAAAAGCAGGTATAGCCTGTGTGGCAGGGGCAAGCTCCATGGCCGAGAAACTGAAATCCTGGGGTTGTAGTACGTTGCCTTCAGCCAATATAATGGCCCGCTCTACGGCATGTTGTAGTTCACGCACGTTGCCCGGCCAGCTATGTTGCCTTAATTTTTGCAAAGTAGCAGGTGCAAATTCAGGTACAGGCTTATGATTTTTTTCGGCGTATACTTTTGCAAAATGACGGGCCAGCAGTTCTACATCATTGCCACGGCCACGCAAAGGCGGTAGTGTAATTTCTACGGTATTGATGCGGTATATCAGGTCTTTACGGAACAGGTTCTTAGCGGCCAGTTCGTAAATTGGTTCGTTGGTAGCGGATATTAACCGGATATCTACAGGCACAGGCGTGTTGGAGCCCAGCGGCGTTACCTGCCGGTTTTGCAGAACAGTAAGCAGTTTGGCCTGCATAGCCGGGGAGATGTTGCCGATCTCATCTAAAAACAAAGTGCCGCCATTTGCAGCTTCGAAACGCCCTTTTCTGTCTTCTTTGGCATCAGTAAACGCACCTTTCTTAAACCCAAAAAGCTCACTCTCAAACAAGGTATCTGTCAGGGCAGCCACGTCCACACTTACAAAAGGCTTACCGGCTCTGAAAGATTTTTCGTGCAATGCACGGGCTACCAACTCTTTTCCCGTTCCGTTTTCGCCAAGTATAAGCACGTTGGCTTCGGTAGGCGCAATTTTCTCTATTTTATAAAGTATATCCTGTATCGCTTCCGATTCGCCAAGTATGGTAGTGTGCTGCTGTATAGCTGCTTTGCCTGACTTTTTGCCGCTTTTAGCCTGCAGGGCGTTGTGCAGCGTTTCCAGCAGTTTGTCGTTGTGCCAGGGCTTTACTATAAAGTCGTAAGCGCCTTGCTTCAGCGACCGTACAGCCAACTCTACATCGCCGTAGGCCGTGATCAATATAACCGTGGCGTCCTTGTCTTTGTCCAGGATCTGCCGCAGCCAGTACAGGCCTTCGTTGCCGGTGTTCAGAGCACTCTTAAAGTTCATGTCCAGTAAAATGACATCAAACTTTTCTTTTGCCAGCAAGCTCAGCAGGTTATCCGGGTTCTTCTCAGTAATAACTTCCTTTACCTCGGTCTTCAGCAGCATTTTCAGCGCAAAAAGTACGTCGGTTTCGTCGTCAACTATTAATACTCTGCCTGTTTTTCCTGTGGCCATAGTGCAAGCAATTCTGGTTCTGATACCGAATTTAAATAATTTATCCGGAGTTTTATACTTCTCTAGTTTATAGCCTGCAAACAGGGAGTCTGCTGCCATCTTACAAAGGGTAGCTTAATACAATTTATAGTTTCCGGCCCCTTAAAATGCTGTAACACAACCGCACAGGTGTCCTCCCAAAATGTGTATCGGAAGCGGACAGTTTTAAGATCTATGATTTATGTAAATCACTATAAATCAATCATTTGCAAAATTGGCATTTTAATTTCTTACTAGTTTGCCAGCAGGCAGCATCTGTTAGCTGCAGTTCAAAATAAAGTATTTTACCTGAGCCGATAAATTTCTGAAACTATGCTAAAGAACTACCTGAAAATGGCCTACCGCAACCTGATGCGACACAAAGTTTTTTCCCTGATCAACATCTCGGGGTTGGCGCTGGGTATGACCTGTAGTATACTTATACTTTTGTGGGTGCGGGATGAGCTTAGTTTTAACCGTTTTCACAGTGACCTGAACAACCTGTACCGTGTGCGGGTAATACAGCATTACCCGGGTGCCGATGATCTGAACACAGATGCAAATCCGGGCCCGCTGGCTGAAGCACTGAAAGCAGAAATGCCGGAAGTAAAAGAGGCTGCACGCATGAACTGGTCGTCTACACAACTTTTTGCATACGGCGACAAAGCTCTGAAATTGACAGGCCGCTACGTAGATCCTGCCTTCCTGAAGATGTTTACTTTTCCGCTGCAGCATGGCAGCCCAGCACAGGCTTTGCAGCAGCCCAATACAATGGTTATCACAGAAGAGAAAGCCGAAAATTTGTTTGGCTCTGCTGACGCGGCTCTGAATAAAATAGTGAAAGTAAACAACCAGCAGAGCTACCGCATCACAGGCATTTTAAAGGATATTCCTGAAAACTCGTCGTTGCAGTTCGATTACCTGATGCCTTACCAGGACCTGGCCAACGACCCGATGCACGAATGGACAAAACTGTGGGGCGCTTATGGTATCCGCACATTTGTACAGCTACAACCCGGAACAGACGTTGATGCCTTCAATAAAAAAGTGGAGCCGATCATCAGCAAACATAATAAGGAAGACGACTCGGATGTGTTTGTGCAGGCTGTGGCAGATATGTATCTATACAGCGATTTCAGGGCGGGTAAAGTAGGTGGCGGCAGAATAGAGAATGTGCGGCTGTTTACGATTGTGGCGCTGTTTATACTTGTTATTGCCTGCATCAACTTCATGAACCTGGCTACGGCCCGCTCTGCCAAACGCGCTAAAGAAGTGGGTGTACGCAAAGCCATTGGTGCCAATAAATCGTCGCTGGTAAAGCAGTTTATGGTAGAGTCGGTACTGATCGCTTTCCTGGCGCTCTTCCTGGCCCTGAACCTGGCAGGTATGCTGCTGCCGCAGTTTAACGAGTTGACCGGTAAGTTTATTGAACTTGACCTTACTAACCCGGTGCTGCTGGCTATGTTGCTGGGCGTGGCTTTACTTACAGGCATTGTTTCAGGTAGTTACCCGGCCTTTTTTCTGTCGTCTTTTAATCCGGCGGTGGTGCTGAAGGGCACTGTGAAAATGAATAAAGGGGTGGGTATATTCCGCAAAGGCCTGGTGGTATTTCAGTTTATACTTTCAGGATTGCTGATCATCAGTACGCTGGTAGTATACCTGCAACTACACTTTATCCGCACCAAAAACATAGGCATGGACCGCGAGAATCTGGTGTATGTGCCGCTGGAGGGGGAATTACGAAACCGCTATGAAGTGGTAAAACGTGAGCTGATGAATACGCCGGGTATAGTTGCCGTTTCGTCAACAGACCAGAGCCCGATAGAAGTAGGCAACTCTACCAGTATAAACTGGAAAGGCAAAGACCCGAATGCCGATATCCTGTTCAGTACATTAAATGTGGATTACGACCTGCTGAAAACACTGGATGTAAAACTGAAAAGTGGCCGGGAGTTCTCAAGAGAATTTGGCACCGACACAGCAGCCTACATGATAAATGAAGAGGCTGCCCGACTGATGCAGTTAAAAGAGCCAGTTGGAGAGTGGCTGGAGTGGGAGCGTAAAGGGACTATTGTAGGGGTGATCAGGAACTTCCATACTGCCCCAATACAGTTAAAAGTGCAGCCGCTGGTAATGCGGTTGCAGCCTCAGAATAACAACTTTATGCTGGCACGCATTGCCCAGGGCAAAACAACCGAGGCCCTTGCCAAAATGGAGCGTGTGCTTAAAAAGCATAATCCGGCTTTCCCTTTTGAGTATCATTTTATAGACGACGATTACGAGCAGATCTACAAGACAGAGGCGATTATTGGGCAGCTCACCAAGTACTTTGCCGGCATTGCCATCTTTATTTCCTGCCTTGGGTTGTTCGGGCTGGCACTTTTCACCGCTGAGCAACGCACAAAAGAGATCGGTATCCGAAAAGTGATGGGGGCCTCTGTTTCGAGTATCGTGTTCATGCTGAGTAAAGATTTCCTGAAGCTGGTGCTGGTAGCCAATGTAATTGCTTTGCCGCTGGGCTGGTACCTGATGAATGGCTGGCTGCAGGACTACGCTGACCGCACAGAATTGAGTTGGTGGGTATTTGCCATAGCGTGTATTTCTACTTTCATAATTGCGATGGTTACGCTCAGTTTCCATGCTATTAAAACGGCCATAGCCAACCCGATCACATCTCTCAGAACCGAATAGATTATTAAAGTGTCAACTATAAACTACCTATGAAAAAAATTTTAGTGCCATTCCTGTTGCTGCTTACTTTTGTAGCTAAGGCCCAACTACCTAACACCTTATCTGTTGCCGACAAAGTATACGGCCTGTCGAAATTCTGGCAGGAGGTAAACTATAACTTCGTGTACCTGGATAAAGTGGACCGCACCAAATGGGACAATGCTTATCGCGAAGCCATTACCAAAGTACAGCAAACACCAAATGACTACGAATATTACCGCGAGCTGCAGAAATTCTGTGCCCTGCTGAACGACGGCCATACCAATGTATACTTTCCGCAACGCATCGATACAATGCAGTATACCAACATGTTCGGCAAGTATAGGATCTTCCTGACCAACATCGATAACAAAGCCATTATTACCAGAACCAACCTGAGTGCGAAACAGGAAGTACCGGTAGGCAGTGAGATCATAGAAGTAAACGGACAGTCAACTGCAGATTACTTGAAGCAGCACGTGTTGCCCTACATTTCCTCGTCCACGGATTATGTGCTGATGGACTGGGCTATTGCCAATATGCTGAAAGGCCTGAAAGGTGAAACCTATAACATTACCTATAGAACACCAAAGGGCAAAGTAAAAACTCTCTCACTTACCCATGCCAAAACAACTGAGAAGGAAGTTTACCCGGCTATGGAAAAACGCGAGCTGCTGGAACTGAAGTGGTACCCGAACCAGACCGCTTACCTGGCCCTGAACGGATTTCATGACCCGAAGATAAATGAGCTGTTTATGCAGGTGTTGCCGGAGCTGCGCAAAGCCAAAGCCCTTATAGTTGACCTGCGTGGCAACGGGGGCGGCTCTACAAGTATAGGTGTTGAGATACTGAATTACCTGAGCCCGGACACGCTGTTGTATGGTTCTAAAAATTCTACGCGCCAGCACCTGGCCAGCTTTAAAGCATGGGGCAAGTTTACAGAAGCAAAAGATACGGTTAACAACGAATGGGCTACCCGCTCGCTGCTGGCTTACCAGGATAAACTGATGCACACTTTTGATTACAAACCTGCTCAGAACAAGGTAAAGCAAAGTGAGAAAGTGATCGTGCCTACCGCTATACTTATCGGGCATCGCACCGCATCCGCCGCCGAAGATTTCCTGATCTATGCCGATAATCAGCAACACATGACCAAAATAGGAGAGAACTCTTTTGGCAGCACCGGTCAGCCATTTATGTTCGAGCTGCCAGGTGGCGGTATGGCCCGCATCTGTACTAAAAAAGATACCTACCCGGACGGCCGCGAGTTTGTTGGCTATGGTGTGAAGCCGGATATAGAAGTAAAAATGACCCTGCAGGATTACATCCAGAAAAAAGACCCTGTGCTGGAGCGCGCCCTAAAACACCTGAAAGGCCAGAAGCTGGCCGCGAAGTAGTCTGAAAGATATACCCAAACTATACCTGCGCTGCAGAGGACTCCGATGACGCTGGTATAGTCTGAAGATTTGATCTATAACCTTAAGTACTAAATAAAACCATGAAAAAATCATTATCATCTCTGTTTGTGTTACTAATGCTGGTAGTGCCGGCCATCGCACAAAAAACTTATAAAGGCTTACCTGTAATTGCGGCGAAAAATGCTGTTGCTGATTATAAGATCGGCTCTGAATGGGTGAGAGGTAACTGGAATGTATCGCCACAGATTGAGGTAGATGTAATGCAGGTGCCAGTACCTAACAATAAAGTAAAATTCGCTTTCCATACCGATTCCGATTCGATCAGCTTTAACGTGAAGCCGGGCAAGTCGCACAAATTTTATGTGTTACTGAACGGCAAAGACTACGCCCTGACTGAAATAAAAGGCTATGGTTTTGTGGCGCAGAAGTTTAATGAGACCAATACGATACCAGCTTATACTTTGATCTATGAGCAGAACAAGAACAATGATTTCCTGAACACCCTGCGCGAGCAATATAACCTGGATGAAATTGTAAAAGGCGCTACCAACGATACTGAAAGAGCGCTACGCATGGTAAACTGGGTGCATAAGCAGTGGAAGCACAATGGTATGAATGAACCTTCTAAGCCTGATGCACTGACTATACTTGCCGAAGCTAAAGCAGGAAAGCAGTTCCGTTGTGTGGAGTATGGAACAGTAACCGCTGCCAGCCTGAATGCCATTGGGTTGCCGGCACGTCGTCTGGGCCTTAAAACAAAAGATGTAGAAACTACCCAGTATGGTGCCGGTCATGTGTTATTAGAAGTATACCTGCCAGACCTGAAGAAATGGGTAATGCTGGATGGACAGTTTGACGTAATGCCGGTGCTGAATAATGTACCGCTAAATGCCGTGGAATTTCAGCAGGCCATTGCCAACAACTATAACAAACTGGAGATCAGAAGTCTTTCCGGTACCAGCAAAGCGCAGTACGTAAACTGGATCTACCCATACCTGTACTACTTTGATGTGCGCTTCGATAACCGCGAAGGCGTAGCTTTTGAACGCCAGACGGTAGACTCTAAAAAGTCACTGATGCTGATACCGGTTGGTGCAAAACAGCCGAAAGTGTTCCAGATCACCAATCCGCTGGATTACTGCAAGTATACCAACTCGATTGTCGATTTCTACCAGCCACCAGTAATGGGAAATAAGCCAACTACAGCCCTGAGATAGCAGGTATAAACCAATTCAGATTAGTTAAAGTTGAAAACCCAAACCCTTCCTAGGTGTGCCTGTTGCATGCCGAGGAAGGGTCGGTTTTTTACAGACGAATCCTTGGTTATTCAACTATACTTAACTCTAAACCTGAAACTTTTAAGCGGTATAAATGTGTTTAATATTTAAGAAACCACGATCATAATGCCGTAAAATTGCGTATGTTTGTGGCATACTTCTTGAAGTATAAAAATCAAGAATTCGTTCTTTAACTTATGGGGATGACCGGAATTGACAGCTTGTGCAGATTGCGTGTAAGCATGTCGGGTGATGAACGTACCACCTGTTAAAAATCCGTTCGAACAATAACTGGCGAATATAACTACGCCATGGCTGCTTAATCTAGGTATTAAGCACTAGCCATAGTCTCGTGCAGGTTTCGTAAATCTGCTTGCACATCAGAGGCTTCGATCCGATTTACTAGTCTGTGTAAAGGTGCGGTGCACAGGCGAAACTAAGCATCTAAGGAGGGCGCATAAGCCTGGTTTATACTTGCAAACTCCCGACAATCAGAATAAACCTAAACATGTAGAAGGCACGACGGTTTCCTTGTCTGGACCAGGGTTCGAATCCCTGCATCTCCACCATTAAGTATAAAAGCCCGCGGTTTTAAGTAACTGCGGGCTTTTTACGTTTATAGTTGATTGACTTTAGTAGTATGGATCTTCCGGAACAGGGAAAAGGAAACCTAATAGTATAATGGACATTAATGCGCCGCCAAGAATTACTATAGCAATCTCCCAGCCATTAAACCTGCTAACAACTGGTGCTTCAGGATATTCTTCAGAAATGTAAAGGTTTTGATACTTTACAATAGGGATTAAGGGTAAAAAAGCAAATAGTGAAATGACCCAGTATGGATCTGGAAATTTATGTGTTATATACATTATAATATAAATGACACCTGCAATTACGGCATAATTACTTGCAGATTCTCCTTGCTTTTCCCCTGCAAGATGAGCTAACTTTCTATTCAGACTTATGATGAAAAATATACCAAATACAGCTCTCCAGAAAGGTTGAATATCTGACTGTTCTTTTTGCTTTAGATAGTTCCAGCTTTTATACTGCCAGTATAGTAAGTATATACCACCGCTTAAAAAACATAAAAGACAAAATTTCCAGACAGGCTGATGTAATGGAAGTTCTAATTCTTCTGAGTAAACTTGTTCCATATACAATTGGTAATTAAAATAAGCCCCTAAGTATAAATACTGCTTTAGTATATATCAGCTTAAATATATAAATTAAGATAATAAGGAAGATACTTAAATTGGAAATACAATACATACTTGAACTGATCGGGACATTTGTCTTTGCTATATCGGGGGCGTTGGCCGTGGATGAAAAAGACCAGGATTGGTTTGGCGCTGGTTTTACAGGTTTTGTTACGGCCATTGGCGGCGGTACTTTACGCGATATGTTGCTGGGTAGCTATCCTTTGGTCTGGATCGGGGATGTACGGTTTTTGTATGCCATTTTTGCCGGGATTGTTTTTGCTGCGATCTTCTATAAACTGTTGCTCCGTCTGCGTCGCACGTTGTCGCTCTTCGATACATTGGGTATAGCGCTCTTTACTGTTGTGGGCACCGAAAAAGCACTAAGTCTTGGCGTTGATCCTGTTATAGCGGCTATAATGGGTATGTTTACAGCCGTAATGGGCGGGGTTATCCGGGATACGCTAACCAACGAAACACCTGTTATTTTTCAGAAGGAAGTATATGCAAGCGCCTGCCTTGCCGGGGCTTTTATGTACATTGGCCTGGCGCATTTTGATGTGCAGCGTACCGTAGCATTTCTCTCATCAGTTATCCTGATCATCATTATCCGACTGGTAGCGGTAAAGTATAACTTGAGTCTGCCGAAATTTAAACGCTACAATTAAAGTGCAAATTTCAGGGCAGGAGTTTGGTTAGTTCTATAGCATTTCTATAATTTTACAGGCAAGTACCCTTATAAGCTTCAAGTATAAATTAATCTAAAGAAATGCAATTTAAGCAAGTCGTGTGGATGATGGCCACCATAGTACTACTAGCCTCCTGCTCTTCATCTAAAAAAAGCACCAGCAGCCGTTCTGTTAAAGAAGTGATTCTGGATAGAAAATCTGTACGTGTAACTACTGGCGCCAGTACAACCCGTAAAGACAATGGCCTGCACAAAGGCTGGTACAAGAACCCGAACAACCCTCATCACCCTAATACAACTAACCCGGGCCACACAAAAGGCAAGGGTAAAGGAAAAAGCAAAGGCAAGAAAAAGTAATAATTACTTTTACGTTTTATCAGGCAGCCGGAACAGAAATTATCTGTTCCGGCTGCCTTTTTTGTGCCCGTTAGATTATAAAATATATTTTATCTTAATTTGAATTAAACTAATATAAAAAATAAAAGTATAAAGTAATCTCAAGTTATTAGCTAATGTTTTACCGGCACCCAAAGATGTATCTATATTCATAATGTCTCTTTGTGCCATCACCCGTTTTACCTATGAGAATACTTCGACAACTTTTGCTTTACACTTTTATTTGCCTGATGGCCGCCTCCTGTAACCCCATGAAAGGGCGCAAAGCCATACTTATTGATGATGACGGACAAAGTATGCGTTTTGAACGTAACCGCCAGGAGAGCAGAAACCAGAAATGGGATGCCCGCAAAAAGAAAAACTTCAAACAGAACAGGTATAAAAGCCGCGACTAAAAAGATCTGAACTTACTTATCTGAAGTCTAGTTGTGGAAAGTATAAGCAAGGTATAGCTTAGGCTATACTTAACAGCTATATATGCGTATAAGCGGCTACTATGGAACCACAAAATATACGCTACGGCCGCACGCCCCACACCGAAAAACTGAAGTGGGTGAACCACATGGTGAAGCTAATGGATAACCAGTTCAGGATACCTGGTACCAACTTCCGTTTTGGCCTGGATCCTATACTTGGGTTTTTGCCTGTAGCCGGAGATCTGGCTTCTTTTGGTATGTCGGCAATGCTGGTAATGACTATGGCCCGGCATGGCGCAAGTGGGAAACTGGTTACCTTAATGTTATTGAATATTGCCCTGGATACGGTAATCGGAAGTATACCTGTACTTGGTAACATCTTCGACTTTTTCTTTAAAGCTAACGAGCGTAACGTGCGCCTGCTCACCCGCCATTATGAAGAAGGCAGGTACCAGGGCAGCGGTAAAGGCATAATTGTAGGTGTGCTGATAGGCATAGTGCTGCTCTTTATACTGCTGATCTGGGTGCTTTGGGAACTGGCAGAATGGATATACGGGCAATTGGCAGCTATATTTTAACTATAGCCGGCCCAGCGCCCGGGCTACTTCTACGGCTTTCAGGGCGCTTGCTTCCTTGTCTTTTATCTCCAGCATAATGTCCATATCCAAGCCTTCGGTTTCAGCTAAAAAGTCATGGAATAGTTGTTCTGATATACTTTGCACGTGTTTGCCTTTGCGTTCGTCGAGAGCCTGTGCACTATAATCCATCATTAAAATGCCATCCCGTTCCGGTTGCCAGGTTGCTGCTGCTATCTCTACCGCTTCGCGCATTGGTTCGCCGTTGTTCACACATTCGTGGTGCAGGTTATCAAATATGATAGGCATTCCTGTCAGTTCGTGCAGGCGCAGGCAGTCCAATAAAGTATAGGTGCGGTCGTCGTTCTCTACACATAGTCTGGCCTTTACAGCATCGGGTAGCTGGGTGTGGTATACATCTGCAAAACGATCTATAGCAGAGCCTTTGTCGCCATAAGCGCCGCCGCCGTGTATCTGTAATTTAGCTGTTGTGTCAAGTTCCATTAAATCGAGTATGGTGCATTGGTACACCAGTTCAGCTATACTGTTCTTTACTGTATTAGAGTTAGGTGAATTAAGAACCACAAACTGGTCGGGGTGCATGGATATGCGTAAGTTATGGGCCTTTATATACCTGCCCAACTGCTGAAATGTAGGTTTAAAATGCTCCTGCCAGTTATAGGTATTTATTTCATGTGAGGCAAAAGGAACAAGCTCAGAAGACAATCGGAAAAAATATAGACCATGCTGCACATTATACTCCAGAATCCGTTGCAGGCAGGCCAGGTTAGAAGTCACAATCTCGATAAGGCGCTCTTCTGAATAAGAAGCCAGCCTGAAGGTGCGGGAAGAGGTACAGTCCAGAGACTGATTAATGCAGGGGTAGCCTATTTTCATGATGCGGTAGTTTTGCTTATGCTAACTTACGCACCACTGATTTGTTTGGCTGTTACTTCTTTTTTTCTTCGTAGCCGGTGTTGTCTTTAAAGAAACGGTTATACTCTTCCTGCTCTTTCTTGCGGCGTTCAAACTCCTGTATCAGGTATAATTCCTGCAGTTTTCTTAGCTCTTTCCCTTCTCTGGAGAAGAGGTCATACAACAAGCTGATTGGTGTTAGCACTGTTGGCGGCGGGGGAGGCGGAGGCGGTGTCTGCTTTGGGGCAGGTACATAAGCCGGGTTTTTTGTATAATTAGGGTCCGGGCGGTTCATGTTGCGCAACGCGCGTTGTATCATTTCTTCTGATGGACGGTTGGTTACTTCTACTTCACCCAGCATTATACTGTCTTCCTGCAGCACAATGTTCACGCGCATCTCCGAAACAGGCAAGCGTTGGGGCAAGTATAACAATGGCTTATAACCTACTGCACGTATCAGCAGGGTATCATCGGGTTCAACATCTATCAGGAATTTACCTTCGGCATCAGAGATCACAGCTTTTGTAGTGCCATACCGGATAACGCCAGCACCTGGCACCGGTGTTTTTTTATCAGAGCTCAGCACTGTGCCACTTATTCTTACACTGCGTTGTGCAAGTGCAGGTGCGCTTGCAAAAAGCAAAACGACAAGCGTAAACCTGAAAAAGTAAAGGTACCGGTGCATGTAACAATTTAGGGTGCAGTGCCAGGTTCAAAAAGCCTGAGTGTATTACGCCAAAGATGGCCAAAAAGTATGCCAGCTCCAAAATTTATACTTACACCAGTTGCTGAGCAGGTAAATAACTATAAAACAAACAATAGCTGCAGGTATAAAAAGCACAGCCTGTGATTTGTTTGGTCACAGGCTGTGGGAAATATGATATTATGTAGGCCTAACGCTGTTTTTTATCTTCGTACGGCGTTAATCTTTCTTTTTTCTTGCTTGTTGTAGTTGATTTTTTGTCAGTAGTAGTTTTTGATTTGTTGGTTGTGCTTTCTTTGCGGCCACTTTGCGCATCTGCAGTAGTACTACCCGGTCTCATATTTGTAGTTTGGTTTCCTCCCTCTTCATCATCCTGATCGGTAGCCGTAGCAGTACCTGTAAATTCTCCGGTTTTTGTCGTAGTTCCTTTATCGCTGGTCATGCCCGCCATTTTACTGGTTGAGCTGCGTTTGTAATATAATGTCGGATCATTCTTTACATAATAATTCCGCACCATCTCTTCTGCAGTCATTTTTGTTTCTGCTGTTGTAATGCCAGCTTCAGCATTTTGATTGGTGTTTTCGCTTAAACTTGCTGTGCTGGATGCCGCTGTGCCGGGCATTGGGTACTGCATCAGGTGAGCCGGGTTTATTCTCTCATCTTTATTTGCATCTGCTACTTCAGTAGATGTACCCTTATCTTCGGTGCAGGAGGTAAAAAGTATAGCAGCTGCCATACCCATTGTATAAAATATCTTTTTCATTGCTTATGTGCTTGAGTTATACAAAACGCACAGCGCTGCAAGTATAAGTTTAGTGGCCGCACGCCTGATTTTTTACGTGCGTAGGTAGGTAAGGTTAATTGAAGAGATAATTGCTGCCACATTTATTATGCAATTTTAGATGTGGCAGCAATCTTTACTTAAGCTTTCTTCAGCTCGAATACAGTTATCTCAGGCAGGAAGCCCACACGCCCCGGATAGCCAATAAAGCCAAGGCCTGTGTTTACATAAAGATATTGTTTGCCTTTCTGGTACAAACCTGCCCACTGTTTATACATATACTGTACCGGGCTCCATTTAAGGCCAGGTATGTTCACGCCAAACTGCATGCCGTGCGTGTGGCCCGATAAGGTCAGGTCGATGTCAGCATATTGTTGATTTATTTCGCCATCCCAATGCGACGGATCGTGCGACAACAGCACTTTGAACGGACTATTCTCTGTGCCGGCATACGCCCTGCTCAGGTCTCCATACTTCGGAAAGTTAGCCCGGTTACCCCAGTTCTCAACGCCAAGTATAGCAATGTGTTCACCATCTTTTTCGATCTTACGGTGCTCGTTCATCAGTATTTGCCAGCCCATTTTGCCATGAGAGTCTATGAGCCTTCTTAGGTTTTCTCGTTTGGCCTCTTTGCTGCCCCAGTTCACATAATCGCCGTAATCGTGGTTACCCAGCACCGAGAATACACCTGTTTTAGCTTTTATCTCTTTCAGTGTGTTTAAGTGGCTGTGTAGTTCGGTTTCCACATTGTTAACTAAGTCCCCAGTAAAAAAGACGAGGTCCGCTTCCTGCTTGTTTATCAGGCGTACTGCTTCCTGTAATGGCTCCGTAGACTGAAAGCTACCTGTGTGCAAGTCTGATATCTGGAGCATTTTATACCCATCAAAAGCCTGTGGCAGGTTCGGGAATTTTAAAGTAATGCGTTTAACCCGGTAATCATAAGCACCTTTTACCATGCCATATATAAATGCAGTGAATGGTACAGCAGCTACCAGGAAACCCACCTGACTCAGGAACTTACTGCGCGATGGATCATATGCAACTTCAGGGCTGAAGGAATTGAGCGCCAGTTTGCCTACTCTTATGATATCATCCACGAACAGGAAAAGAATCACCAGCAACTTACTTGCATAAAGTATAAAGAAGATGCTTGTCAGGTATGTCTTCAGGAGGTTAGACGGATTTCTGGGTGTATTCGCAAAAATGCCGAAGACTACAATTGCCGCGACAAACAGCACCCAATAACCGACTTTGATATACTGCTGCGTGTTACCTGATAAACCCTGAATAACTGTTTTAAGCGCCTGGAATACATACAAATCGACCAGGAAGAGGATAGCAATTAATATTATAAAAGAAATCATGCGTTGCATCATAATAAACATCCGGTGCTGCCAATAGGGTAGCACTGGTAAAATATAAATTTAAATAGAAGTAAAATGTTATTTGCTGAACTAAATAAAGTATAAAATACTTTCAGTAGCACAGTTTATACTTAACAAATATTGTACCGCATGAAGCACACTGACACACTTACCGCTTACCAACCGGCACTTAATATTAAAACCTGGGCTGAAGAAGATCGTCCGCGTGAAAAACTGCTATTAAAAGGGAAGGCTGCCCTGAGCGATGCCGAATTGATAGCTATACTTATTGGGTCCGGTACACCGAAATTAACGGCCGTAGATGTAGCCAAACTTATACTTACTGCAGTTGGTAACGATTTGAACGAGCTTGCCCGTCTTTCGGTGAAAGACCTGATGAAGCACAAAGGTATAGGGGAGGCCAAAGCGATAACTATAGTAAGTGCCTTGGAGCTTGGCCGAAGAAGAAAAGAAACTGCCGCCACCGCCAAAACACAGATTACCTGCTCTACCGACATCTACAATTATATCAAACCCCAGTTACTCGACCTGCCGCACGAAGAATTCTGGATCATACTACTGAACCGAGCCAACATTGTAATGAAGAAGGAAAGCATAAGTGCAGGTGGAGTAGCCGGTACAGTGGCAGACCCTAAAATTATATTTAAGAAAGCGCTGGAGCAACTTGCCAGTTCTGTTATACTAGTACATAATCACCCGAGTGGCAATATAAAACCAAGCGCTGCCGATATTGCTCTTACCAAGAAAATGAAAGAAGCAGGTCAGTTTCTCGACCTTCCCATACTTGATCATATCATCTTTACCGACAACGACTACTATAGCTTCGCCGATGAAGGGCTTTTGTAAGTTAGAAAGTTAGAAGGTTAAAAAGTTAGAAAGTGATGGAAGAGATTAGGTTGAGTAATTATGATTTCGCAGAGCAGTTTAAGTCAAGGACTAAAGCTTTTGCTTGACGTGTTGTCAAACTTTTTCAGGCTTTACCGAATAAACCAGATGCACAGATTTTAGGGAGGCAACTGATGCGTTCTGCAACTTCAGTTGCTGCAAATTACAGAGCCGCCTGCCGTGCAAGATCCGGTGCAGAATTTGCAGCTAAAATAGGTATTGCTTTAGAGGAGGCTGATGAGAGCCAGTTCTGGTTAGAATTGCTTGAAGAATCTGGAATAATTCCTGCAGAGCGTTTGATAAATCTGAAGAAAGAATTTGGTGATCTAACTGCAATTTTGACCAGCATCAGGAAGTCCTCGATTGTTAAAAAATAACTTTCTAACTTTTTAACCTTCTAACTTTCTAACTCAGAGAGAATCTCTTTCACTCTCCCTACTTCGCCGGTTTCTAGTCTTACTTTTATGCCGTGTGGGTGATTTGGTGAGTTGGTTAAGATATCCTGCACATAGCCTTCGGTCAGGTAACCGGTGCGCTGGTCTTCTTTCATAACGATATTTACACGGGTGCCAGGTTTTATGTTTGAGCGTTTTCTTCCGTCCATAGTTTTAAGTATAAGCAAGGTAAAGGTAAGGGTTAAAAAGTTAATCAGTAGCTTCGGTGCTGAGTTCTGAAATGTGCAGGCTGCGTAATCTTGATGTTTTCTTTTGCTGGTGTTCCTGCATCCGGTGCATAATGTCGTGCAGCATCGTTATGGCTTCAATAATGTGCGGGCCTTTGTTAAGCATAACACAGTCAGCGCGTTGTGCCATGGCAGCATCTGTTATCTCTGCTCTCGACGGACGCCCTTTTTTGGCTAATGTTTCCAGTACCTGCGTAGCCCATACAACCGGAATATGAGATGCTTCGCACAACCATAAGATTTCTTCCTGTACTTCAGCCAGTCGTTGCCAGCCACATTCCACTGCCAGATCGCCACGAGCTATCATAATGCCGGCAGGGTATGTCTGCATTACAGCCAGCAGCAGGTGAGGCAGATTTTTAAAACCTTCCTTGGTTTCAATTTTCAGCATTACCGCCAGGTTATCTGCACGGTGCTTCTTCAATTCGGCGTATAAGGCCTCAACCATAACAGGATGATTGGCAAACGACAGGTTCACTATATCGGCATGTTTAACTATAAATTTCAGGTCCTGTTTGTCCTTTTCTGTCAGGTCGTGCAGGTGTAATTTAGATTCCGGAAGATTTATGCCTTTATCAGCGCGCAGCAGGCTTCCTTTATCTTTGGCGAATGTTATTTTAACCAGCAGTTCATTCTGTTTTACTTCCTCTATAATCCCTTCAATCTCACCATCATCAAATAAAATTGGTTCTCCATCTTTTACCTTATCAAATACTTCAGGCAATGTGCAGGAGATATGAGCCGGTTTAAGTATATGGCCACTGGCATCGAACTGGGCCGGTGCGCCAGGTATAGGGTCTCGGTTCAGAATCAGGAAATGGTCTTTCTTTAAAAGTATAGGTACTTCAATGGCAGGTAATTTGCCAACTTTCGTTGTACTGTCAGCAACAGTTTTATTTTTAACAATTAGCTTAGTGCCCGTCGCGATGTAAGATGTTTTGAGCAGGTGAGCTACTACGCCTTTCTTTTCCTTTCGAATTACTGACAGAGACCGCTTTCTACCTCTTGTATCTCTGAAAGTAATATTATCACCTTCTTGTAGCTGAGTTACCCAGTTGTCTTCTACTGGTAATACTGCATCTGTTATTATAGGAGAGGCAGCGCCCGTGCCCGTTAGCCACACTATAGCCGGAGATGCGATTAAGCCCAGTTCGTTATGTATAGGGCGTATGGCAATTACTCTGGGGCCTTCTGTTAGTTCACCTGTCCGGAGTTTCGGTCCCATCAGGTCAAAAAGTATAGCACAAGGCAAACCTGTTTCTCTTTCAGCTTTGCGAATGTTCCGAACCATGGCAGCCCAGATCTTTTCATCGTCGTGTGCGCAATTTATTCTGGCGCAGTTCATGCCTGCCTTCATCATGCGTGTTACCAGGTCGTAATCGGTGGCCAGATCAGTAGAAAATGTTACCATAATGCGGGTGGTGCGATTTTCGGGGAGTGGCCCTAACAGGCTTTGGGTATGTTGGGTGAGTAATTCTCTGTTCTCGAAAAAGGAAACAGCCAGCTGCTTCTGCCTGGGAGGGCACTCAGCTAAATGACATAATTGAGAATGTACAGCATCCAGGCTCGCCAGTACGTGTCCTTCAGCTCGTCCTAACGATGAAAGCCCCAGCAATGACAAGGCTTCCTGCAACTCCCTGATGTCATGCTGACGCAAAGAAAGGTAATGCAAAAGGTTCTTGGCGCTCTTCTTAAACTTAGGATGTACTTTCCTGATCACTCCTGAAAATTTCTTTTCTAAAGCCAGTGCTTCCTTTTGGAGGTCGGAGAGCTGAGCGATCAGGTTTCTGTAATGTGGTTTTAGCTGTGGCATACTACATAGTGCTGCTTATCAACTAAAACTGTAGTTAGGGTATCCAGGTTTTGTTTATCTGGTAAAACTAAAGTATAGCTCTGAAAAAAATATTCTTAGGTAACTCCTTTCTGGCCTGCTGGTTAAGTACTCTTATTTTTAACTCTTAATACTCTTAGAAATATAGCTGTTTATAGTTTTCGGTTGGTTTCGTTTTGTAAAGCTGTAAGATCAGAACCTGGTATTACAGGTATCAATTGCCCTGAATGCACTTACAAAAGCTTTTGATAATTTTTTTTAAGTTTCGTTTGCTTTTATATATGTTTTATTTTTAGCTTTAAACGAAATACAAAGAAAATAATAACAATAAATTAATAATGCATTCGAAAGTAGTAGAAGCGGGAGGGAGTATATTTAACCGGAACAAGTTTGTAGCACGTTTACAGCAGGAGCCTGTTATCTGGGATGTAATAGTTGTTGGCGGTGGCGCAACTGGTCTGGGTGTGGCAGTAGATGCGGCATCAAGAGGTTATAAGACACTACTACTTGAGCAAGCAGATTATGCAAAAGGAACATCGAGCCGCAGTACAAAATTAGTGCATGGCGGAGTACGCTATCTGGCACAAGGTGATGTAAGCCTGGTGTATGAAGCCTTGCACGAGCGCGGCTTGCTGTTGCAGAATGCGCCGCACCTGGTGCGTGTGCAGCCTTTCGTGATTCCGAGCTATAGTTTGTTTAACCAGGGGTTCTATGGTATCGGTTTGAAAATATACGATTGGATGGCAGGAAAATACAGGTTTAAGAAAACAGAGCTTCTGGGCAAAAAAACTGTTAAGAACCTGTTGCCAAATGTAGCTGCGGACAACCTGAAAGGCGGTATAGTTTACTATGATGGCCAGTTTGATGATGCCCGTTTAGCTATCAATTTAGCGCAGACCTGTGCCGAGCAGGGAGGTGTGTTGCTGAACTACTTTAAGGTGACCGGCCTCACCAAAGATGAAAAAGGTAAGGTAGCAGGGGTAAACGCCCGTGACCTGGAAAGTGGCGAAGAATATCAGTTGCAGGCTAAAGTGGTGATTAATGCTACTGGCGTTTTCGTGAATGATGTTTTAAAAATGGATACGCCTGCGCAGGACCCGTTGGTGCGCCCAAGCCAGGGAGTGCATGTGGTGCTGGACAAGTCTTTCCTGAAAAGCGAAACTGCTTTGATGATACCTAAGACACCGGATGGGCGTGTATTGTTTGCTGTTCCGTGGCATGGCCATGTGTTGGTTGGTACAACAGATACGCCTCTTAATAGCAGTAGCCTGGAGCCAACAGCGCTGGAAGATGAAATTCATTTTATACTTGATACGGCTGGTCAGTACATGTCACGCAAGCCTACGCGCAACGATGTACTCAGTGTATTTGCCGGGTTACGTCCGTTGGCTGCGCCTACAAAGGGTACTAACAGTACAAAAGAGATCTCCCGTAGTCATAAACTTATAGTTGCCGACTCTGGTCTTATAACCATAACAGGTGGTAAATGGACTACTTACCGCAAAATGGCGGAAGACACCATGGAGAAAGCTATAACTATAGGTCAGCTTTCAGCTAAGCCTTGTGCTACGGCTAATCTGAAAATACATGGTTATGCTAAACCAGGCACAGAAGCAAATTACCTGAATGTGTATGGTAGCGATGCGCAGGGTATAAAAGAATTGCTGAATCAACGCCCGGAATTAAATAAAAAATTAAATACTGCTTTCCCGAATACACAGGTAGAAGTAGTATGGGCCGTGCAGCACGAGATGGCCAGAACTGTAGAGGATGTGCTCGCCAGAAGAATGCGTGTTTTGTTCCTGAACGCAAAAGTAGCAATTGACATGGCACCGGCAGTAGCAACTATAATGGCAAACGAACTAGGCTTAAGTGATGCCTGGAAACAGAACCAGGTAAATAATTTTGTGGCACTGGCAAACCAGTATTTGCTGGAACCATACGCGCTTACTTCAGTTGAAACACAAAGTTCCAGCCAGGTAGCTTAATCTTTTAAACTATACTTTAACTGAGACTATAATGGCGGGCTCAAGGTATAGGAATAATGGGCAATATTAGTTAAATTCTATATTTGAAGTAGTCATAAGTGTTATAGAGATTAATAAAATAGCTGGATTTTTAGTAAAAAATTAGAAATTAGAGCGTTCGTAACACAGGACGATAAGAGTAAATAAGTATATAAATAAAAAGTTGCATTCGCAAAAGAATCCTATTGCTTGTGGTAGTTTGGTAGGTGTAGTTGCAGTAATTTTTAAAACGGAAATCGAATAGCTTAAAATTTTTACAAGATAAGTATGCGTCTTATTTCACCGGCCCCTCACGCTGATCGGCTGCCCTTAGAACGAATAGATCCGGAGTATAAGCGACTGCGTCTTCAGGTTTTTATCGGGATCTTTATTGGGTATGCCGGCTATTACTTAGTGCGAAAAAATTTCTCGCTGGTAATGCCTGACCTGATAGCGCAAGGTTATTCTAAAGCAGATCTTGGCTTTGCGTTGTCTGGAGTGTCTATCGCTTATGGTCTGAGTAAATTCCTGATGGGTAATGTGTCTGACAGGAGTAATGCCAGAACCTTCCTGAGCGTAGGTTTGCTGCTCTCTGCCTTAACCATGATAGCGATGGGCATAATACCTTTTGCTACCAGTTCAATTGCCATCATGTTCGTGTTGTTGTTCCTGAATGGCTGGTTTCAGGGGATGGGCTGGCCACCTTGCGGGCGCGTTATGGTTCACTGGTTCTCTACAAATGAGCGTGGCACCAAAATGTCGATCTGGAATGTGGCCCATAACGTAGGTGGGGGCTTAATAGGCCCGCTTTCTATTGCTGCTATTGCCCTTTTCGGTACATGGCAAAGCATTTTATACTTCCCTGGCTTAATTGCGCTGCTTTCTGCACTGGTAACTTACATGCTGGTGCGCGACACGCCTCAGTCTTGCGGCCTGCCAACTATAGAAGAATACAGAAACGACTATCCGAAAAATTATACAGCCGACCACGAAAAAGAGCTAAGCGCTAAAGAGATCTTCTTTAAGTATGTGTTCAATAACCGCATGCTATGGTATATCGCTTTTGCCAATGCTTTTGTGTACCTGGTACGCTACGGCATCCTCGACTGGGCTCCTACTTACCTGGAAGAAGCAAAAGGTTTCTCAGTGAAAGAGACTGGCTGGGCCTATTTTGCTTACGAGTACGCTGGTATACCTGGTACCCTGCTTTGCGGCTGGATCAGTGATAAAATATTTAAAGGACGCCGTGCACCTGCTACTATTATTTACATGCTGCTGGTACTAGTAGCTGTAATTGTGTACTGGAAAAACCCAGCCGGTAACATCTGGATCGATAACATGGCACTTATTGCTATTGGCTTCCTAATCTATGGGCCGGTAATGCTAATAGGTGTGCAGGCCTTGGACTTAGTGGCTAAAAAAGCGGCAGGCACCGCAGCTGGCCTTACCGGTTTGTTTGGCTACATGGGCGGTGCGCTGTTTGCGAATATTGCCATGGGCTTTGTAGTAGATGCCTGGGGCTGGGACGGTGGCTTTATAGTACTTGTAATTGCCTGCGTGCTTTCAATTTTCTTTACGGCACTCACCTGGAACAAAGAAAAAATAAACCTAGGATTAACTCAATCAAGATAACTCTCAATACCAGTTTTAAATCAAATCAGATGGAAAAACCTTTACTTCCGCCCAAAAAGAGCAGGAATAGTCTGAAGAAAAGTCTTTGGCTATGCTCGTGCCTGCTTTTAGCAGGAAATGGCATGGCGGCAGATGCAATTGCGTCTTCCGTGTATGTACAGACTCCCCAGACACAAAAAGTAACAGTAAAAGGTAAAGTTGTAGCAGGTGATGACGGAAGTGCATTACCAGGTGTAACTATACTTGCTAACCAGCAACCTGTTGGCGTTACAAATGTTGAAGGCTCTTTTAAGGTAGAGGTAGAAAAAGGAGCAGTTCTTACTTTCAGATTTGTGGGCTACCAGCTACAGAACATAACTGTAACCGGCCCTCAGGAGAACCTGGCTGTAACCCTGAACCCTGATAGCAAGCAACTTTCAGAAGTAGTAGTTACCGCATTGGGTATCAAGCGTGAAGAGAAAGCGCTGGGATATTCAGTATCACAGGTAAAAGGCGACGAACTAACCAAAGCAGTATCTAATAACTGGACCGATGCTCTTTCTGGTAAAGTAGCCGGTATTAATATGGTTAAATCAGGTGGTGGACCTGCAGCATCTAACAAAATTGTACTTCGTGGTGAAAATAACCTGAGCGGTAGCAGCGAAGCTCTGATTGTGGTGGATGGTGTGATCATGAGTAGCCCAAGAACTGGTACTGGTAGCAGCGCCTACTTGTCATCAGACAACCCTGTAGACTTTGGTAATGGCCTTAATGATATCAACCCAGAAGATATTGAGAGTGTATCAGTACTGAAAGGACCTGGTGCTGCTGCACTTTATGGTTCCAGAGGGGCAAACGGTGCGATCATCATAACTACAAAATCCGGCAATAGCAAAAAGAAGGGTATTGGTGTTACTTTAAACTCTAATACAACTGTAAGCACTATATCGCACTGGCCTGATTACCAGTATGAGTATGGTCAGGGTACAGGTGGTCAGGATACATGGTACTCTTATAATGCAACCGAAGACGGTAAGAGCACTAAAAGTACAAGTTCTGCTTGGGGACCACGATTTAATGGCCAAAGCTATTACCAATATGACCCGGTAACCGGTACAACTGGTGCGACTCGTACGCCATGGGTACCATACAAAAACAACCGCAAAGACTTCTTTGAAGCAGCTAAAACATTCACGAATAGTGTAAGTATAGACGGTGGAACAGAGAAGACTTCTGCCCGCTTATCTTTCACAAACCTGAAAAACACCTGGATCGTGCCGAATACAGGCTACGACCGTAACACTATAGCACTTTCTTTAAACCATAAGGTAACAGATAAGCTACAGTTTTCCTCAAAAATTAATTATACTAATAATAGCAGCGATAACCTGCCTTCTACGGGGTACAACAACCACACCATCATGTACTTCATCAGGGGTTTATCACCAAACGTTAACCTGGAATGGTTTAAACCTTATTGGTTGCCAGGTCAGGAAGGTTTAAAGCAGAATAGCCCTTTCAGTGGTATTCTTGATAACCCTTATCTACAGGCATACGAAATGCTTAACAAGTCTAACAGAGATGGTATAGTTGGTAATATTTCAGCTACTTATAACTTCACCGATAACCTGAGTCTGATGTTGCGCTCATCAATGGAGTTCACACACGAAGCCCGTTCACAGCAGCGCCCTTGGGATACTGAGAAATTTCCGGTTGGTATGTTCCGTACGCAGAACATCTTTAGTCGTGAGAGTACCAGCGATTTCATGTTAAGATATAACCGTGATATTTCTGAAAAATTTAAAGGCGGTATTTCAGTAGGTGGTAGCACCATGTCTAACCGTTATTCAAGAGATGAGCTGAGAGCAGATAAGCTACTTTATCCAAGTATATATAGTTTTGCCAACAGCAAAGAAATACCGTTGGCTTACCCTTACCGCAGTGGCTATGATGTAAATAGCTTATATGCGCTAGCAGAGTTTAGCTATGATAACGTGATCTTTCTGGATGTGACAGGTCGTACCGACTGGACCAGTACGCTGGCAAGCAAGTATAAAGCAAAAGTTGAGCCTTTCTTTTACCCATCTGTTAACCTTAGTGCTGTTATCTCTGATATGGTACAGATGCCTAATGCGGTATCTTTCCTAAAAGTAAGAGGTTCATGGTCTAATGTTGGTAGTGGAGGTACAAAGCCATACTTAACAGCCTATAATTATGAAGTGGTAGAGGGTTTCCCTTCTGGTCTAACTAATCCAAGAACTCTGCCTAACTACTATTTAAAGCCACTTAATACAACCAGCATGGAGTTGGGTCTGGATGTGCGTTTGCTACGTAACAGACTTGGTTTAGACATAGCTGTTTATCAGAACAATACGCGTGACCAAATTCTGGAGGCACCTCTAGACAGATCAACTGGTTATAATGCGATTGTATTGAACGCAGGTAAAGTAGAGAATAAAGGTATTGAGATACAGGCTAACGGTAAATTACTTGAAAACAAAAATGGCCTGAATATAGACTTGTTTGCTACCTATGCCGCCAACAAGAATGAAGTAGTAGAATTGGTTGACAGTCTTACAACTTTTATAATGGCAAATGGTCCTGCAAATCGTGGCACAATGGAAGCCCGTCCGGGTGGCCCGATGGGAGCACTATATGGCCTTGGCTACGAGCGCGCACCGGATGGACAGATTGTGTATGATGAAAATGGTTTGCCTATACTTGGTGGAGAAGCGAAATATTTAGGAAAAGTAACCCCAGACTGGAGAGGTAGCATTGGTACCAACATGAAGTATAAAAACTTCGGACTTAACGTGTTATTTGATGGTCAGTTTGGTGGTGTAGCTTACTCTTTAACACATGCTGTACTGATGGAAGAAGGCAAGCTTAATAAAACGCTACCTGGCCGCTACAATGGTATAGTTGGTAAAGGTGTGATCAGAAACGCTGATGGTAGCTACCGCCCTAATGATGTGCTGGTAATGAACATGCAGACCTACTATACCCGTCATTTTGGTCGTGATAATATTGAAGCCAACACCTTCAGCACTGATTATATTAAGCTGCGCGAAGTACGCTTTGACTATACAGTACCTGCCGCCATATTGCAGAAATTAAGATTACATAAAGCAAGTATTGGAGTATTTGGTCGCGATTTGTTCATGATCACAGAGTGGCCTGCTTTCGATCCGGAAATAGGTACCCTAAGTGATGGCGATATTGTAGGAGGCTTTGAAATCGGCCAGTTCCCGCCAACCAGAACATTTGGTCTTAACCTGACTGTAGGCATCTAATTTTAAGGAAGAATCTATCATGAAAAAGATAAAATTATATACCCTTGCGGCAATGGCAGCAACATGCCTTGCCACCTCTTCCTGTACTAAGGAGTTTGAGGAACTGAATACCAACCCTAACGCAACTGAGGCGGCTACACCGTCTGCTTTACTTGCGCCTGCATTGCATGATGTAGTTACCCGTAATAACAACCGTGCACTGCGCCTTACAAATGAGTTGATGCAGGTGCATGTAACTATACTTGACACAGATGAGATTCACCGTTATGTAATTAGACCTGGAGAGTCAGATTATATGTGGAACAACTGGTACCTGCAACGCACAAACTTTGTAAATATTTATAAAAGTGCACAGGCTACACAACAGAAGAGCTACATGGGTATCGGTTTGATATTGGATGCATGGGTTACATCTCTAATAACAGATACATATGGAGATGTACCTTACACCGAAGCAAATCAAGGCCGTGACGGCAGACTGCAACCTAAGTTCGACTCTCAGGAATTAATATACAAAGACCTGTTTGCCAAGTTGGAAGAAGCCAATGCTTTACTGGCTTCTTTAGAGGCAGCTGCAACAGACCTTCCACTAATGCTGCCGGAAGATGAACAACGACTTGATCCGCTATACAATGGTAACCTGACTTTATGGCGCAAGCTTGGTAACTCGCTATACCTGAGGTTGTTGATGCGTGTTTCCGGCAGACCTGAAGTTGATGCAGCAGGTAAGATCAGAGAAATTGTAGAAACAAATACTTCATTCTACCCAATCTTTGAAAGTAATGAAGAATCTGCAATTTTAAGATATACTACTACACAACCACTAACTTCTGCATTCGCCGACTTGCGCGAGTATGATTTTAATGGCAGTCATGGCTTGTCTGAGTTCTTCGTGAATAATTTGAACGAAATGGAAGACCCTCGCCTAACTAAATGGGCTACCAAATATGGCTCAGGTTATAGTGGTATGTCAAGCGGTTATGTGCCAGGTAATATCCCTGAAAGACAGTCTTATTATCCGAAAGCTCTTATGAATGAACCACTATTAGGTAATATCCTAAACTATGGTGAAGTACAGTTTATACTTGCTGAAGCTGCCCTTAGAGGGTACATCTCGTCTGACCCTAAGACTTATTATGATAAGGGTGTCGCAGGTGCTATTACCATGTGGGGGCTTGAAGTACCTGCTGGCCACTTAGAGAAAGAAGCAGTTGCCTGGAACAATGCTGCTGACTTTGAGGCTAAGCTCGACAAAATCATGCTGCAAAAGTATTATACCCTTTTCTTTACTGATTTCCAGCAGTGGTTTGAGTACAGAAGAACCGGTCACCCGGTACTACCAATAGGACCTGGTGTACAGAATGGCGGTGTAATGCCATCTCGCTTCAGGTATCCTATAACTGTGCAATCGCTGAATGGTGCCAATTATAGCGCTGCGGTAGCAGCCATGGGGGGCGATGACATTAACACTAAAGTATGGTGGGATCAATAACAGCTGGGATTTAATAGAAAGATTAAAAGACATACGTCATGAAAAAAAGATATTTATCAATTCTGGCCCTCTGTGTAAGTGTTTTAGGTTTTACTTCCTGTGTAGAAGAAGATCCAAATCCGTCGGAGGGCACTCCTAACCCGGTAGCATCGCTGTATGTAGTGCGTGATGCATTTCATGAAAAGGACTTGGCACTTGGCCCAGGCCCGTTGTTTGATGCATACCAGGCAGGTGGGGTAGTAGTTTCAGATCCAAATGGTAGGAACTGGCCAACAGGCCTTGTTGCCATACAGGATTCATGGAGGGGCATGCAGCGTGGAATCATTCTTAACCTTGGCGAAGAAGAAGCCAGAAGGTACCAGGTAGGTGACTCCATATTGTTTGATGTAAGAGGTACAACACTTACCCGTAAAGATGGTGTGTTACAGATTATCGGACTTAAACCTGAGAGTATCGAGAAAAAGGAAAAAGGTTTGCCAGTAGCTCCTAAGCCGGTTGCTGTCAGCGAACTTCTTACAAACTTTCATAAGTATGAGAGCACGTTGGTGATGGTAACTGGAGGTCCAGATCCTATACCTGTTTCAGGCGAAACTTATGCGGGCAATAAACAACTAGGCGATGGTTCAGGTAAAACTATAACCTTGCATACTACAGCAGATGCAATCTTCGCTGATCGTAAATTACCAGCAAGCGCAAGTTTTGTAGGCATCCCAACTGTTTCTACTGATGGTACTCCTATACTGCGCATGCGAACAATAGCTGATGCTATAAATCCTAGTGGTCCAATTTATCCAAACTGGCCTGAAAAGTTTGAAGAACCTGCTGCTGCTACCAAGTCTCAGTATAATATGAAGAAAGCTGATGGCTCATCAGACAATTACAGGGATTTGGCAACAGGAAATTGGCTTCTTTACCAATCTATATTAGGTGATCTTGATGCAAAGAGGGATGTTATTATTAGCGGAAAACAGGCAGTTCGTATGGCAAAAGACTTAAAAGAGTCTGCATACCTGCAAATGAACTTTGACCTACCAAACGGAGCATCTAAAGTTACAGTTTGGTATGCAACCTACTCAACCGATAAACCAAGCAAATGGCGCCTGGAGTATTCACAGGATCAGGGCCAGACATGGACACAAATAGGTGCAGACGTGACAGATGTTGCGCGAGACTATAAGATGGCTACTTTCCTGATGGACATCAATGGACCGGTTCGTTTTAGAATAAACAAACTTGGTTTGGGTATATCGAGCGCAACTATAGACAACGGCCGCCTGGGTATAGATGACTTCGCTGTTTACTCATACTAAGTATAACTCTACATTAAGGCGGCCCTGACAACAGGGGCGCCTTAATTTTTTTAATCCTGTAGCGCAGGCAAATTATAATTTATAGTTGCTGAAAGCTACCTTACCCAAACCTGTTCGTGGCCTATACTTTAAAGTATAGGCCAGGCATTCCAGGTTCGTCAGTTTTAGTTTCTTTGGGGCAGGTGCTGGCTTTTAAGTAAGAGCCAGCCCGCACCACAAGAAAAGTAAAATATAAAATCCCCGAACGCACATTCATGTTTAAGCATACCCTCTACGCCTTATTTTTTTGCCTGTTATTTGTGGCCTGCAAGAGCGAGAAAACAGAAACTCCGGCTCCTGCTCCGCCAGAGGTTGATACAATTACACCTGTTAACGCTACTTTCCCGGATGCTATTTTTACAGATGTAAATAAGATTAAACAGGGCTCTACTTCTCTAACTATACTTGATAACCTGATCTCCCTGATCAATGCTACTCCTGAAAATGCGACCATCCACCTGAGTATTTTTCTTTTAGATTATCCGCCATTGATACAGGCTATAAAAGCCGCTAATGAGAGGGGCGTAAAACTTTACGTAGCTATGGACATGGGCCGTGAAGAATCGCAGGAAATAAACCCGTTGCCTTACCACGAGCTAAAGCGTGGTCTGGAAGCAAAAGGCAATGTGATCATCTCTATCATTAATGATGCAAGCTCAATAGCCATTAACCATAATAAGTTTGCTGTTTTTTCGGAGGTTGTAACCACCAATGGGAATGTACAGAACGTGGTATTCCAGACATCACACAATTTTACAGAGGCTGATGCAGGCAAGTTTCAGGATGCAATAATGCTATCACATACAAGTTTATACCAGGCTTATAAAACCTATTGGACTGATATGCAGGCCAAGGCATCATCTGGTATGAAAGATTATTATTACAAGGAGTATAACGATGCCGCCACAGGTATAAATGCTTACTTCATGCCCAAACGCCGCAACGGCACTGCTTACGGCGACGACACAATTATCGAGTTCCTTAACAACATTACAGATCCGGCTACGGCAACTATAAAAATTGGCATGTCTGACTGGACAAATAGCCGCCTGAACATTGTAGAGAAACTGGCTCAGCTACAGGAGCAAGGCGCTACTATAGAACTGGTTGTTAAAAACAAGATTGATGCAAGCATTATGACCGGGTTAAGGGAACTGGAGCAGAAAGGCGCATACCTTAAAGTGTTTGACATCTCAAAAGCGAATATCCATTCAAAGTTTATACTTATAGAGGGTAACTGGCAGGGCAACCCCAACACTAAAATCTTGATTACGGGTTCGCATAACTTTACCCAGAATGCGCTCCGCAACAACAACGAAACCATGCTGCTCCTGAAGAATCATGAGCTTTTTAACAATTACATTAATTATTTTGAAAGCCTGAAAACGGTGCCGGGCATTTAACTATTACAGTCATGAAGAGAAGATCCTTTTTAGAGCGCATACTCCTTTTTTCAGGCGGCCTTATACTTAGTGGAAGCTATACTTCGGCACTTGCAACACCCTCTACAAAAACCATTAAAGGCAGAGTAATGGCCGGTAGCAAAAAGTTGTCAGGGGTGGTAGTATCCGATGGGTATAGTGTGGTAAAGACTAACCGCAAAGGCAAGTATGAATTGCCGGTAAACGAGCAGGCAAAATTCGTGTGGGTATCGGTACCGGCTGGTTATGATTTCCCTAATGAAAACGGCATTGCCCGACACTACCAATACATTGATAATAGCTCTGAACAGGACTATAACTTTGAGTTAAAGGCCCTGCCAACTGATGATGCAAAGCATAATTTTATTATCTGGGCTGATCCACAGCCGCGCAATAAAAAAGATGCACAACGCATGCTGGATGAGTCGGTGCCGGATACAGTAAAAACCCTGCAAAGTATGGCTGCCGGTACGCTGGTGCACGGTATAACAGTAGGGGATATTACATGGGATAATCCTGAGCTATACAAAGATTACGACCAGGGCGTAGCCACTATGGGGATTCCGTTCTTCCAGGTGCTTGGTAACCACGACCAGGACCTGAACAAAGGTGGCGATGAAGTTTCAGATAAAACGTTTGAAGCAACATATGGCCCTACGTATTACTCTTTTAATCGCGGCAAGCTGCATTACGTGGTGCTGGATGACGTACGTTACCTGGGCAAAGACAAACAATACGACGGTTATATTACAGAGCGCCAGCTCAAATGGCTGGAGAAAGACCTGGCCATGGTGCCCACCGATAACCTGGTTATACTTTGCGCACACATTCCGGTACACTGGGGTGTAAAGAACAAGGAAGAACTTTACCCGATCCTGAAAAACCACAAAGTACACATCATGACGGGGCACACGCACTATAACCGCAACGTAATAGAGCAAGGCATATTTGAGCACAACCATGGCACCGTATGTGGTAACCTCTGGACGGGGCCGGTTTGCGGCGATGGAGCACCAGGCGGGTATGCGGTTTATGAAGTAGATGGCACAGATTTAAAATGGTACTACAAGTCGACAGGGTTTGATGCTGACCACCAAATGACGGTGTATGTACAACCTGCGGAAAATCAGAATCGCATGTTGGTAAACGTCTGGAACTGGGACCCGGAATGGAAAGTAGAATGGTGGGCTGATAATCAGTATAAAGGAACCTTACAGAATATTGTATCATACGACCCGGTTGCGTGGGAACAATACCAGGGCGATCAGTTGCCAAAAGGCCGCACTTATGTAGAGCCCCGCGAAACAGAGCACTTCTTTGAAGCATTTGTTCCGGCAACTGTTAAGCAGCTTAAAGTGGTAGCTACCGACCGCTTCGGAAGAAAATACGAAAGTCAGAAAGCGATATCATAACTATAGTCTATACTTTGATTTATACTTTAGCAAACCATGATCATAAATAAAATAGTACCTGTTGCGCTTGCTGCATTGCTGTTGCTGGCAGGTTGCAAAAGTACAGAAACTATATCGCAGCAACAGAATCCTGAACTACCTGCCTTTGATACAGAAGGGCACCGTGGCGCACGCGGCCTGATGCCTGAGAACTCAATCCCGGCTATGATGAAGGCGCTGGAACTAGGGGTTACAACTTTGGAAATGGACACGCACATTACCAAAGATGGAAAGGTAGTGGTAACGCATGATCCGCATATTAACCCGTTGTATGCCCGCACCCCGGATGGTAAAGATATAACCAAGGAAGAAAATAAGAAGTACGCGATCTACCAGATGGATTACGACCAGGTGCACCAATTTGAGATGGGGACCAAGTTCTATGATGCGTATCCGCAGCAGCAGAAACTAAAGACCTACATACCTTTGCTGTCAGAGCTGATAGATTCGGTGCAGACGCATATTAAGAAGAATAACCTGCCGCAGGTTTTCTATAATATCGAAACCAAGTCTGTGCCGGACGGAGATAATGCTATACACCCCGAGCCGGCTGTTTTTGTGAAAAAACTGGTGGAAGTACTGGAAGAGAAGAAGCTGACTCAGTGGGCAATTATACAGTCTTTCGACCCGAGAACGCTACAAGTGCTGCACCAGCAATACCCGCATATTAGAGCATCACTGTTGGTGAGTAATAAAGATAGCTTTGAAGAGAATATTGAGCGACTGGGTTTTACGCCAGTGGTTTACAGCCCCAACTATAAACTGGTAACTCCTGAACTGATCGCAAAAGCACATGCTAAAAACATAAAAGTAATTCCCTGGACAGTGAATACAGCCGAAGATATTGCCCGACTGAAAGCAATGGGTGTGGATGGCATCATATCGGATTACCCGAACCTGTTTAAGGAGATGCAAAAATAAGCTGTAACGGCAAGTATAAACTTATTAATTACCTGATCAAGAGTATCAAAAATGAAGCTTAAGAATACCCTTTGCCTGCTTGTACTTACTTTAACCGGTTCGTTTTTTTCGTTGGGAGCTATTGCCCAGGAAAGAATTGACACTACTTATGCCCCGGGAGTTATGATGGTGGAAGGCACGAAGTCTGAAGTTGCTAAGTACGACAGCACCTACCGCCCGGCTACTTACCAGGTGCAGGTTGATTATTTCAGAAAACATAAAAACTCAAAAAAAGACATCATCTTTTTAGGTAACAGCTTAACAGCTCACATAGACTGGGCCGAATTGCTGGAGAATAAAAATGTACGCAACCGCGGTATATCCAGTGATATTACATTTGGTGTGCTGGAGCGCCTGGATGAAGTGATTGAAGGAAAACCGGCAAAAGTTTTCCTGCTGATTGGTATAAATGATATTTCGCGTAACGTGCCGGAAGAAGTTATACTTGCCAACTATAAAAAGATTATCCGCAGAATAAAAGCCGGTTCTCCGAAAACAAAAATCTACGTGCAGACATTGCTGCCAACCAACAATACTTTTGATAAGTTTAAGAAGCACTACAACAAAGAAGCACAGACTGTGGCTGTAAACAAGGGGATAAAAGAAATTGCAGCAACTGAAAAAGTAACGGTGATAGACCTGCACCCAAATTTTACAAACAGCGATGGCAAACTAAAACAGGAATACACCCACGATGGCCTGCATTTAACTATAGCTGGCTATAAAGTATGGGCTGGTATCCTGAAAAAATACCTATAAGCAATAATATGTATTTCAAGTATAGCTTATTAAAGTAACTATACTAAAAGAAAAAGGCCTCGCAAGAAGTTAATCCTGCGAGGCCTTTTTCTTTTACAGTTGTTATACTATAGTTACTTTAATTCCCATGCCTTCCAGCGCTTTCACATTATACTCCGATACACCACTATCTGTAATAATCTGATCTATATACTCAAAGCCACAAATCTTACCGAACCCTCTCTTTCCAAACTTCGTGGAATCTGCCAGGACTATGGTTTTCTGGGATACCTTGATCATCTGGCGGTTCAAGTGCGCTTCCATTACGTTTGTAGTCGTTAAACCGAAGTCCAGATCAATGCCATCCACACCTAAAAAAAGCTTGCTGCACGAGAAGTCGGCCAATATACTTTCGGCGTAAGGACCGGTAACCGAAGAAGAGCTTTTGCGGAGTACGCCTCCCAGTTGCATCACTTCTATTTCCGGGTGTCGGTTCAGTTCCAGGGCAATGTTTAGCGAAGGGGTGATGACAGTCAGGTTATTGGTAGCAGGTATGTTTCTGGCAAGAGCCAGTACGGTAGTACCCGAAGCAATAAGTATAGAATCGTTGGGGTGGAGCAGGCTTGCCGCCGCCGCACCGATGCGCATCTTTTCAGAAGCCTGTATTTTCTCTTTTTCGTTTACAGAACGGTCGGTAGTATAAGGGTTGTTTGCTGTAGCGCCACCATGGGTTCTGAATAACAATCCTTTGTCTTCCAGTAGTTTAAGATCCTTCCGGATAGTCACAGACGAAACACTTAGCTTTTCGCAAAGGTCCAGCACGTTTACCTGTCCTTCCTGCTTTAGTTTGCTTAATATTTGCTGGTGTCTTTCAGCTAATGTTAACATAAGGGCGCGTTGTAGTATTATACCTGTAAATATAGGGCTAAAGTAATTTAAAGAATAGTGACGGCCATAAGTTTTAGAAGGCGCAAGCGAAGGTATACTACATCTGACAACTATAATTTCAGCTTCAGATATTCACCGATGAGAATGGCCGTAGGATAAAGTACTTCTTCTTCTGTTTTGGCGTGGAGTTTCAGAGCATCCACAAACTGCATTACCTCCGGATGATTCTCTTCTTTTGCAGCTGCACTGAGCTCATCTAACGTTTTTACAATTTGCTGATGTTCTGCCAGCATTTGCTGAAATTCCTCTTTTAACTTATCTGTTTGAGGTATAACAGCTCTCATTTCATCAGATGTTTTACCCTCAGCCAGGTCAGGAAGCAAGCCAAGCGGGGGTAGGGCATACTCCTCTTCTTTGTTAAAATGTGGATGAAGTTTATCGGCAACAGCTTTAGCAGCAATACCTGTTTTACCAGGCAATTTTGTATAGCTTTCTAACTTTTTGTGAAGCTCTTCGTGCTCCGCCTTTAACGAGGTAGGTATTTGTGTTTCCATACTAGTTGTGTTATTGTCGGCACGTTCGTGTTTTTCAGTATGATTCGTATTTACATCTCTTTCCTGCTCAGTACATGCTGTTACAAGCATTATAGCCACAGCAAATGCTAGATACTTCATAGTTTGTGATAATCAGAATCTATTAAGAAATGAGAGGGAGTTATTAGTTGTACGATTGCGTGTAAAGAAGGTGTGATGGATGAGAACCAGCCAAAGCGTAAATAGCAAGATTAGAAGTAATAGCATCTGACAAAGTGTAAGTATGAGCACAAAATTTCCGAACTTTGCCCGGAACTTTAGCTACTGAAACTATGCAACGCCCTGTAAAGCTTGTAATATATGCCGGTATTCTGCTGGTGCTGTTCTATTTCGTAAAAGAAACCTTCCTGAGTGAAGAAAATTACCTGAAGCCGCTTCTGAAAGAGCGTGAAGACAAAGACCTGTCGTTCAGGAGCCGCACCAACAGCCCATTTACCGAAGAAGGTCGCCAAACTTTCAAGAACCTGGTTTATTATGAGCCAAATGTAAAGTATAGGGTTTCTGCAAAAGTAGAAGAGCTTCCCAAACAGGATACCTTGCTGATGCCGCTTACCAATGGCAGTTACGAGCCATACTTACGTTATGCTGCCGCTACTTTTGAACTGGAAGGCAAACCTCAGCGCCTGACGCTTTACAAGAAACTTTCCGAAGAGAAAGAGCAGCTGTTTGTGCCGTTTACCGATAAAACCAACGGCTTCGAAACATATGGTGGAGGCCGCTACATGGATATTCCATTTAAAGAAGATGCTAAAACCGTAGTGCTTGATTTTAACCGCGCCTACAGTCCTTTCTGCGCCTATAACCCCGAATACGTGTGTCCGGTACCACCAAAAGATAACCGCCTGACTATAGCTATACCTGCAGGAGAGAAAACGTACGAAGTACAGAAATAATTACCTCACCCTAGTTCTTTTTCGTCTGAGTCAGGATTTTCAGGATTAATGGATGGCCAGGATTCTATTATCTGGCGCGAGCATCCTCGCTCGTGTCTTAGTATGATGTTGCATCTCCTGATGCAACTGGCCCGACAGGGACAGGCATGGCAGTGTCTTTGGTTATAGTTCTATAGTGGTCCAACCACCCCCAACCCCTCCTTATCTAAGGCGGGGAGCTTTAACCGTCCTTGCTATAGTTGTGGTTGTAGCTTTATAGTTACAGTCCAAGAGAAAGGACAGGTTTATCTGTCCCTGCGAAACTATAACCAGGAGAAAAGCTATGAAACTATTACTTCTCAAACTATAAGACCTATAGCTATCGAACTGATATCAGTCTTTGGGTGGAGCGCCTTTGATTTATTGCGGTGGCGCAGCCAACCCGAGGTACGAGGGGAGCTTCAAATCAGCAGCGCTAGGCCCAAAGACGAGGCCTCCCGGCCGTGAGGGCACCAAAGCCAGGTATGGCAACTATAGGTAAGTAAAGCTCCCAGGATTGATAGTAACTATGAAAGTGTGGCTAGATCTGAACAAGTATATACCTCATAGGACATATAAGATTTTTCTACTCTGCTCGAAATGAGAAGATAGAAACTATAAACTCCGACAATTTTACATCACTTGCAGCAGGAAACAGAATAATGTTTAATTTTGAAGTTGAAGGCCTGTAGTTTACAGGTTATACTTTAAAAGAATAAAAAATACGACATGCTGATCTCACTCGACTGGTTAAAACAGCTGATTCATATAGATAAAAATGCGGAAGAAGTAGGGGCTTTACTAACGGGCGCAGGCCTGGAAGTAGAAGCCATTCACAAACTGGAAGCTGTAAAAGGCGGTCTGGAAGGTATTGTGATAGGCGAAGTACTTACCTGCGAGCGCCATCCGGATGCCGATAAACTAAGCTTGACTACGGTAGATATTGGTACTGGTGAACCGAGCCAGATCGTGTGCGGTGCGCCGAATGTGGCTGCGGGGCAAAAAGTGGTAGTAGCAACTGTAAACAGCACACTTTACCCAACGGGCGGCGAAGCTTTCAAGATCAAAAAATCTAAGATTCGTGGAGCAGTGTCGGAAGGGATGATCTGTGCCGAAGATGAGATAGGTATCGGTACATCACATGCCGGAATTATAGTTTTAAACACAGACCTGCCAAACGGAACACCTGCCGCTGATTATTTCGGGCTGAACCCGGATGAAGTTTTTGAGATAGGATTAACACCTAACCGTGCCGATGCTGCTTCGCATTTTGGCGTGGCCCGCGACCTGCAGGCACTGCTTAAAACACCCGCTACGCTGCCGGATGTATCCGCTTTTAAGGTAGAAAATACCTCCCGAACTATAGCTGTTGAAGTTGAGAATATCGAAGCCTGCCCGCGCTATGCTGGTGTAACTATAACTGGTGTAAAAGTTGGCCCGTCGCCGGAGTGGCTGCAGAAACGCCTGCGTGCTATCGACCTGTCACCGATCAACAACATAGTAGACGTTACCAACTATGTACTGCACGAGCTGGGCCAGCCGTTGCACGCTTTCGATGCTGATCAGATAAAAGGCGATAAAATTATAGTTAAGACTATAGCTGAAGGTACTCCTTTTGTAACTTTGGATGATGTAGAGCGCAAAATGAAGGCCAACGACCTGATGATCTGCAACACTGAAGAACCTATGGCGATTGCTGGTGTGTTCGGTGGTAAGAAGTCAGGAGTAACCGAAGCGACTACAACTATATTTATAGAAAGCGCTTATTTCTCACCGGATTATGTACGCCGCACAGGCACTACGCATGGTTTAAAGACCGATGCATCGTTCCGTTTCGAGCGTGGTACAGACCCGAACATGGTAATTACCGCCTTAAAGCGTGCTGCTTTACTGATGCAGGAAATTGCCGGTGGTGTTATTTCTTCTGATATCGTGGATGTTTATCCGCAGCCTATAGCTAATACAGACATCAGCTTAAGTATAGAGCGCACACACCAACTTATTGGCCAGCACATCGGTGCAGAGCGCATCAAAACTATACTTACTGATTTGGGCATCGAAGTGAGAGGTGAATCTGAAACACACCTGGAGCTTTCTGTGCCGCCATTTAAAGTGGATGTTACCCGTGAAGCCGATGTGGTGGAAGAAGTGCTGCGCATCTATGGTTTCAATAACATTGAGATGAGCGGCCACATGGCTACTACCTACATGGCCAGCTTCTCGAAGCCTTACCCCGAAGATGTAACCGATACCATCATGGATTACATCGCGGACAACGGTTTCCTGGAGATCATCACCAACTCTATTACAAACTCTAACTACTATAAGCCAGCCGGCGACGCTGAAGTGGCAGGCCTGGTGAACGTAGTAAACTATAACTCCGAAGACCTGGACGTGCTGCGTAAAAGCATGGTGTTCTCAGGTCTGGAAGTGCTGCGCCGCAACATTAACCGCCGCCAGCGCGACCTGAAATTATTTGAACTGGGCAAAATATACCAGCAATTGGAGGACGGTACAACCAAAGAAAGCCGCCGCCTGGCGCTGTACATGGCTGGTAACCTGACTGCCGAAAGCTGGAAACAGCCGGGTGTGAAAATGGCTTTCCATGACCTGGCTGGTGTGGTGCAGAATGTATTGCGCAAACTGAATGCTTCGGATTATGAAATACAGCCGCTGCAGCCGAACCCGTACATGAAGCAAGGTATAGCTTACGTGAAAAATGGGACCGTACTAGCCGAGATAGGGCCACTGGATGCCGGTGTAGCCAAGTTTATGGAAGTGAAGGAGCAGGTGTGGTACGCTGAACTGAACTGGGATTACCTGCTGAAGAAGTATAAAACCAACCTTGTAGCTGAAGAGCTGCCTAAGTTCCCGGAAGTGCGCCGCGACCTGTCTTTAGTGTTGGATAAAGCTGTTACCTTTGACCAGGTGAAGCACATTGCCTTCAGAACAGAGCGCAAGCTGCTGCAGGATGTGAACGTGTTTGATGTGTATGAAGGCGATAAAATTGAGCAGGGCAAAAAAGCCTATGCCATTAGCTTTACCTTGCTCGACAGGCAGCAGACTCTGACAGATAAAGTAATTGACTCCACGATGACACGCCTGATGCAGCAATTTGAGAAACAGTTAGGAGCTTTTATCCGGAAATAAACCATGCCAAAGGAATCGCAACTGCAACATCTACAGCAGATTGAAGATAAGCTGAGAAAACTACTTAGTCGCTACGCAGATGTGCAGCAGCAGCTAAGTAGTGCCCGCGAAGAAATAAAACTCCTGGAAACACAGCTGGACGAGAAAGATCAGCAAATAAAAAATTTTCAAAATCAGGAGAATATTGTTAAAATTGTAGACACGATAGCAGGAAACCCTGCAAATTCGACTGAGTTAAAGCTCAAGCTAAACGAATATATCAGAGAAATTGATAAGTGTATTGCTTACCTGCGCGACTAAAGTATATGATATACAGCGCAGAAAAGGTGAGCAGTAACTATAAACAACGCAACGGATGAGTGAATTATCAATTAAGATTCGCATCGCAGAACGCGAGTATCCGATGCGGGTAAAGGAAGAAGAAGAAGAAAGACTTCGCTTAGTAGGCAAGTTGCTGAACGAGCGGCTAAAGTTCTTTAAAGACCAGTTCGGTATCCAGGATAAGCAGGATCTGCTGGCTATGGTTGCATTTGAGACCATGGTAGAGAAACTAAAACTGGAGGAGGACAAGAACAAGCATCTTTCAAAGGTAGGCCAGCAGCTTAACGTGCTGGATGATCTTCTGTCGTCGGTAAAGTAGTTTGTTGCCGCACAGCCTTTATTTATACTTCGTAGCTATAAAACAGCTTTTAACCCGTCTTATTGCAGCGTCTGCTAATGTGTTTTAATAAACCTTAAAACATGTTATCATGCCCGATATTCTATCCATTTTAATCACAGCCATTGTGGCGCTCGCTGTGGGCGTTTACATTGGGCGTATGCTGCTGCAGAAAGTGTACAAGCAGCAGGAGGTAGCTGCACGCCAGAAAGCTAAGGCTATTATTCGCGAAGCGGAGATAAACGCTGAGGCCATCAAAAAAGACCGCATGCTGGAAGCAAAGGAGAAATTCCTGAAGCTGAAGTCGGAGTTTGAAGAAGAGTCAAACAAGAAGAAGAACATTATCATCCAGAATGAGAACAAGGTAAAGCAGCGTGAGCAGCATGTTACCAAGCAGATGGAAGATAACAAGCGTCGTGAGAACGAGCTGCACAAAGAAAAAGAAGCCCTTAACCTGCAACTGGAGCACCTGCACAAGCGCAAAGAAGAGGTAGAGAACCAGCACAAAGAGGTTGTTGCGCAGCTAGAGAAAATTGCCGGCCTTACCGCATCTGAAGCCCGCGAGCAGCTGGTAGAAGCTCTGAAAAGCGAAGCCACCACGCAGGCATCATCCCACATCAAAGACATTGTAGCGCAAGCCAAATTAACTGCTACCAAAGAAGCCAAAAAGATCGTTATCGAAACCATTCAGCGCACGGCTGCTGAGCATGCCATTGAGAACTGCGTTTCAGTATTCAACATCGAGAGCGACGATATTAAAGGTAAGATCATTGGTCGTGAAGGCCGTAACATCCGTGCCCTTGAAGCTGCCACCGGCGTTGAAATTATAGTTGACGATACCCCTGAGGCAATCATTATTTCTGGTTTCGACCCTGTTCGCCGAGAAATTGCACGTCTGTCGTTGCACCGCCTGGTAGCAGATGGTCGTATTCACCCGGCCCGTATTGAGGAGGTGGTTGCCAAAACCCGCAAAAACATTGAAGAAGAGATTGTTGAGATTGGTGAGCGTACAGCCATTGATCTAGGTATACATGGTCTGCACCCTGAACTGATCAAGATGGTTGGCCGTATGCGCTTCCGTTCGTCTTATGGCCAGAATTTGCTGCAGCACTCGCGTGAGGTAGCCAACCTTTGCGCTACCATGGCTGCTGAACTTGGCCTGAACGTGAAACACGCGAAACGTGCCGGCTTACTACACGATATTGGTAAAGTAACCCCAGACGAACCGGAATTGCCACACGCGATCATCGGTATGGAGCTAGCCAAGAAGTACAAAGAGCACCCAGATATCTGTAACGCCATTGGTGCCCACCACGACGAAATTGAAATGACAGCGATGATCTCTCCGCTGATCCAGGCATGCGATGCTATCTCCGGTTCAAGACCAGGTGCACGTCGCGAGATCATGGAGTCGTACATCAAGCGTCTGAAAGAATTGGAAGAAGCTGCTATCTCTTTTGAAGGAGTTAACCAGTGCTACGCTATTCAGGCAGGTCGTGAGCTTCGCATTATGGTGGATGCTGATAATGTAACAGACGAAAAAGCTGCACAGCTGTCGTTTGATATTTCGCAGAAGATCGAGAAGGAAATGCAATATCCTGGTCAGATCAAGATCACGGTTATCCGTGAGATGAGAGCGATCAGCTACGCGAAGTAATATTTAAGATTTCACTTTTAGCCAAGTGTAGAACCGCTTGTTATACTTAGTATAGCAGGCGGTTTTTTGTTTTATCGTTTCATTATCGTCATTTCGAGCGTCAGCCGAGACATCTTATATGTCCTATAGTTGAAGTCTTTTGCAACTGGAAACAAGCCTTTCTTTCATAGCCACTTCTAATCCTGGGAGCTTTACCCACCTACAGTTGTCATCGTTTCCTTTGGTGCACTCACGGCCGCGGGGCCCCGTCTTCGGGCATTGCGCTGCGCGAATCTCTTTTGCTCCTGCGTCGCAATGCCTGCGGCACCAGATATTCACAAGGCGCTCAACCCAAAGACTGAGATCAGTTCGATAGTAGCTTCTATGGTCACTTAGAGATGCAATAGTTGTATAGCTTTATCAGCAATGTATTTCCGTAGGGACAGGTCGCGACCTGTCCGCTCATGGTCTGTAACTATAGAACTATTATTGACACTACAGTAGTGGCAGCACTGTCCCCTTGAAGGGACTATAGGGGTGTTTACTGCAGCAATTATAAAACTATAACTCCAACTATAGCAGTAACAGTAAAATTCCCCTCCTTGGATAAGGAGGGGTAGGGGTGGTTGGATTACGGAAACTGTAAGTCTACTACAATAAACAAAACCGCCTGCAGAGGCTGCAGGCGGTTTACTATGATTAAGCTGTATTAATTACTTGATGATCTTGCCAAGGCCAGCCACTACAGCGGCTACCCGAATAGCATCAAAAATACGGCCTTCGGTGGCACCTAACTTCAGAACCGACGCTTCGTGGGCATTTACACAGCGCTCACAGCCATTAATTGCAGAAACTGCCAGGCTCACCAGTTCAAAGAATTCTTTACCTAAAACCGGGTTAGCCATAATGTTCATCTTCACACGGGCAGGCAGCTGCTCATAGATATCTTTATGGGCAAAGTGGCGGAAGCGGTATAAAATGTTATTAGTAGCCAGTAATGAAGCGCAGGCAATAGCTTCTGCTATTTCACCTTGCTCAGCGCCATTTTCCAACGCCTTTTCTTCAAAAGCCTTGCTTAACACATCGTTCTTTTCATTGGTAGCTGCCGCGAGGGCAACCAGGTAAGCCTCTTTAGGATTAAGCGATTCGCCGGCAATAGCAGTTTTGAGGTTCACGCGCAGGTCGCGCAGGTATCTTGATTCAATTTCTGTCAGTTTCTCCAGTGGAAGGAACTTACTTTCTTCTGAAAGGCCCAGGTCGCGGAGTAAGTCGAATTTTGTTTCTTGAGTTGCAGTTAGCATATTAGTATGTATAGTTTGTAGGGTAACAGGTGCAGTTGCAGCACACACTAATTGTGCCGCTTCTGCCTCTGTTCACTAACACCTTTTCTTTTATTTAAACAGCGATCGTTTCTTCGCCTTTTTTCCAGTTGCAAGGGCATAGTTCGTCGGTTTGCAGGGCATCCAGCACGCGCAGTACTTCAGCTACATTACGGCCAACGCTCAGGTCGTTTAGGCTTACCCAACGGATAATGCCCTGCGGATCCACGATGTAAGTAACTCGGTAAGCCACTTTCTCATTAGCTTCCAATATGCCCAGCTCTTCTGCCAGTGATTTTGATGTATCGGCCAACATCGGGAAGCGTAGTTTGTTAAGGTCTTCGTGGTTCAGTCGCCAAGCCAGGTGTACAAATTCAGAGTCGGTAGAGGCACCGATCAGCATCGCATCGCGGTCTCTGAACTCATCATAGTTTTTGTTGAATTCAGCAATCTCGGTAGGGCAAACAAACGTGAAGTCTTTTGGCCACCAGAACATCACCATCCACTGGTCGTTAATTTTATGGTCTTCGCTGGTCAGGTCAGCAAATTCTTTTCCTTTTTCTAATGATACCACAGCCTGTTTGGTAAAAGCCGGGAATGTTGATCCTACAGATAATATTCTGTTCTGTGTCATGATATATAAGGGTGAATTATAATGTATTGGATTTGATTGATAGTGTGATTAGCTCAGGAAGGCGTTCAGCATCCAGAGTGTTTTCTCTATCTCGTTGATGTCTTCACTTATCAGGCCAACAGTACCTTCATCGCCGGTTTCGGCAGCCAGGCTCATAATCTCGCGCTCCAGCGAAAGTATAACTGTCAGGTTCTGGTGGGTGGCAGTAACTGTTTCCTTGTCAGTGCTCAGGTTAGCGGCTTCTTGTATAGAGGAAACACGCACATAGTCTGAGAAAGTGTGCAGCGGCTGCTGACCTATAGTTAGAATACGCTCAGCAATAGCATCGATGCGCACCAGAGCAGTGTTGTATAGTTCCTCGAACTTGGAATGCAACTGGAAGAAGTTTACCCCTTTTATATTCCAATGGAAGCCACGCAGATTCTGGTAGTACAGGTGGTAGTTGGCTAATAGCTCGTTTAATTTGTCAGCTATCTGTTGCGAATCTTCTTTCTGTAAACCGATGTTTGTTAGCTTAGTCATAGTCTTAAATAATTTGGTTGTTGTATTTTGTACAGCACAAAGGTCACTTCTGATACTTCATAAATCAAATTGATTGTTTTTATACTTTTATAGTTTAAAACTATAATGTACCTTTATTACTAAGTATAGAGGTTTGCTATACTTTTACTTAGAATAAATTCGCTGCCTATGACCTTAGTACAACTGGAATACCTGATAGCTGTGGATACCCACAGGCATTTTGCCACAGCCGCAGAGCATTGTTTTGTGACTCAGCCTACACTAAGTATGCAGTTGCAGAAATTGGAAGAAGAACTGGGTGTACAGCTATTTGATAGAAGTCGGGTACCGGTAAGACCAACAGAAGTAGGAAAGGAAATTATTGCGCAGGCACGCATTGTAATAGCAGAAGCTAAAAAGATACAGGAACTGGTTCAGAACCAGAAGCAGGAACTGAGCGGCGAATTGCGCATTGGGGTTATACCTACACTGGCACCATACCTGATGCCTCTTTTTATCACCAGTTTTTTAGAGAAGTATCCACATGTGAGAGTTGTGGTGCAGGAGCTACTTACAAATGAAATTATAGAAAAACTAAACCATGAATTGCTGGATGTAGGCCTGCTGGTAACGCCACTCGATAACAGGAATATAAAAGAGCTACCCCTGTTTTACGAAGCTTTTATGGTGTATGTAAATCCAAATCACCAGCTGGCAAAACAAAAAGAGATAAACCCTGCAGAGTTACTGCCAGACGACTTATGGGTACTGAACGAAGGCCATTGCTTCCGAAGCCAGGTACTTAACATCTGTAACCGGGGAGGCAAAGTTGGCGGTTCTGAAGGCGCAAACTTTGATTACAGAAGTGGCTCTCTGGAAACACTGAAACGTATTGTAGAAACTCAGCACGGACTTACACTACTTCCGGAGTTGTCTGTGCTGGAAATGCCGGATGATAAAAAGAAACTGGTACGATCATTCAGTGAGCCACAACCTATGCGCGAAGTAAGCCTGGTAGTGCACAAAAGTTTCCTGAAGAAAAGATTGATAGAAGTTCTGCAGAAAGAAATAATTGATTCAGTGCCAGAAAGTATAGTTAAGCGGCAGAAGCAAAAGGTGATAGGTATAAGTTAGGTTGGGAATTAGAGAGTATAGGAGTTAAAAGTGTTAAGAAGTAGAAGACCTAGCAGCGTGCGCAGCTCCTGCTAGCGTCTGGACTTAGTAATTTAAACTATAAATCTCACTGGCACCGGTATCTGACCGGTGACGTAGGGTGTATGCGAGTCTCCAGACTCGCTGGTTATACTTGCTCAAGTGAGTCTGGAGACTCACACGCACTGTTGGCAACAGATAGATGCTGGCGTCAGAGAAAAAACAAAAAAGGCTGCCCTTTACAGAGCAGCCTTTTATACTTTAAGCTTTATTAACTATGCGTTGATACCAGCCTGCTGAAGTGCAGCTACCATAGCTTCACCAATTTCAGCCGGAGACTCCACTACATGGATACCGTTCTCACGCATGATCTTCATTTTAGCAGCAGCTGTATCATCAGCACCACCAACTATAGCACCCGCATGACCCATACGACGACCAGCAGGAGCAGTCTGGCCAGCGATAAAACCAACTACTGGCTTCTTGTTACCAGTTTCGCTGATGTATTTCGCAGCCATGGCTTCGTAGTTACCACCAATCTCACCGATCATCACGATAGCGTCTGTTTCAGGATCTTCCATCAATAACTGTACTGCATCTTTTGTAGGCGTACCAATAATCGGGTCACCACCGATACCGATAGCAGTAGAGATACCTAAACCAGCTTTCACGATCTGGTCGGCAGCTTCGTAAGTAAGCGTACCAGATTTAGAAACGATACCGATACGACCTGGCTTGAACACGAAACCTGGCATGATACCAACCTTAGCCTCGCCTGGCGTGATAACACCCGGGCAGTTAGGGCCGATCAGGGTTACATTTTTATTTTTGATGTAGTTTTTAGCAGCCACCATGTCTTTTACAGGTATACCTTCTGTAATAGCCACAATAACTTTAATACCCGCGTCAGCAGCTTCCATGATAGCGTCAGCAGCAAAAGCCGGTGGTACGAAAATGATAGATACATCAGCACCTGTTTTCTTTACTGCGTCAGCCACTGTATTGAAAACCGGAAGGTCTAAGTGGTTCTGGCCACCTTTGCCTGGAGTAACACCACCAACTACGTTTGTGCCGTACTCGATCATCTGAGATGCATGGAAAGAACCTTCTGAGCCGGTAAAGCCCTGTACGATCACTTTCGAATCTTTATTTACTAAAACACTCATGTGTATCTTATTTAGTTGTGTATAGACCGTCAAATAATAAGGATGTGCAAAAATAGGCTTTTTTATGGCCTGCACAAAAAATAGTTATACCTAATATATGCCATACAGTTGCGCCTAACGGAACGGGATTGGCCTGTAACTACGTTGTTTATAAAAAGCAGGATAGCATAGGCAATAAAGCAGCCAGCTTAAAACATAATTTAATTTACTTACCTTTGCACCGAATTCAAAAATACCTCACATGAAGTATCTGAACCATATTACCGAAGCGATCGGTAACACCCCGATGGTAAAGCTTAATAACGTAACCAAAGACGTAAAAGCTACCATACTTGCCAAAGTAGAATATCTTAATCCAGGTAACTCTGTAAAAGACCGCATGGCAATTAAAATGATTGAAGACGCCGAGAAAGCAGGTATCCTGAAGCCGGGCGGAACAATCATTGAAGGAACATCAGGCAATACAGGTATGGGCCTTGCGCTTGCCGCCATTGCCAAAGGTTATAAATGTATTTTTACATTAGCTGATAAGCAGAGCAAAGAGAAAATGGACATACTGCGTGCGGTAGGTGCCGAAGTGGTGGTCTGCCCTACCAACGTTGCACCGGAGCACCCGGATTCGTATTACTCAGTAGCTAAGCGCCTTAACCAAGAAATACCAAATTCATTTTACCCGAACCAGTACGACAACATGTCGAACTGGGCAGCCCACTACGAAAGCACCGGCCCTGAAATATGGGAGCAGACGGAAGGTAAAGTAACCCACTTTATTACAGGTGTAGGTACAGGCGGAACTGTTACAGGAATTTCTAAATACCTGAAGGAGAAGAACCCGAATGTTAAAACGATTGGTATCGACACGTATGGCTCTGTTTTCAAAAAGTATAAAGAGACTGGTATTTTCGACGAGAACGAGATCTACTCTTACGCTACCGAAGGTATAGGTGAAGATATCCTGCCGAAGAACGTAGACTTCGACCTGATCGATCAGTTTATTAAAGTTACAGACAAGGATGGCGCTGTGATGACCAGAAGACTGGCAAAAGAAGAAGGCCTGTTTGTGGGCTGGTCTTGCGGTACGGCTGTATATGGTGCATTGGAATATGCCCGCGAAAATAACTTAACAGAAGATGATGTGATCGTAGTGCTGCTTCCGGACCATGGTACACGTTACCTTGGTAAGATCTACAACGATGACTGGATGCGCACACAAGGTTATATCGACTAAGTATAAAGTATAGATTTTAGAAAGAACAGCCCGGCTTATTGGTCGGGCTGTTCTTTTTTGTATCTTTAGCTAAAGTATAATTTCGAATTTGCTTCTTATTTCTTTATAATTGAAGCACCTCGTGCTATTTCAGACGTAGTATTTTAAGGCTTGTATTTAGCTTGGTCTGCGTAACTTTCTGAGTAAAGCTTTGCAGGCCAGTAATACGGTAAGCTGAAAGGTTAATAACTATTAACTAGCTGTAAAATGCTTTTCTGTGGCACTAAAAAGTGTTTAATACATGTTTTTAGCCTGAATAGCATTAAGTTTTGAGCGATTATTTAAGAATGAAAAAACTCTCCGGTATACTACTCATCGATGATGATGAAACAACAAACTTTCTAAACGAGCGCCTGCTGGACAGGATGCAGATAACCGAGCACGTTCATACTTTTATAAATGGAAAGCAGGCTTTTGATTACCTGTATAATGTCAGCAATAATAACTACGACCCTGGCAGCTCAGAGTATTTTAAACCGGAAATGATATTCCTGGATATCAACATGCCGGTGATGGATGGTTTTGAAATGCTGGACCTTTACGAACGCCTTAACCAGGACTTTAGAGAAGGGATTGTAATGGTAGTGCTGACTACTTCTACCCACCCTCAGGATACTGATATAGTCAATAAATACTCGGCGGAATATATTACCAAACCACTTACAGCCGATAAAATGGATAAGCTGCTACAAAAGTATTTCCCAAGCGAAAGAGCGGATAAAGTATAGCTTAACTGAACTCTGATTAGAAGCGGGCCCTGTAACAGCAGTGGCCTTTTTTGTTTCTTTAAAAAGAGAAACCTATACCCACTTTTGATTTAACGGCCAGGTTGAGCAGCACTCCTAAGCCAGCCATAAAAAGTCCGATCCCGATCATAGTTTCCATGTTGGTTAGTTTGCCGCGTGTTTGTTTGTACAGGTTGCCCCCCAAAGCGCCAAGGGCAAATGCTGCAATCAAAGGAAGGCAGCGACTCCAAAGAACATTGCCTAACAGGAAGTGCGTGATGAAACCTGTAAAGCTCGTAATAACAAGTATGAATAAGGAAGTGGAGGTAGCGATCTGGGCAGGAATTTTAAAGAGTTTTATCATCATGGGTGTTTGTACAAATCCACCACCTATCCCGAATAAACCTGCCATTATACCTGAGGCAAATCCCAGCGTAGAAACAACGCCGCCATTTAACCTGTAAGCCAGGTGCTTCGCTCTGTTTTTGCGGATAAAGGTTGTTGGCACACGACGCATCCGGTACATCATACCTGCATGGTTGGTAGTAGCTTTCTGTTTGGCAGGTATAACCATTGCAAAGCCGACGGCTATCACAAAAAGAGCAAAAATAAGCTGCAGTTTAAGCACCGGGAGAAACGCCACCATAAAAGCCCCCAGTACCGTGCCTGCTATTGCCGGCAGCTGAATTAATGTGCCTACCAGGTAATCTATAGTTCTGTCGCGGAGGTTAAAGACGGAAGCAATAAAGGAGGCTGGTACCAGTGCCGCCATCGTGGAGCCAATAGCGATCTCGATGTTGTAACCGAAGAAGATGATCAGGATGGGCACCATAAAAACACCACCACCAAACCCGATAACCGTTCCGAAACCGCTGACAAGTATACCAATAAAGAATATAAGTAATTCTTCCATTTACAGCCGTGCTCCAGGCACCGGAATAATGTTATGCTTTAATAAGTGGTACGAACGAAAAGGTATCGCCGTTAAATAATCCTTTATCACTTAACTTAAGGGAAGGGATAACCAGCAGAGCCATAAACGAAAGCGTCATGAACGGGGAGGCCAGGTTGCTGCCCATCTCTTTGCTCATCTTATCTATACCTGAGTAAGCCTCAGCTACCTTATATCCATCTTCGGCAGACATAATGCCGGCTACCGGCAATGGTAGTAATTGCTCCCGATCTCCGTCAACCGCCGATACACCACCTTTAGCCTCAATGATAAGATTTACAGCTCTGGTTATACTTTCATCATCCACGCCAACGGCTATAATGTTATGCGAATCGTGCCCTACCGAGGAAGCGATAGCACCCTGCTTTATGCCTATATTTTTGATGAATGCTACAGCAGGCTCAGCTTCTTCATAACGATTCACCACGGTCATTTTCAGTATATCGTTGGCCACATCCGAAACTATAAATCCATTCTCGATCTTCGGTTCAACTATACCTTCTTTGGTTATCAGCTGCCCGTCAAAAGCTTCAATTACTCTTATTTTGTGAGCATCTGCGGAAGGTACGGCAAATTGCTCCGGCGTTTTAGGGCTCGTATTAAAGTTATTTATGGTTTCACTCTCAGTAAATGCAATATTGGACTTGCCCTTCTCAGCAACCATTTCACCATTAATGTAAGTGGCCAGCACATTAAAGTTATCCAGGTCGTCTACAAGTATAAAATCAGCAGGATCGTTTTCGCGGAGCAGGCCTACGTTTAGTTTATAGTGCTCAACAGGGTTTATACTTGCCGCCTGCAATACATGAAACAGGTCGTTGCCTTTTGCCAGCGCGCGCTTTACCAGCAGGTTAATGTGGCCTTCAACTAAGTTGTCCGGGTGCTTGTCGTCGGAGCAGAACATGATATTCTGGTAGTGTTGCGGCAGTAAAGGTATTAGTGCTTCGAAGTTCTTGGCGGCGCTGCCTTCGCGTATCAGTATCTTCATATCTACAGCCAGTTTGTCCAGCGCTTCTTCGGCGGTAAAGCATTCGTGGTCGGTAGTGATGCCGGCAGATGCATATAGTTTGGCTTGCTCGCCCATCAAACCGGGAGCGTGGCCATCAACTGCTTTGCCATACTTTTTAGCCAGCTCTATCTTCTCCATCACCACCGGGTCGCGGTGCAGCACGCCGGGCCAGTTCATCATCTCGGCTAAGTATACAATTTCGTCGCGCTTAAACAATTCTTCTATGTCGGCAGCCGTTATCTCGGCACCGGCCGTCTCGAAAGGAGTAGCTGGTACACACGATGGCGCTCCGAAGTAAAATTTGAAAGGAGTTTTTTTACCGTTCTCTATCATGTATTCCACACCTTTCACGCCCAGTACATTGCCTATCTCGTGCGGGTCAGAAATGGTAGCTACAGTGCCATGTACTACAGCCAGTCGGGCAAACTCACAAGGCACCAGCATAGAGCTTTCTACGTGCACGTGGGCATCTACAAAACCGGGTAAAATATAATTTGTGGCATTGGTAGCTTCACGAACTATTTTAGAAATGCGGCCGTTTGCAACATGAACTGTACCTTCAAATATCTCTTTGTTGTGTATATCTATAATACGTCCGGAAACGGTGTAGGCTGCCTGCATGGTGTTAGGTGTTAGTTTAGATAAATTGCCTGCAAATGGGGCTCGAACCCGTAAATTACTTTATATTTGCATTAAATACAGTCGTTTTGAGAAAGATAATTTCATATTTGGTAATAGCGTGCGTTCTGGCAACCGGCTCTTTGAGTAGTTGCAGCCAAAAGACCGCACAGCAGAAAAAAACGGCTAAATACCAGAAAATGAGCAAGCGCGGTAAAGCTCCCTGCCCTTGTGATTCCAATTAATACTTACCTTGTTTTTATGAAGAAAATCGTGATCGCGTTAGATGGCCATTCATCGTGCGGCAAAAGCACAACGGCCAAGCAGGTGGCAGCCGAACTAGGCTACGCCTACATTGATACCGGTGCCATGTACCGGGCGGTTACGCTATACTTCCTCGATCATCATGTGTCCCTTACAAATCCGAAAGAAATAAAGGATGCACTAAACAACATCGACATCACGTTCCATTATAATCCTAAAACACAGCGCAACGAAACGTACCTGAACGGTCTGAACGTGGAAGATGAGATACGCAAAATGTATATCTCAAACCAGGTGAGTGAAGTAAGCGTGGTGCCGGAAGTGCGACGTGCCATGGTGGCGCAGCAGCAGAAAATGGGCAAGCGCCGTGGAGTGGTAATGGATGGCCGTGACATTGGTACCGCTGTTTTCCCGGATGCCGAAGTAAAGATATTTATGACTGCTGACGTAGATACCAGAGCGAAGCGCCGCCAGCAGGAGCTGTTGGTTAAAAACCAGCTGGTAAACCTGAATGATATAAAAGAGAATCTTAAAAAGCGCGACCATATAGACTCTACAAGAGCTGAGAGCCCGTTGCGTCGTGCTGATGATGCCGATCTGCTGGATACTTCCCACATGACGATTGATGAGCAGGTGGAATTTGTAATGCATAAGGTGGCATCTAAGTTGCTTGAACAAAAGTATACTGTAGAGCAGAATTAAGAAGAGTAAGCCATGACCATCACGATAGATAAAAATTCTGGATACTGTTTCGGCGTTGAATTTGCCATACAAATGGCTGAGGACGAAATGGAACATGTAGAAGAACTATATTGCCTCGGTGACATAGTGCATAACAGCATGGAAGTGCAGCGCCTTTATGCCAAAGGCCTTCGTGTAATAGACCGCGAGGAACTGCGCAACCTCCGCGACTGTAAAGTGCTGATCCGTGCACACGGTGAACCACCGGAAACATACCAGATAGCGCTGGAGAATAACCTGGAACTGATTGATGCAAGCTGTCCTGTAGTGCTCAAACTGCAGAACCGTGTAAAGCATGCTTTCGATTCTATTAAAGAAGACAACGGTCAGATTGTGATTTATGGCCAGGTAGGGCACGCTGAAGTGATAGGTTTGGCAGGCCAGACCCGCGACGAAGCCATTATAGTTACCACCGAAGAAGACCTGGATAAGATCGATTTCAAACGTCCGGTAACACTCTTCAGCCAGACTACCAAGAGCACCAAAGGCTTCTACCACATAAAAGCATTAATAGAAGAGCGTATAAAACAAGCCAACGAAGACAGTACACAGCCTGAGTTTGATGCCAACGATAGTATCTGTCGCCAGGTATCGAACAGGGAGCCACAACTGTCGAGGTTTGCTACTGAGCACGATGTGCTGATATTTGTGAGCGGCAAAAAAAGCTCGAACGGTAAGGCTCTGTACAGCGTATGTAAGCAGCATAACCCTAACAGCTACTTTATCGAGAACGAGACCGAACTGGAGAAAGACTGGTTTGTGAACGCCAACAGTGTAGGTATTTGTGGGGCAACTTCTACGCCGATGTGGCTGATGCAGCAGGTGGCCGATGGCATAGCCGCACTAACCGAGCCTGTTTACTAAGTATAGCAACTATAAAATATAAGCATTTTTGCTACATTTAGGCTTTGCTTCGGCAAAGCCTTTTTTGTGAACCCTACAACATGAAACGTTTATTCAGTTATTTCCTTAACGGACTTCTGATTATAGCACCCTTTACCATTACCGTCTGGATAGTGGTAGCCATTATAGACTGGCTGAACGGTATGTTCGACCTGGGCATACCAGGGTTAGGCATTCTGCTGATGGTGGTCCTGCTGACGCTGGTTGGCTTTATCGGGTCTTCTTTCCTCGTTAAGCCTTTTATTATACTTACCGAGCGCATCTTTCATAAGGTGCCGTTAGTTGGCATTGTCTATTCCAGTGTACGCGATCTGTTTAATGCTTTTGTGGGTGATAACCAGAAGTTTAACAAACCTGTGATGGTGAAGATGACCGAAGATTCCGAGAATTATAAACTGGGTTTTGTGACGCAGGATGTGCTGGAAAAGCTAAATATTGATGACAAAGTGGCCGTATACTTCCCGCACTCTTATAACTTCTCCGGAGAGCTCTTTCTGGTACCTCATCGCAACATTACCTACCTTAACCTACCAAGCTCCGATGTTATGAAATTTATAGTTTCGGGTGGGGTATCAAGACTATAATTCAAGCTGAAGATTATTATAGTCCTAACAGATTATGATGTGAGATGAATCGTTTGATCTTCCTGAACCTGTGGTTAAGACAACCAAATTGTATGCATGACGAATAAACTATAGTTTAGTGTTACCATTCATGATTTTTAATTCATCATTTATAATTAGAAGTTGTACCTGATCAGGGATAAATCGAAGTTACATTACCGCGTAATAGGCGATGGGAACAAAGTGCTACTGGCTTTTCATGGGTATGGGCAGAGCAGCTTGTATTACCACCCTATGGAGCATGCCCTTGGCCACGACTATACCATTTATGCCTTCGACCTGTTCTTTCATGGGGGCAGCAGGCTGCATAAAGACGATATGCCGCTTACAAAGGAATTCCTGAAGGAGATAATAGAGCACTTTCTGGAAAAGTATAAAATAGAGCGGTTTTCGGTGATGGGCTTTAGCATGGGCGGCAAGTTTGCCCTGACCCTGATAGAGCAGATGCCGGAGCGAGTAGAAGAACTATACCTGATCGCTCCTGACGGTATCAAGACAAGCTTCTGGTACAACATTGCCACTTACCCCGGCTGGATGCAGCAGCTTTTTAAACGCACCGTCATTAAGCCGGAGCCTTTCTTTAAATTCCTGCAGGTGCTCAACAAGTATAACCTGGCACACAAAAGCCTGATCCGGTTTGCGCATTACCAGATGGACAGCACTGCCAAACGCCTGCGCGTGTACCGTAGTTGGATCGGTTTCCGGGAGTTGAATTTTGACATCCGCCAGATCGTGCGTTTGCTCAACAAGTATAAAATACCAGTAACTATGTTCCTGGGTGAATATGATGAGATAATCTCGCCAAGACGTGTGAGTGTATTTATGGACGCGCTTGATAAAGGTGAACTTGTTATTTTAAAGACAGGCCACTCAAACCTGTTGCAGGACGTTGCTGAATTGCTGCACAAGCGTAAGAGCCTGAATCTTGATTAAATAAAGGTTCTGAAAACATTGTGTTTGATGCTAAGTATACTTATCTCGAACTATAGCTTAGATTTATACTTGTAACATCTCCAACATTAAGCACTATGAAATACCAGAACCGCCTGCTTGCCCTGTGCCTCTCTGTACTAGCCTTAGGTACGGCCTGTTCTTCTGAAACAGAAACCAAAACCGAAAATGAACAGGCAAAAGAAACAGCTAAAAACGACGAACCAAGTGAGCCTGCAGATGAAAGCTTGCAAAAGATAAAACTGCCTGATGGCTTTAAAATAGATTATTTCGCTAAAAATATAGAGAATGCCCGCTCTATGGCCATGAGTCCTTCAGGAGTGTTATTTGTGGGCACGCGCAGCAGCGATAAAGTATTTGCTATAGTTGATAAGGACAAAGACGGAAAAGCAGACGAAACTATAGTGGTAGCATCAGGCTTGAAGGCCCCGAATGGTGTAGCTCTTAAAGATGGTGACCTGTATGTTGCCGAGATCAGCCGCATTATCAAGTTCCCGGATATAGAACAGAACATGCGCAACAAGCCGAAGTACGAAGTGGTTTATGACAAGTACCCAAGCGACGAACACCACGGCTGGAAGTATATTGCTTTTGGTCCGGATGGGAAACTATATGTGCCGGTTGGTGCGCCCTGCAACGTTTGTAAAGAAGAAAACCAGGTTTACTCCACTATAACCCGCCTGAATGCAGATGGCACAGGCATGGAGATTTTTGCAGAAGGCGTACGCAACACCGTAGGCTTTACATGGCACCCACAAACAAAGGAGCTATGGTTTACAGATAACGGCCGCGATATGCTAGGCGATAACACTCCACCTGATGAGCTGAACCGTGCAACAAAAAAAGGCCAGCACTTTGGTTTCCCGTATTGCCATGCCGGCGAAATAGCTGACCCTGAATTTGGCAAAGACCGGAAATGCGATGAGTTTGTAAAACCAGTACAGAAGTTAGGGCCGCATGTGGCGTCGCTAGGCTTAAAGTTTTATACAGGAGATATGTTTCCGGAGCAGTATAAGAACCAGATTCTAATTGCAGAACATGGTTCCTGGAACCGCTCCGAACCGCTGGGCTACCGATTGATGCAGGTAACGTTGGATGAGAAGGGCAATGCTGCTTCTTATAAGCCCTTCGCTGAAGGCTGGCTGCAAAATGGTAAAGCCTGGGGCCGACCTGTAGATGTACTTGTGATGCCGGATGGTGCTATACTTGTATCCGATGATACCAACAATGCCATTTACAGAATTTCGTATAGTAATACATAGAGATTATAAATGATAGAACCATAGTTTAAGCTTGTGTTAATTCGTAATTCTTAATTCATAATTAAATTAGCCTATCTTCGCTTTGATGAAAGAGGAAAAGAAACTTGCTCCCAAGCCAGAGAAAAAGGTGATTGGCCGCCGAGAAATGGTAGCTTTGCCTGAACTGGACATAGCGGAGATCGAAGCCAAGATAGATACAGGTGCGTTTACATCGGCCATTCATTGCTCTGATATACATGAAGAAACCTCACCAAACGGGAAAAAAATTATTTGTGTAGAGCTGCTTGATCCATCGCATCCGCAATACAACCATAAAAAGCTACGCTTTGCTGAGTACGACCTGCGCGAAATAAAAAGTTCTTTTGGCGAGGTGCAGCAACGTTATGTTATCCGTACAACTATCGAGCTTTTCGGTGAAGTAATGGAGGCAGAGTTCTCTCTTTCAGACCGCAGCGATATGAAGTACCCGGTACTCATTGGGCGCACGCTTTTAAAAGGCAGGTTTATAGTAGATGTTTCCCGCAAAAATGTCTCTCAGAAGTATAAGATCAAACAAAAGCAGAAACACACCAACTTATGAAGATAGCCATTCTCTCCCGCAACCCTAAGTTGTACTCTACCCGCCGGTTGGTGGAGGCCATCGAGCAGCGGGGGCACCAGGCCATTGTACTCGACCACCTGCGTTGCGACCTTATTATAGAGCAGGGCGACCCGCACATCCTTTACAAAGGCGAACGCCTGACAGATATTGATGCTGTTATTCCGCGGATTGGTGCTTCTGTTACCTTTTACGGTACAGCCGTGGTACGCCAGTTCGAGATGATGAAAGTAAAAAGTGCCGTGGATTCTCAGGCAATAGTTCGCTCCAGAGATAAGCTGCGCTCATTACAGATACTTTCCCGCGCCGGACTTGGTATGCCTAAAACGGCTTTTACCAACTACTCCAAAGAAACATCGGAGTTGGTAAAAGAAGTAGGAGGCGCGCCGCTGGTAATTAAGTTGCTGGAGGGTACCCAAGGTCTGGGAGTTGTATTAGCCGAGACCAAAAAAGCATCAGAGTCTGTGATTGAAGCATTTCATAACCTGAAAGCGCGCGTTATAGTGCAGGAATTTATTTCGGAAGCAGGTGGCGCCGATATCAGGGCATTTATTGTGAATGGCGAAGTAGTAGGAGCCATGAAGCGCCAGGGCAAGGAAGGCGAGTTCCGCTCTAACCTGCACCGCGGTGGCAAAGCAACACTTATTAAACTTACCCGCCAGGAGAAAGCTGCTGCCCTGCTGGCTGCCAAATCATTGGGGTTAGGTATAGCTGGTGTGGATATGCTGCAGTCAAAACGTGGGCCACTGATACTCGAAGTAAATTCATCGCCGGGTCTGGAAGGTATAGAAAAAGCTACGCAGAAAGACATAGCCGGAAAAATAATAGAGTATGTAGAAAGTCTGATCCAGACAAAGCCAAAGAAGAGGATAAAAGAGTAAATGCCTGAAACTATAGTTATCAACGGTAGAAGTATAGACCGTGGTGAAAAAGTACTTACTAAGTTAGTAATCAGTAAACTGCCTAGCGGCACTGTAATAGAAATTCCCGTTTACGTTTTCCGGTCGGTGCACGATGGGCCGGTGGTATTACTGATGGCGGGTATGCATGGCGACGAAGTGAATGGCACTGAGATCATCAGGCGTATGCTTTCCAAAAAAATGCTGTACCCCCTGAAAGGTACCATAATTGCTGTGCCTGTTCTCAATATTTATGGTTTCCTGAACTTTTCGAGAGATGTGCCCGATGGCAAAGATGTGAATCGTAGTTTCCCGGGTAACCGCGAAGGATCGTTAGCCAGCCGCGTAGCCTACCGCTTTATGAAGGAAGTGCTGCCGTACGTAGATTACGGCCTTGATTTCCATACAGGTGGGTCCAGTCGGGCCAATTACCCCCAGATACGTTGTGTGCTCGGCGATCATATAAACGAAGAGTTAGCTAAAGCCTTTGCAGCGCCATTTATACTTAACGCGCCATACCGCCAGGGCTCGCTGCGTAAAGAAGCTGGTAAACTTGGCAAATCTATACTTGTATATGAGACCGGCGAGAGCCTGCGCTTTGATGAGAAAGGTATAAAATTAGGTATGGAGGGTACCTGCCGCGTGCTGCACCACCTGGGCATGACTGCTAACTGCACCGAAGTAACGGAACCAACGGTAGTATGCATGAAAGATATCTGGCTGCGTGCTAAAAATGCCGGACTGTGGCGCACGCTTATACAGCCGGGCGACCATGTTAAAAAAGGACAGAACATAGGAAGTATAACCGACCCTTATGGCGAGATGGAAGTACGCATGAATGCACCGGCTACTGGTTATGTGGTAGGTTTAAATAACATGCCTGTAGTAAATCAGGGGGATGCCTTGCTGCATATTGCGTTTTAGGGAGTTATGAGCAAAGAATTAATTTATGGTTTAATTGCACTCGTTTTGTCTTATTTATTTTTTCGATCTTATAAGAAATGGAGAAGAATATTAAGTGAGAAAACAGGATATGATAAAATAGTTGATGCTGGGGACTTAAACTCGTTTATCAAATATTGGGGAGTTATACTTATGCTTTTTATATTTTCACTGATACTTATTTTTAAAGCTGTATTTGATTAAAGAGATAAATTTTTTTCGATAAAAGGTGTAAGTTAGTTTTAGAGCTAATAAACAAAGGCCCGGCTACAACTATAGCCGGGCCTTTGTTTTTATATATACTTCTAGATTTATACCCAACGCTTGCGCTCGCTAAAGTGGTTGCAGCCAAACTCAGCGCCTGTTATCATCTCAAAGCGCTTTGGTTTAAGATCTGCCGATGCTTCGTGTACAAGTGGCAATACATAAGATGGCTCCATAGCGTGCTGGCCGGTAAGTTCATCACAAACACCAAACTGGTTAGTTTGCATCTGCATTTTGTTTGGGTCCTGCTCCCAGTGGGTGCAGTGATTGCATGTTGCTTCCATAGTATGTTGGTTTTAGTTAAACTCAGATTTATACTTTGATTATACTTAACTGATACCCGTGTTGTTTGCAGTTACCGCAAATTTAGAATCAGACTAAACAAGCTGCATAATAATACTTTTATCAAAGCATGTAAATAAAAAAGGTCCTGCTTATGTGTAGCAGGACCTTTTTAAATCAGTTCTTTATCAGCAATTAAAATACGTAGCGCACGTGCAGGGCTGAATCCCAGTAACCACCACCGCTTGGAATGTTGATGTATGGCTTGATATCGGCACCAATGGTAAATGGTATATCACGAATATAATATTCCAAACCAAGCACGCCATCTATACCTAATGCCACTACCCGGTCGTCGTGGTAATGCTCATGATTTTTGTGATAATAATAATGACCTTCGTGGAAGCCAACGTGGCCACCTAAACCATAGTACCACTGCAGGCCACGAGCGTTAAAGGCCTGTGCATGTTTCTCATAAAGCACTGTAATAACCATACCACGGTGTCTGAAGTTAGTGCTCAGGATACCTTCAATGGCGGCATCGCTCTTAATAAAATGTTTTACAGTAAGACCAGATGCAATACCACCTCTAAAGCCTATACCTGTTTTGTAGCCACTCTGGGCATTTGCACTAAATGCTGCTGACAAAATCAGGGCAAGTGCAAAAGAAATTCGAATAAACGTTTTCATGAAAAGGTTAAAAGTTAAAAGTGCAACTGGTAATTGCTTTACCAGATTGCGTAAAATTAAAACAACTAACGCAGAGTTGAACAATTATTGTACGCCTTACTTATTTTTTGGTGCAATTTTATAGCTCTGTAAGTAGGCCGTTCTGCGGGTTCTGCGGCCAATTAGCTTAAAAAAAGTGATAAAATGCTGATCATCAAGCTTAAGAGCCTTGGCAAAAGCATCCGGTTTTTTTTCTTTCTCAAAATCTTTGATGTAATGCTCTCTTACTACCTCAGCTTCGGAAAGTTCTTCGGCAGCTTCAATTTGTACTAAACCGGTTTTCTCCCATAGCTTGCGCCACCAGTTTACACTATGTATAAAGTACCAGTAATTCTGATAATCCCGCTTCAAAAATTTGGGTACCTGCTTCAGCGACTCAATCTCTTTTGTGAAGCAAACATCCACAATGGCAATATAGCCATCGGGTTTTACGAACCGGGCAATGTAGGGCAGGTACTTTTCATCTGTGCCAAAATAAGTATAAGAATCTACTACAATTACGGCATCAAAATACTCTTCGGCAAAGGGCAGCGAGCGGGCATCGGCTTCAATAGGTATAACTTTGTCTTCGCAGCCTTCTTCCAGTATGCGCTCATAGTTATCGCTTGCCGAGATGGCTTCATCTACAGCCCAGACTGTAACCCCAAATTCTTTAGCCAGAAAGATAGAACTGATTGCTTTGCCGCACCCCAGGTCGAGCACACGCATGCCTGGCTTCAGGTGCAGCGATTTGGTAAGGCTTTCGAGGTTAAAGAGTACGTTCTCGCCCATCGAGTGCATGCGCACCCACTCCGGGTCGTATTGGGTGGCTTTTGGGAAAACGTGCCGTAAGTGGCGATGCTGCATAAAGTATAGCTGTTATAAATGCTAAGGCTTTACGCAGGTAATAAGCTATAGTTTGGCAGCCATCTCAGCTAATTCATCTGATGGATAGATATGGATACCGGATGCCTGTTGAGAGGCGGCATATAACATGGCTTTGGCTACATCTTCTCCCAGTATTGGCTTATACTTGCGTAGCGGGCCAAACATCAATCCGCTCAGCGGCCGCATTATTTTAGAAGCCAGTTCCTCGCCGCTGCGGTGCTCTTCGCGCTCGCCCAACAGCAACGACGGCCTGAAAATATGTACTGCCCTGAAGTTTTGTTGCTGCACATCACGTTCCATCTCGCCTTTTACTTTGTTATAAAAGATCAGGGAATCGGCATTAGCCCCCATAGCTGAAACCACCAGAAACTGTGCAGCATTTCGGGCAGCCGTAACTCTGGCGAGCTCCGCCACATAGGTATGGTCTACTTTATAGAAGTTCTCTTTAGACCCGGCCTTTTTTATAGTGGTGCCCAGGCAACAATATACGTCGTCAGCGGCAAGTTCTGCGCTATACTTTTTCAGGTTATTAAAATCAATTACCTTTTGGTCTAGCTTGGGGTGTATAAGTGGCAGCTCGCGTCGACCAACAGATATAACCTGGCTATACCTTTCGCTTGCCAGAAGCAGGCGCAGGCAATGGCCACCTACCAGACCGCTGGCACCAGCAATTAACGCATTTCGGGTTTTGTGCATAAGGCAAATTACGGCTTATGCTGAGAGTACGTTTTTAATAGCTATATAGTCGATGTAGTATAATAATTTAACCGAGAAATTATTGTTCTGCGGAGACTGCAGTGTTTTAGAAACATTCTCGATATACTTGTTCTGGATTTCTTTACGCTGATCCTTTATCTCGTTTTTCCAAACCACCATCAGCTCGCTGCCTGGTGCAAAACGCCAGCTATATACTAAATCAACGTTAAATACATTGTAGTTTATGTTGTTGAAACGGCCGTTAAGGTTTCCGTTGCGCTCAGCAGTAGGTGACTGTAAAAATCCTGTCTCAGTTAGCTCATAAAGATCCAGGATAGCAGCACTAGACCAGTAATGACGCATGTTTAAGGTGATACCGGCTTTTTCGTTAAAAATATAAGCCCCCGACAGGGTGGAAGTAAACGTTTTGATCGTACGGTCTGCAAAAATTATATGGCTGTTTTCGTCTTTGCCCGCGTACCCGATGTTGCGTTTCTCCTGGCGATAGTTGTTGCTCTGTACCAGCGAGAATTTATCGTTGACCCGGAAACGTGGGCTCAGGTTACCCCACCAGCTGAACTGGTCGTAGCGATTAGATCTCCAGAAACCTGTTGATGCATCAAAGGCCAGGCGCTTACGATAATCAGAGCTGATACCGATGTTGGTGTCAAAAGCAGGTGGCTTTATAAATACTCTCAGAATCTCTCGTGATCGTGCCTCATAATAGTCGTAGGCATTACCCGGACGCATGCCAAAACTCCAGTATGAGCTCATAAAGTTACGGAAGCGCACATTGGTGCTCACGCCCATACTTGTACTTACAAACTCGCGCGGGGCATACTGCATGCTTTGACTCACACTCATGCTGCTTCCCCAGCTCAGGAACTTCCAGATAGGCTGAAAAAAGTTATAGCTGATGCTGGCACTGTTGCTGATCTCGTTGTTGTTGCTCAGGTAGCCAAGGTCGTTTATCTCATAAGTATCAGACTCTACGTGGTGGTTAATGCCATAGCGCAGGTTGCCACTTATCTTGCTCAGGTTTACATTATACTGGTGTCCTAAATGCAGCTTATCAGGTAGTGTATCGCCACGAAGTATAATATTGCTGCCGTATAGTTGGCTCAGGTTGCCACCGGCGCGTATGGCAAAATTGTTCGTTTTATCGGCAAAACGCAGCTGTAAACCCGATACGTTGGCATCGTAAACCCCTTTGGTACGGCTAACATTGGTGTTAGTAAAAGTAACGAATGAGTTGCGTGGCAAAGTTTGGTCAAGTACAAATACACTATAGTTGGTAAACGGGTCGGTTAATATTTCGCGGGTTTCACCGGTTTCAGTATTTTGTACAGTCGCGTACATGTTGCGCGTAAACGCATTAAACAAACCTATACCCAATCCTTTTATAGTTCTGCCAGATACTTTTGCTGCATTCAGCAGTCCGCTTATACCTGGATTTTCAAGTATAACCTCGTTCTCCTGCAGCGAGTCGCCTACACTGCCGCGAAACATAGGTGTGCCTCCAATGCGGCGCGAGTAAAATAAACCTGCTTTATTAAATAGCTCCGTGCCTTCGGTAAAGAACTGGCGGTTCTCCCCGAACTTCACCTCAAACGGGCTTAAGTTCAGTACCTGGTTATCTGACTGTGCCTGCCCAAAATCCGGTACCAGGGTTACATCCAGTGTAAAGGCATCGTTTATACCATATTTCACATCCATGCCTCCGTTCAACGAGCGGCTATAGTTGCTTTTACCTTTGGTGTCACCCGAATAGTGGTTTAAGTAACCCGATACATAAGGTGTAAACTGCAGACGTACCGGAGATTTTATACCTTCTATTCCTATGGCGCGACCTTCCTGGCTCACAAAACCTTCTACCAAATTGTTTACGTGGTTCCAGTATGATTTCTCACGGGTTCTTCGGATAACACGCATAAAGTTTACGCCCCAGGTCTGCACCTCAGTTTCCGGAAAGCGGATAGCGCCATAAGGAATCTTCATCTCTACTACCCAGCCTTCGTCAGTCAGTTTGGTGCTGCTGGCCCACACGGCATCCCAGTTCCAGTCTTCACGACCCTGAGAGAATTTAATATCCGTTTGAACACCTGCCGCCGAAACCATAAACGAGAATGCATTCTGCTTGTCGTTGTAAGTATCTAAATACACGGCAAACATATCAGCGTTATTCTCGCCGGAGTCGCGGCCACCAAGTTGGGTAAGTATAGAATCAGGTGCAGTGTCGTGCAATTTTGCCCCGATGTAAACAGCTTCATTATCGTAGAGCAGGTATACTTCCGTTTCCTGCGACGACGGCTTGCCGTTGAGCGGGTCGTAGCGTACAAAGTTGGTGGCAGGGCGAACTTGCTGCCATACTTCGGGTTCTAAATAACCATCCAACACAGGCGCTTGTGTAGCGCGCATGGCCATTGTGGTTTTCATTTTAAGGTCGGCAGCTTCGGGCTCTTTATTTTTGTCAGTGTTAGTGGCTGAAGCTGTGCCTGTAAGTAAGGTAAAAGTTATGGCAAGGGTGAGGTACTTGTATAGCATGTTTTAACTGCGCCTGACGGGAGCGCGGCAATAAAAGGTTGTTGGTCTGTTAAAGAGTAGTGTTTCGAAAGTATGGCCTGCCTAACGCCTGAGTTTAATGTAATCGTCGAATAGCTGGATTTTGCCTTCTTTATATAGGCTACCGATGGCACGTTTGAACATCTTCTTGCTCACACCAACTATAGTGTAGATGTCTTCCGGGTCGCTTTTATCAGACAGGTTCAGGGTGCCGCCTTGCTCCTCCAGTAGTTGCATTACTCTGGCTGCGGTCTCATCCATCTCACTAAAAGTATCTGCATCCGGTTTGCGCAACGTCACATCTACTTTATCATCCGGGCGGATGGTTTTAATATAGCCAGGTACTTTGTCACCTATTTCCAGGTCTTTAAAAACTTCGTTGCGGTAGAGCAGGCCTTTATACTCGTTGTTGATGATGACGTTGTAACCAAGGTCGGTATAATCTGCAATCAATAAATTAACCTGTTCGCCTTCTTTAAGTTGGGATATATCGGTGTTGAGGAATTTGTTTATTTTGGATGTACCTACAATGCGGTCTGATGCATCATCTAGATAGATGTACACGCAGTACCTGCGGCCGGGTACCATTTTATCTTTCTGGTTATTGAGCGGCACCAGCAGGTCTTTCTCCAGTCCCCAGTCCATGAACGCACCGAAGCCAGATGTGTCTTTGCACAGCAGCCCGGCAAACTCGCCTACCGTTGCATAAGGTTTAAGATTAGTGGCAATTACGCGGTCTTCAGAGTCGCGGTACACAAACACACGCACAAAGTCGCCTACTTTAGCGCCTTCAGGTATATACTTTCTTGGTAGCAAAATATCACCGTCTTCAGAAGTAAGGTAAACTCCAAAGTCTACTTCACGGGCTATTTCCAGCTCGTTATAATTGCCTAAATCTACCATGTTAGTTGTTGTTTATGTTGTAAAGTGCCGTTCTACAAATCTAACAAAAAGCAGGTGGCTTTAAAAGTTGTAACACAGTTAAATAGCAAATGGCTATATATTTCTCCTAAAGTCTAATAAGTAGTGAGTTAAGTATAAAGAAGAGGTGATGAATCTTCTTCTTTTATTTATTTGTCCTCCCAAGCGCAGTCGAGGGATCTTATATGTCCTTTAGTTGATGCTGCTTGCAACCTGTACCAAGCCTTTTCTTCCATAATAACTACCAATCCTGGGAGCTCTACCTGCCTACAGTTATCATAGCTTACTTTGGTGCGCTCACGGCCGCGGGGCCTCGTCTTCGGGCATCGCGCTGCTGATTTGAAGCTACCCTCGTTACCTCGTGTTGGCTGCGCCACCGCAACAAATCAAAGGCGCTCAACCCAAAGACTGAAAACACTTCGATAGCTTACTTTATAGTATAATGGAGAAGCATATGCGTTTAGCTTTTTCGTGGTTATAGTTCCTTAGAGACAGGTCGCGACCTGTCTGCTCGGGGACTGTAACTATAAAACTATACTTCTAACTATAGCAGTAGCAGAAGTGTCCCCTTGAGGGGACTATAGGGGTGTTTAAACAGAAACTATAAAACTATAACATCTACTATAACTGTAGCAGAAAAGCTCCCCGCCTTAGACAAGGAGGGGTTAGGGGTGGTTGAATCTCCTGAAACTATAAAACTACAAGATCCAAATGGCCACAGAAGCTTTATAAGTTGTGAGGCAAGGAATTCAGTAAAATATAATTCAAATAAAAAGGCAGCCCGGTTACGAGCTGCCTTTCTAATTTATACTTTATACTTACTTCGTTTTTGCTTTTGCAGGCTTCTTGGCTGTTGTTCTTAAGCCAGCTTTGCTGCTGCGGCTTTTCTTATCGTCTTCTTCCATAATGTCTTCCGGGCGGGCGATCAAGCCAATAGATAAACCGTCCTCGCCTAAGAAGTGCTCAATATGATGACAGCGGTCTTCTGTTTTGATTAGGATGCCTTCCAGCAGGGCTTTAGTGGCGAAGTCTTCGTGTTGCATGGCCAGTTTTATAGTTTTGCGCAGCTCTATAGCTATCGTTTTCTCATCGTCCATATCCTTTGCCAGCATTTCTCTTATCCGGTAAACACCTTCTTCTTCGTGCTCGATGTACGATAGCTCCAGTTGCTTTTTAGGGTGACAGGTTGGGCAGTAACCCATCACCGTCAGGCGCTCGGCAATGGCATCGTACTGCTCGTGCAGTTGGGTATAATGATCTTCGAAGAACAGGTGCAGGTCGCGGAACTGAGGCCCTTCTACCATCCAGTGGTGTTTGTGGTACTGGTTAAAAAGGGTAATAAAAGATGATAAATGGCGGTCTAGTTCAGCAGCCATTACTTTTGCGGTATTATCTGATAACCCGACCGGGTTTCCTTCATATTCTGATTTCTCTCTTAGCTTTTCCATAGATATAGTTTGTAATTCAACAGCTATACTTACCGTGAAATCACTAAAAAGGATATACAGACATTACCTGAACTCCGCTACACCGGGACGCGAGAAACGAAAATCGGTGAATTCGTAATAAGGTCGGGATGATTCGTAAACTTTAAAACGGCTGATGTCTTCGTTGCCAGGTGTTCGTGGATAGTAGCTAAACAGGATCTGTAGCGTACTAAAGGACAGGTATTCGTTATGGAATCGGAAGCCAATGCCATAGCCGGTATAAGGCTTGTTTTTAAAAGGGCTTGTTTTATTGCCAGCCGAAAGCCAGGCCACGTCTGCAATAGCTACCGTTGCCAGCTTAAAGCCTAAAAAGGAGAAAGGGGTGTAAATATTAGCTTCGTAATTAAGTGTTACACGTTTGCTCCCGCGCAGCAGTGCCGAGTTAAAGCCACGTAGTCCCTCGTTGTTGTTTATGGTTAGAAGCTCTTCGGGGTTGCGGTTAAGGCCAAAAGTTGTACGACCCTGAATGTAGTGGCGCAGTTTCCAGTTGCCGCTTTCGTATAGTCTGGTAAAGTATAACGACTGCACCTGCAATGTACCCTGCTGCCAGCTATCATCGTCAATAAAAGAACCAAAAGATGCACTACCAAACAGGTAGCCAGCGTTTTGCCTGTACCTGGCAAAAGAGAAGGAAGCCCCCAGGTAGCGGCGGTTAGTTATAGCGCCATCTTCAAACCCGGCCGTAACTGAAACTATACTTCCGGCCGGAATATCTTCAGTTCGTCCAAAGCCAAATAAGTAACGGTCTTTGTAATATTTACGCACGCTAATACCAATACTGCCTAGGTATAATTGGTTGCTCTGGAAGTTCTCGGTGGGTATAGTTTTATAGTTTGTGTCGATCACTCTTACTCCTACTATCAGGGGGGTACGGGGTTCGTATCCCAGGTTATAAGACTTAAAGTGAAAGGCACGGCCAAACCAGGCATCGCGGCGGGTGTAACCCAGGTTGCCAAATACAGGAATGGTGTCGGAACTGGTGGGTGGTAACAAAATGCGTTCTTCTACTTCACTTATACCTACGGCACCGGCATAGCGGGTATTGGTAGCATAAAAATCGCGGTGCAGAAAGGCGCTCTTTTCCTTGTAATAGTTCTGGTTAATGTAAGCAACGTCGGCTGTAATATAGGACCTGCCAATGTTCTCTATACTATAACGGCCTGCAAACTCCCACGGACGCGGAGCATTCTGGTTAAAGCGATAGGTTACTTCAGGCTGGTGGCCTAGACCTAAAAAATTGAGTTCACGAACTGTTATCCTTCCAGCCCCGGACGATGGTGAAAAAGAACCCGATCCGCCTAAACTGAATACGTCTTTGGTAATAACCACTACATCCAGGCTATCGTCGGTGGTAGTGCGTTCATCAACCAGTATGCGGGCATCCAGTATAAAATCTGTCTGGCGAAGCAAACGTTCTGATTCTACCAGCGCCAGCGGCTCAAGGGGTTCATTCTTTTTAAACAGCAACTTGTTTCTGATCAGGCCACGCTTTGTTTTTGCATGAAAGAGATTGCCGGTTCTCTCAAGCCAGGTTCCGGGCATGCTGGTAGTATCATGTATAGAATAACCAATGGCATCTAAAGCCACAATCTGTATGTTGCGTACTACCTTGTAATTATGCCGCTCATATTCCCGCTCTATAAGTTCGGCATCTAGGTTAAGTGGATCGTCTTCTTCAGGGTTAAAATCCACGATAGATTTCAGCAGCCTGCCCATCATTGTATTTTGTTCCGAAAGCTCACGCAGGTTCTTCATCACGCGATCTTCAAAGCGGCGGGTAGTGTCTGTAGCTATAGTTGTATCGGGAGGGGTAATGGGTTTGGTTACCGGCTTTTTTTGTGCGGTTGCAGTCAAAGCGCAAAGTAGCAGCAGGCCCAGCAGAAGCGGACGCAGCGGCAAACTAAGGTGCATTGAAAGGTAACACATAATATATTCTGGTAGCGACAGGAGCAAGTATAGGCTTTTAAAGATAACGCTTTTTAAGAGCAGAATACTTACGAAGCAATGTTAAAATTGATATCAGAAGAAGTGGCAAAGATTTATATGCTAATTAAATTAGTAAATGGTTAGGTGTTGATAAGCCTGTTTATAAGTTTTTGCTAAAATAGTTAGGTGTATTGCTAATGATGTGTTACCTTTAAAGCACAAAACCAGGCAAGTATAACTAAATGGATAGCAGGATAACTGAGAAACTAAAGATATTAGCAGATGCTGCCAAGTATGATGTTTCGTGCTCATCCAGTGGTGGCAAACGCAAAAATGAGAACAAAGGCTTAGGTAACGCTGAAGGTATGGGCATTTGCCACAGCTATACTGAAGATGGCCGTTGTGTGTCGTTGCTTAAGATACTGCTTACAAACCACTGCATTTTTGACTGTGCCTACTGTGTTACCCGCAAGAGCAACGACATAAAACGTGCTGCCTTTACGGTACAGGAAGTGGTGGACCTGACTATAAATTTCTATCGCCGCAATTACATCGAGGGGTTGTTCCTGAGCTCGGGTATTTTCTCTAATGCAGATTATACCATGGAGCGCCTGGTGCGCATTGCTAAGAAGCTGCGTCAGGAAGAAAAGTTTAACGGGTACATACATCTTAAAACGATACCAGGCGCCAGCGAAGAGCTGATAAAAGAAGCCGGTTTATATGCCGATAGGTTAAGCGTTAATATTGAGTTACCATCTGAAAGCAGCCTGAAAAAACTGGCTCCGGAAAAGAACTATACTGACATCCTGTTGCCGATGGATAATATTAAGCAGCAGTTGATACAGACCAAAGAGGAACAAAAACTATTTAAATCTACACCTGCATTTGCACCAGCTGGTCAGAGTACACAGCTTATAGTTGGCGCATCCGCCGAAAACGACCAGCAGATACTGCAGCTATCGAGCCAGCTATACAAAGACTATAGTTTAAAGCGCGTGTATTATTCTGGCTACGTGCCGGTAAGTGCTGATAACCGCCTGCCAATTATTACGGAACCTCCAATTATCAGAGAAAACAGGATTTACCAGGCCGACTGGCTGATGCGCTTTTATGGCTTTGATGTGAAAGAGATACTCGATGACCAGAACCCGCACCTGGACCTGGACATTGACCCGAAGCTAAGCTGGGCACTGCGCAACCGCCATGTATTTCCTGTGGAACTGAACACGGCAGACTATGAAATGATATTAAGAGTACCCGGAATCGGTGTAAAGTCGGCGAAGAAGATCGTATCTGCGCGTAGGTTTGCTTCTTTAAATTTTGAGCATCTGCGGCAAATGGGAGTGGTGCTGAAGCGGGCAAAGTACTTTATCACCTGCAACCAAAAAAGCCTGCAACCATACGACTTCGACTCGCAGCGTATCCGGAATAAAATTTTGTTTGGAGATGGAGCCTTGCGCAGCCCGTTGCTAACCCAGCAGCTGGACCTGTTCAGGCAAGTGGGATAATAAAGCAAGTATAACTATGGCACAGAAGTATAAAAGCCCTGTTGCAACTTCAGAATCAGAAATAAAAAAGATAAAAACGATCAAAGTAAAAGTAATGAGAAAGAATAACAAAGTTGCCCGCGTATCCTGCTACTGCAAACTGAACATGCTGGTGCCGCACCTGCAAAGAATGCAGGCGGAAGGCAAGCAGGAGAAAGCCCGCAACAACAATCAGTAAAGTATAAAATGCACCTTTATACCTACGACGGCTCTTTTGAAGGACTGCTCACAGTGGTGTTTGAAGCCTATGAGCGAAAAGCCTGGCCTACTGCCATAGAACAGGAGCAGGTAGCGCAGCCAGCCATCTTCGGGGAAACTATAACTGTAGTAACCGATGACGAAAAAGCACAGCGGGTATGGAAGGGATTGCAAAAACGTTTATCTGTTACGGCGCAAAAAGAACTATACCATACGTACCTGTGGGAGCAACCCAATTTTGAGCTGGTTATATTTAACTATATAAAGCTCACTTTTGATACAGCAGAGAGTATAGAAGGCAACTATACCGCGCCTTGTGTGTTGCAGGTGCAGCAAGCAGCCAAACAGGTGCACCGCGAAAAGCACCGTATGGAAGCCTTTGTGCGCTTTCAGAAAACTAATGATGACCTTTACTACGCGCACATAGAGCCAGACTTTAACGTGCTGCCGCTCATTGTTACTCATTTTACTAAACGTTACGCTGACCAGCGCTGGGCAATTTACGACACCCGCCGCCGCTACGGAGCTTATTATGATCTGCAAACAACTGCTTTTATAACACTGGATACAGCAGCGCCCCGCAAAAGAATGGGAGTATTGCCTGAGTCAGCTATAACATCAGAGGAGCACAGCTATCAGCAACTATGGCAGGTATACTTTGATCATGTAAACATACCTGAGCGCAAGAATCCTAAGTTGCACCTTCGTCATATACCCAAACGATACTGGAAGTACCTCTCTGAAAAGCAACCCAGACTACAGGCATAAACTAACCTGCTAACATTATCTTATCTGTAACAACAGATAAAAAATTGCACCAGCCTGTAACATACCCCGTACGCTACTCGTAAGCATTACTATATATTTATTTTAAAACAAGCGGCAGAGGACCTGCTAATGCATAAAGTGGCTTTATCATGGCATGCGGCTTTAGCTATAGTTTTTGCACATATGAATACACGCGTACGTAAAAAACTTATTCAGGTGGCTCGCGGCAGAGCCAATCAAATGACCTTTCAGAACCTGATTTATGAAGCCGAACTGGGGCTGAATCTTGATAACACTTATGAAAAATCAAGATTAACGGAAGTTATAGATGAAATTTCAGAAGAGGAGCATTCAGAAGGAAGGCCTTTGCTGAGTGCTTTGGTTAGCACAAAAGGCATGAAAAACCAGGGCGATAACTTCTTCAGGCTTTGTGAGCGATTAGGTTATGGCAACTGGAGAGAGCTCAAAAAAGATTCTGAATTTTTAGAACAGCAACGCAAAGCATGCCGGGAGTTCTGGCTAAACACAGATAATTTTTCTACCTACCTATAGTACAACTACAGAGCTGCAGGCCCCAATCTCACCCTTGGCTGCCGCTCTGTTCTTTCCTTTTCCTTCAATCCCTCCTGATTACCTGCTACTGCCTGCCGTAAAGAGGCCTGTAATATTTCCTTTATGAAAGCATAAGGAATACTTTAGGCATACCCGCTTATAAACTCATTACAGTAGTTTTTCAAAAAATAACAATGGCTGTACACATTGCTTGTGCTTGACTTGATATAGGCTTTCTTAAATACAATTTCGATATTTATTATCTACTTTTAAGTAGAAAAATTTTAAGATTTTTAATAGGGTATAAGTATTTGATGTAAAAAATATAGTTTAATTTGTATATACAAATCTTAGTCTGCTATCGCGTGGTAGCTTTGGCAGGTCTATAGTTTAAGTAGCATATAAACTAATTTTTTTACAGCCTATGAGAGCAAATACATTTACCCTACCGATTTTACTAACCTTACTGCTTGCCTTTGTTGCTTCAGGTGCTAATGCACAGGCCGCCAAATATGGCAAAGTCGATCTTACTGAACTTAAGTTATCGAAGTTTGAGCAGGATACTTCCGCTGAAGCTGTAGTTCTATCAGACTATGGATACACTAAGTTCCTGTTCAATCACGAGATACAGGTTGTCACCTACCGCCATACCAGAATCAAAATACTGAAAAAGTCAGGGTATGACTGGGCAAATTTTGAAGTGCCATTTTATGTGAATGGCGGTAAGAAAGAGCGTGTAAGTAATATAAAAGGTATAACTTATACGCTTGAAAATGGTGAAGTAGTAAAGCACAAGTTCGATAACAAAGGTGTTTTCGAAGAGCAGCACAACGAAAACTGGTACTCTAAGAAGTTTACAATGCCTAATGTTAAAGTTGGCTCTGTAATCGATGTGGAATATTCTATTACTTCAGACTTTGTATACAACCTGCGCGAGTGGGAATTTCAGACAACTATACCTACCCTCTGGAGTGAGTACCGCGCTGAGATTCCGTCTTATTACGACTATAAGTTCCTGATGCAGGGGTATCATCCGCTTCACAATCGCAGTCAGAATAGTATAGCTACCGGCACACCTGATTTAGTGAATAATGCCTATGTGTGGACGATGAAAGATGTTCCTGCTCTGAAGGAAGAACGCTTTGTGACAACCATGAGAGATTATCAGTCTAAAATTGAGTTTGAATTGCAGCAGGTAAGATACCCGGGCGAAGCGGCACGGCAGATGACTGGTAACTGGGACGATGTAACCAGCGACCTGATGACTCACGAGCGTTTTGGTATGCAGCTTAACCGTAGTGGTTTCTTTAAAGAAGAGCTAGCTGCACTTGCAGCGCAAAACAAGACAGCAGAGCAACTGGCACTGGCAATTTATAATCATGTAAAGGGGAGGATGAAATGGAATGAAAAGAATACATACCTAACAACTTCTTCGACCCGCAAAGCATATGATGCCCGCACTGGTAACGTTGCTGATATTAACCTGATGCTGACAGCCATGCTGCAGGAGGCAGCCCTTGAGGCTACTCCGGTACTGGTTAGTACACGTGCCAATGGTCGTCCGCCCAAAGGATCACCGCTGGTAAACAAGTTTAACTATGTTGTGGCTCACGTTGTAATTGATGGTAAAGAGTATTTACTGGATGCTACAGACCCTCTACTATCATTTGGTATGCTGCCTGTAAGGGCACTGAACGGCGAAGGCTACCTGATCAAGAAAAAAGCGCACCGCTGGGTGGAGCTAAAGCCTACCATTTACTCACAGTTTATAACAACAGATGTAACGCTTAAAGAGAACGGTGATATGGCAGGTCAGGCTACTGAATCTGCTGGTGGTTACTATGCCCTTAGCCTGCGTAAAACACTGGCTGATGAAGGCGAGGAAAAGTTTGCAGAGAGGCTATCGCGTGAGGTAGGTAACTATAAATTAAGTAAGCCTGTGTTCGAGAACAGGGATAAGGTCGGAGAAGCTTTAAATATTAAGTATAGCATTACAGCTAACGGCAACGGGCAGTCAAATGAGGTTATTTACCTGAACCCGCTGATGGGCCATGGCGAGAAAGAAAATCCTTTCAAACTAAACGAGCGTCTTTACCCTGTAGACTTCGCATCTCCTCAGGATGAGACAATCATCACGAAGTATACTATACCGGCAGGTTATGTAATGGATGAGGCTCCTAAAAATGTATCTGTATCGCTTCCTGAAAATGGTGGTAAATTTATGTATATGGTACAACAGGATGGCAACACCATACAGGTGATGAGCAGGATCAATATCAACAAGTCTGTTTTCTTTGCCCAGGAATATCCTTACTTGAAAGAATTCTACAACCAGATCATTGCGAAGCACGCAGAGCAGATCGTGTTAAAGAAAAGCACTTCAAATTAATTAAAAGAGTACAACAGCAGGCAGGTAAAAAGATACACCAATTCATTTGGAATTCTTTTTACCTGTTTTTGCTCTTAGCAAGCACATTAAAGTAATGAGACAGAAACTAGCTTTCCTGATATTTTGGCTGGCCGCCATCCCTTTTGCAACTATAGCACAACAGCATACAATACCTGCAGCGCTTAATAAAGGTGCTAACGTAATTGTTAACTCAGAAGAAACTGTATTTACTGTTCATTCGCCGGGCAGTGCTACTGCATATTTCAAAACAAGTATAACTATACTTAACGAGAATGGCCTGCACCGTGCAAAGGTAACAGTGCCTTATGATAAGCTCTCTAAAGTAAACTATATTAAAGGCACATCTTTTGACCGTACCGGCAAGAAAATAAAGACGCTGAAGAACAGCGATATTCTGGATGTGAGTTCTTTTTCTGATATCTCTTTAGCGGAAGATAACCGGGTTAAGATTGCCAACCTGGAGCACACGGTATATCCTTTTACCGTGGAGTTTGAATACCAGACTACGTCATCAAATACAATGTTTTATCCTATGTGGGCCCCGCTCGATGAGGTAAGTATGGCGGTTGTAAAAGCTACTTTTACAGTAGTTATGCCAGCTGGTATGAAGCTGCGTTACAAGGAAGCAAACCTCCCGGAAAAGGGTACTACAAGAACCGAAGAAGGGAAGGAAATTTATACCTGGCAGCTGAGTAACCTGGCACCTTTTAAAACAGAACCTTATATGCCTTCGATGGCTGAGCTGGTGCCTGTAGTTCGTACTGCTCCTACCGATTTTGAAGTAGAAGGTTATGCCGGCAGCATGAACAACTGGCTGAACTATGGCCAGTGGATAAACAAGCTGAATGCCGGCCGTGATGTATTGCCGGAGGCAACCAAAGCCAAAATAACAGCCCTGGTAGCCGATGCCAAAACTCCGGAAGAAAAAATTAAACGTGTGTATGAGTATCTGCAGAATAACACCCGTTACATTTCTATACAATTAGGTATTGGTGGTTGGCAGCCTTTTGAAGCCAGCTTTGTAGACAGCAAAGGCTACGGCGACTGCAAAGCGCTTACAAACTATACCCAGGCTATGCTTAAAACAATAGGTATAGATTCTTACCATGCCCTGATCCGGGCAGGAGATAATGCACCAGCAATGATGTCTGAATTTCCGAGTAGCCAGTTTAACCACGTTATACTTTCTGTGCCACTAAAAGCAGACACTTTATGGTTAGAGTGTACCAGCCAGATCGAGTCAGCGGGGTACCTGGGTAGCTTTACGGGGAACAGAAAAGCATTACTTATAACCCCGGAAGGAGGGAAAGTTGTTAATACGCCAGTATATACAGCAGCTGATAATGCACAGCACAGGTCTGTGACAGTAAAGATTGATGAGAAAGGGAATGGTGTCGCTAACGTGATAACACGATATACCGGCCAGAATCATGAAGACCACCGAAGCCTCATGCTCACGGCATCGCCTGAAGACCAGCGCAAGTGGCTCTACAAAAACATTGATATCCCGGCATTTGAGGTAAATAAGTTCTCGTTTGACCTGAAAAAAGGCAGAAAGCCCGAAGTAACAGAGAAGTTGGAGCTAAGCCTGCGGCAGACAGCTACGTTGAGTGGCAAACGCATGTTCCTGACACCAAACCTGATGAATAAGTGGGACAGCACGCCAAATACTGTAGAGAACCGCAAATGGGATGTTGAGCGTACCTCAGCTTATACCAACACAGATACTATAACTTACGAAATGCCGGCAGGCTATACTTTGGAGTATAAACCTAACGACGCCAACTATAGCACAGAGTTTGGCTCCTTTAAAACAACCACTAAAGTTGATGGGCAAAAAGTGATGTATGTACGCACGCTGGAAATGAACAAAGGCCGCTACAAGCCTGAAGCTTATACTAAAATGCTGGAGTTTATGAACAACGTAGTAAAAGCCGATGGCCAGCAGCTGGTGTTTGTGAAGAACATACCATAAGCTAAGTTTCAACATTGCACCATATATAATGCAGATAAGCGTATGTTTTCGTTTATGCAGTAGTTATGCTTAAGCGTAAAAAATCAAAAGTTCACTTTTACCCAAACACTAAAGAATAAGGTGATGGATCTGAATGAAGCATTTGACGAAATTTATAACTATACTCATATGTGGAATTGGGGGCCTGATTGGGAAGTGCTTAGAAGAGTGTATTTAGCCTTTCCAAACTCTTATTCTGTATTGACACCTTTTGCATATTCTTATCTGGAAGAAATGATTAGATCGACAACAAGTGAATATGGTATAGATTTGTTCAATACAGATGGAACCCCTAAGAAATACCGAAAGGTTGGCATTAAATTGATTGATTTAGCAATCGCTGAAAATAAAGATAGAAAGCCTGAATTTGTGAAAATTTTACCTGAAATCAAGTCCTATTTCTCTCAATCTGGACCCACCGATATTGGAGATAATCGAAATAGCGTAGCTCATGGATATATGCATCCTAGATTTTGGGATCAGGAATCATTTGAGAAGTTAATTTTTGACATTGCAAGACTTTCAAAACATGCTGGATTCTAAATACTCAAATATTGTTTTACATTATAAAGCATTGTAAGATTTTGTAATAAACTAGCAAAGAAATAGAAACGCCTAAGCATAACAAGGTATAAAAGCCATTATTCGGCTACGCCTTTTTCGCCTTTTATACAAACCGTTACCTCTCTCCCTACAAAATAACCCGCAGCCCACAGAAAATTTTTTCTGTGGGCTGCGTCTTTTTAAGAGAGGCTCCGTCATCAGGGTGTAAATGAAACAGAACACCTAAATAGATAAGCCATGAAAAGATTTCACGTTAATGTAAGAGTAAAGAACCTGGAAGAATCAGTAGGTTTTTATACTGCCTTATTTGCCACTGAGCCAACCGTGCTGAAAGAAGATTATGCAAAATGGATGCTGGAAGACCCACGTATAAACTTTGCCATTTCGCTGCACCCTGAGAATGCAGGTATAGAGCATTTGGGTATACAGGCTGAGAGCGAAGAAGAACTGGCAGAAGTATACGGCAACCTGAAAAAGGCAAAAGGCGCCATCCGCGAAGAAGGAAAATGCACCTGCTGCTATGCCAAGTCAGAGAAGTCGTGGATAACAGACCCACAAGGCGTAGACTGGGAGGCTTTTTATACTTTCGGGGAGGCAACTGTTTATGGCGAAGGCGCCAACGCACGCAAATCTGAAGCAACCGTTTAATACAACTTAAAACTATAAATCAACAGCGACAGGTACATTTTATACTTGTCGCTGTTGCTGTTTTACTTTAAATTCATAGCACAATGGAAGCATCAACCTCAATTACAACTATAGTTACAGAACTGCTGGCAACCCATTACCCGGAGGTGAAAGAGATTTACGAATTAGGCATAGCTACCAACAACGCAACCCTGGAAACCAAAGCACCTGAATGGGAAGAGTGGGACGCTAAGTATATGAAAAGTTGCAGACTGGTGGCACTGCAGGACGGAAGAGTTACCGGCTGGGCTGCACTTACAGCTGTATCGGGTAGATGTGTGTATGCCGGCGTAGCAGAAGTAAGCGTATACATTCATCCGGAGTTTAAACGGCAGGGAATAGGCAGGCTTCTGCTTAACAGATTGGTGGCAGCATCGGAACAGGAAGGTATATGGACCCTACAGGCAGGTATCCTGAAGGAAAATGTTGCAAGTATAAAACTACACGAACAATGCGGCTTCAGGGTAATAGGTGTGCGTGAAAAGTTGGGACAATTACATGGGCAGTGGCGCGACATCTGCCTGATGGAAAGACGCAGTAAGGTTGTTGGCGTATGAGCCTCGACTTGAAGATCGCTTTTGCAATGTCTGAGTTAGGATTGGTTTACCTGTTGGCATTTTACGTTTACAGGTTTGCGACTGGTAAAGTGCACATCAGGGATGATAAAAAGCACCTGTACGAACTATGGGTAAGTAGAAATGGAAATTCCGTAAAAAGAGGTATAATTGTATTAACGGTACTCTTCAGTGCTGCCATACTTAGTCAACTACTTTAACTTGATTTCTGATGGATAACTGCTGCCATACACCTGAACCAAATAAGCTAACTGCAGATACCTGTTCGGCGGTAGCTCCTGTTTTCCTGGCTTACGAAGCGCAGCTAAAGGGCTTTGTACAGAAGCGCATCCTGGATAAAGACGAAGCTAACGACATATTACAGCAACTATACCTGAAAGTTTACAAGCACTGCGAACAGCTGCCCGAGGTTAAAAACATGAAAGCCTGGCTGTACCAGATCACCAGAAATGCTGTGTATGATTTTTTCAGGGAGAGCAGCCGCTACCAAACTATAACCGAACTTGAGTTAGAAGAGCTCCCGGATGATACCCGGCATGATGTAGAAGCCTTAGTTGAGCCGCTGATCAGTTTGTTGCCTGAAGAATACGCCGAAGCCCTGCGCCTGAGCGAACTGGAAGGCGTAAGCCAGAAAGAAATTGCGGAGCGGTTGGGTATATCTTACTCCGGTGCAAAATCAAGGGTGCAGCGTGGCCGCGAGAAACTAAAAGCTCTTTTTATGGAATGCTGCCATCTGGAATTCAGCCACGACGGAAGTATAGTTTCTGCAAGTATAAAAGACAGTTGTAAGCCGTTGCAGCAATATAAACCCTAAACTATACCTATGAAAAACTTTCTCTTTTGCCTTGTGTTTGCCATTCTATTTATCAGCTGCAAAACGGAACAACTGGTTCTGACTCCAACTTACAACAAAGGAGGCTATACACTTGAAGAATACAAGAGCAAAGCTTTGGCTGCTCAAGGTGAGTTTTATGTCGGCGGAAGAATAATTGAAGCGCACACGAAGCAGCCAATGCCTGGAGTGGCTGTTAAACTTGGTTGCTACTTTTCAGGAGATGACTATGGAAATTATAATTTTAAAACAACTCCGGGTACAGAACTTAATCAATTGATATCCAGGTATGTTGGCTATTTAGATGTGGAGTCAAAACCGATGAAATTTCAGGCAGGAGATTCATTAATTATTGATTTTTATATGGCCCAAGATGAGAAGCCTTTAATAAATTGTGAAGGAGCTTTTAACTAAAACCTATACCTTACCTGCGCTTTTACATCCGATCTTATAGTTCCTTCTATAGTTTCCAGGCCTGAACCGATGGTATCTACATTTCTATAGTTGGTAATTCCATACTTCACCCATACATCCAGATCCCTTACCAATTGAAACTGCAGCAAAGTATAAATCCGCGTGCCTTTGCCACTTAGTGCCGGAACAGAGAAAGCATATAACACATCACGCTCATACACATATTGGCGGGTATCGTAACTGTCAGTATCGAAGAGGGCGTAGCGGGTACTAAGGCGTATATTTTTGAATGTATAGTTTATGTCCTGGGCTATCAGGTAACCGGTTTGCTGTGGTGCCTCGTGCTCGTAACTGCTGAACTGTACACGGCTTTTTAAACTGAGCGCTGTTGATGGAGCAAATTCATAGTATAAAAGGTAACTCCTGCGCAGGGCCTGTGCCACGTAATCTACAGAAGTGGTGTTGTTAGGTGCATTTAACCCTTTGCTTTCAGTCCGGAACTGGCCGTACAAGGCGCTCTGTCGGTTGGGTTTAAAATATAGCCGCACCAGGTATTCGTCTCCGTAAGAGGGGGCATCAACGCGGTAACGCAGCCACGGAAACGAAAAGCGATCGTAGTAGGCAGTTATTTCCCAGCGGGCAATGGGTTTTAGTTTGATGCCGGTATAAAAGCCGCGCTCGTTAATGTTCCGGCTGCCTTCGCCAAAAGCCCCACTATACAAACTATGGAACTCGCGGCTATAATAGCGGTAGAGCATCGCCAGTTCTGCTTTGTTAGATAGGTTTGCGATCAGGCCATTTACGCTGCCAACACCACCGCTTTTACTTATAGCCGTCTCGCCGAACAGGTACACATTCTGCCAGGTATAACTATAGTTGCTGCCGAAAGTATAGTTGCTGGTGCCGCTAAACTCGAAACGCTGGTACAGAGCATTTGCTTTTTTGATGGGAGAGCTATAGTTTGTGCCAACTGCAGTAAAGCCAAGTGTAAAGGCCTGTTTCTGATATTGCAGACTAGTACCATAAACCTGCTCCCGCACACGGCCTTTGTTGGCCAGTTCAGTAGCCGTTCTATGAAAACCAGATGTTTGGATGCCGGTAAAAGTTTCGGAAAAATCGGAGATAGTGTCGCCTTGCAGGTTGGCATCAGCACGTTTACTAGAATAGAAACCTGTAAGGTTCAGATTATCTTTTAAACTATATGTTACCGCTGCACCTCTGAAGAAAGCATATTCCAATACAGAGCTATAAGGCCTTATACCTAAGTTAGCACGGCTCAACGTAGTTATCGTTTCGCTGCCTTTACCCACATTGTACCCCGACGACAGCTGTAAACCCTGCCCGATCTGTAGCTGGTAATCGCCGAGGGCTATGGTTCTAAATCTACCTTTGTTATAGATCTGGAAGTGTGCTGTGTAAAAATCAAAACCATAGCGGCGGGTGTTGCGGTCAAAAGTAAAAGCTTCGCCGGCATCTTTTTCGGCAGTAATACCAAAACTATAATCCTGGGCCACGCTGCTCCGGTAACGAAGGTATAATTTGTCTGGTGAACCCAGGTAACGGCTTTGAGAACTGCTGATATCCGTGGAAGTATAGCCCCGCCTTTCCTGCAAGGTCCGTTCGTACCGAAGTATAAGTGCATTGTTGTCTTCCCCGATCATGCGTTGCCAGAGCGGACGGGAATCAGCATACATTCCGGCATTATCTACGCGCACAAAAGGGAGCAGTTGGTAAATGGTTTTCAGGTCGAAGTCTGGTATAGCTTGTAATTCATAGATGCTGAGTAGTTTGCCATTGTCCTGTATATGTTGGAAAAAAGAAACGATCTGCGGACGCGAAAGTATAAACAGCGAAGCCAGTTCTTCAGGGGTTGTATTGTTCAGGTCTATAGGCTGCTGGTAATACTGGAAAAGCGTTTCGTACAGGTCTTCGTAAAAGATGTTCTCATCTTCCTGCTGCGCAAACAGTTCCTGCACAAAAAGATCAAAATCAACCGTCTGCCTCGGGTAATCCTGTGCCTGCACAGGCAGGTAAAAGTATAAGATCAGCACCAGAATGTATAAGACTCGAAACATGACTATAGCTGATTTATACTTGCAGGGGGTGTGCCTGTGGTAGGTACTTTAGTGTTGCGGCTGAAACTATAAGAAACAGAAAAGTGATGGCTGTTGCCGAGTTGCGTGGTAGAGCCAAACGCATAATCTATAACAAACTGCCGTGCTAAAAAACCTGCTCCGAAATTAAGCGTGTTTGCAAGGGACTGAAAACCGCTGCGAAGTATAAATTTGCCGGGAAGCACCTGATACTCGATACCTGCCTTGAAAGTGGCATTATGGTCTATGTTCTTTTCTGTTTCGGCTAGTAACAGGAGCTTTTTGTAAGGTACATATCCAATGCCTGCTTTCATGGTGGTAGGCAAACGCTCGTCTTCAAAGTCGGCTAATTTGGCTTGGTTCAGGTTATAGGCATGTGCACCAAAGTATAGCCCCGGTATAATCTCGGCTTGCCCGCCAATAGCTAACGTTACTGCTTTCCGGCTGCCATAACCCTGCACCGCTACCTGCCACACATCTGCTTTTGCACCTATACTGAATTGACCCAGTTTATGTGCTGCGCCTAGCCCAATATGCTGTTGGTTGTATAATTTATCTCCAAACCTGCTCATGCTGATGCCATAAACACCATGCTTCGCGGTAGGATAGATGCCTAAAAGTGCTACCGTAGTAAAGGCCCGTATGCCAAACCTGTTGTCTGCATAGGCGCCAACTTGTATGTTAGTTTGCCCGGCTATACCTGCTACGTTGTTGTGCAGTGCCCATACATCCGGTATAATTACAGATGCATTGCCCAGTGCCGCCGCACGTGCACCCATCGGCACATCGGATTGCGCCTTTGCCAGGAAAGGAGTCAGTAGAAAACAGAAATACAGAAAGCCGAGTAACCTTATCCCATGCGCGTAGTTTTTGTACTTTATGAAGTAAGCTTTACGGGCAAGAAGATGTTTGGTTCTTTACTCCACCACTACTTCACTTACAAATAACCAAGCGGTTTTGCCGGCAGAGCGGTGCTTTGGCGGGCAGACTTTGATGTTGCGAGCTGTTACTTTTATATAGCGGGCTTTTAGCGGATCAAACCCGGCTGAAAAATTTTGGGTAAAGATGCCGCCTTTTAAAGGGTCGGTGGTATTGGTTATGTTCTTTACAGATTTATAGTTCTTTCCATCTTCCGAAACAGCAAATTCTACCTTTGTTGGCAGAAAAATATTGGCCAGCATATTCTGTAACTGCGAGCTGCTGATATGGCTTATAGTTGTTGCTTGCTCCAGGTCTACTACAGCTTCAAAATCATCAGTTGCGAAACCAAGCCACTGTCCGTCGTTTTGGTTTTCGGAGCCGGTTAGGCCATTTACAAGTGTAGCTCCGCCCATTGCTTTAAAGTAGCGGCTCGGTTGCTTTTGTAGTTTTACAGGACGTGCAAAGGCTTTATGTATGGTTAGCTTTGTAGCGGTTGGTTCATCTGTCATTTTACCATCTGCAAACGAAGCTGCTTTTATAGTTGCTGATTTATTAACTATAAAAGGTTCAGTATATAGTTGCGCTGCTGTGGTAGGAGTAGAGCCATCCAAAGTATAAAACACCTGCGTGCCAGCTGCATCAGTAGTAAAGGTTATAGTTGCGTGGCGCTTTGTGGTATCTGTAGTTACCTGTTGTTTTACCTGGAAAGCACTGGTGGCGTAGTTTATACCTTGTACATCGTAACGCTGGTATTGGGGCTGCATGCGCTGTTTAAAGTCTTCCCAGTTCTTGTTTTCAGGGTTGGTCCAGAATACTTCGGCTGCGGCTGCTATTCGCGGAAACAACATGTACTCTACCTGCTTAAATGTCGGGATATACTCTGTCCAGAGGTTGGCTTGTGCCCCAAGTATAAACCGCTGTTCAGATAGGGTAAGTTTTTCAGGAGTAGGGTTGAAGCTGTATACTTTGCTGAGCGGTGTATAGCCACCAAAAGCCAGTGGTTCCAGATTCTGATCGCCCTGGTAATAGTCGAAGTATAAGTGCGAAGTAGGCGTCATAACTACGCCGTGCTGTTGCTCGGCTGCTTTTATACCACCCGCTGTTCCGCGCCACGACATGATCAGCGCATTTGCAGGTATACCGCCATCCAGGATCTCGTCCCAACCCATAATGCGTTTACCTTTTGCTTTCATGAATTTCCTGATCCGCTCAATAAAGTAGCTCTGTAGCTCATTTTCGTTTTTTAAGTTCTCGGTTTCCATCCGGGCCTGGCATTTTGGGCAGGCTTTCCAGCGGGTTTTAGGTACTTCGTCGCCGCCAATATGCATGACCTGCCCCGGGAAAAGTTCGGTTACTTCAGAGAGCACATCCTGCAGGAAAGTATAGGTTTGCTCATTCCCGGCACAGAATACATCTTCAAAAATTCCCCAGGCTCGCTCTGTTTTAAAAGGTCCGCCGGTGCAGCTCAGTTCGGGGTAAGCAGCCAGTGCAGCGAGCGCGTGCCCGGGCATTTCTATTTCAGGTACTACAGTTATATGTCTTTCTTTTGCGTACTGCACCACTTCCCGAATCTCGTCCTGAGTATAGTAGCCACCATACTTCTTGTTATCAAACTGCTGCGGCCTTTCCAGTGCATGACCAACCAACGTGCCTTCGCGCCAGGCGCCAACCTGTGTTAGCTTCGGGTATTTTTTGATCTCGATGCGCCAGCCCTGATCATCGGTTAAGTGCCAATGGAAAGTGTTCAGCTTGTGCATCGCCATGTAATCAATATACTTCTTGATATCCGAAACCGGGAAAAAATGACGTGCCACATCCAGGTGCAGGCCGCGCCAGTTATAGCGGGGTTTATCCGTAATCACTACAGCTGGAATGGTAACAGGCGCTAAGCTCTGCTTGATGGGCAGCAGTTGGTTTATAGTTTGTATACCCATGGCTATACCTGCCGGCTGGTTGGCGGCAAGTATAATTTTGGTAGGCTCAACGTTTAAAGTATAACCTTCCGGGCCGAGCGTGTCGGGGGTGTTGGTTAATGTAATTAAGATATAGTTAGCTGCTCTTTTCTTAGGATTTTTGAATAGCACCTGTGGTTGCTGACCGGTTACTTTTTTAATGTCCTGCGCCAATTGCTGTGCTGTAAATTCCAGGAACTGCTGGTCAGGGTTTAGGTAAATTCTGGTATTGGCGTTAAGTATAAAGTTACCTTCCTGCTCTTTTATCTGCTGTGGCTGTGGAATAATTGAGACGGATGAGAAAGTTTTATACTGAGCTGATGCCGGAAGTATAAGTATGGAAAGTATAAAAAGTATAAGTAAAACAGGTCTCAGCATTGGGTAACGTTTTGATCATCAAGAATAAGCAGGATTACTGTAAAATGCCAACAGGATCAGTGATTAATATGATTTTTCTGGTCAGGCTGGAATGATATTAGGACGCTCGCGCCATGAAAGAATCTTAATCATGAGTTCTATATAAATAAAAAAAGCGCTGAGATGAGTCTCAGCGCTTTTCTGTTTATGTTAAAAGGTGCTTAGTCTTTTACTTGTAGTTTAACTCTTGCGTCACCTTTTTTCTTCTCGATCTTAAACTCAGTTTTACCTGAACGCAGTTTCTCCTGAGCTTCAGTGATCGTTGCATCCAGTAACTCAGACTGTGGCGTTGCAGTTGCAGCTGTAGTTGCGCCTGCACCCGGGCTGTCTGTGTTAACAATAGTCATCTCGTTAACCAGGTTGCTGGCACCTGCATATTTATCGATGATGAACAACAGGTAACGAGAGTCCATGTTAATGCAACGCTTGTAGTCTGCATCGTATACAAGGTCACCGGTCATTGCTTCCCAGTTACCATCAAATGCCAGACCGATTAGTTCACCTTTACCGTTAATTACCGGAGAACCTGAGTTACCACCAGTAATGTCGTTATCAGTGATGAAGTTTACTACCAGTTCGCCTTTATCGTTAGCATAGCGACCGTAATCCTTTGCCTGGTACAGTTGCTTCAGTTTAGCAGGAACTATAAACTCTTCGTTGGTTGGGTCTTCTTTTGCCATCAAACCTTCCATGGTAGTGTAGTAGTTGTAAACCACACCATCCTGCGGGCTGTAATCTTTCACACCACCGTAGCTTAAACGTATAGTTGAGTTAGCATCAGGGTAGTATACAAAATCAGGGTTCATCTGGCGCAGGCCAGCTACATATAAACGGTTAGCAGTTGCCAGTTTCGCGTTTGCTGCTGTCAGTTTAGGAGCAATGTTAGTAGTATAATTCTCCATGATCGGCTGCACAATTGCAAAGGCAGGATCTGCTTCCAGTTTCTTGGAAGTCGGGTTTTTCAGGAAGTCTTTCAGCTTCTGCTCTGATACAACAAACGAGTTGCTGTAAACGTGGTCAGCCAGTTTGTCGAAATCGCCTTTATACTTGGCAACCAGGTTTTTGAAAGCGGCCGGCTGCTGGTCTTTGTTGATGTCTTCAGAATAATACTTCATCATAGCAGCAAACACTTTCTTGTCTGTTGCCATGTTATAGTCCTTGAAGAACGCATCTACCCGTGGATTCAAATCTTCTACAGCTTTTTGTGTGGCAGCAGCGTCACCGGCTTTAAGAGCAGCGTTCAGCGCAGACAGGCGGTAAGCCATCATCAACGATTCTGTACCTAAAACAGCTTCGCTCAGGTAAATAGAACCTAGGTTATACTTTTCAATCTCGGCGTAAGCAGCTTCAATTTCCGGTAATACGTTGCCGTAAGTTGCTTTGCGGGTTGCATCGGCGTTAGCCCATGCCTGGTATTTCGCTTCATCAGCTTTTTTGCCTTCTATGGTCTTCATGCGCTTAATGCCTTCGTTCTGACCGATAGAATATTTGTAGTAGTTAGACTGAGACGCATATTTAGACGCATACTTGATACGTGTAGCCGCATCTTTGTCCATGTCAGCTTTCCAAAGGTTAAGCTTTGTGTCACGTAGTTTAATACGGGTTTTGTTCAGGTGATCAACTTCCAGCTGTAAGCCCTGAGACGTCATGAAACGCTTTGTACGGCCCGGGAAACCGAATACCATAGAGAAGTCGCCTGGCTCTTTATCGCCGATGTTGATTGGCAGGTGGTGCTTAGGCTTGTAAGGAACATTGTCTTTGCTATACTTTGCCGGCTTGCCATCTTTGCCCATGTATACACGGAACATAGAGAAGTCACCAGTATGGCGTGGCCACATCCAGTTATCCGTATCGCCGCCGTATTTACCGATCGATGATGGAGGCGTACCTACCAGACGAACGTCGGTGAAGCGATTGTAAACGAACAGGTAATATTCGTTGCCGTTAAAGAAATCGCGCACATACGTTACGTATTCGCCGTTGTTGCTGGCTTCTTTGGCAAGGGCCTGCACACGCTCAGCTACTTTTTTTGCACGATCTGCTTCTGGTGTGTTGTTGTCGATGCCTTCCAGTACTTTGCCTGTCACATCATCCATGCGCACTAAAATATCAACAAAAAGACCTTCATTCGGAAGTTCTTCAGCGTGGCTCTTTGCCCAGAAACCATCTGTTAAATAATCGTGCTCCGGTGTAGAGTGAGACTGTATCTGGCCGTAACCGCAGTGGTGGTTGGTAAGTAATAAACCTTCTTTCGAGATGAACTCACCTGTACAGAAACCACCAAATTGCACGATGGCATCTTTAAGGCTGGAGTTGTTTACAGAATAGATTTCTTCAGCGGTAAGCTGAAGTCCTTTTTTTTGCATATCAGCGTGGTTCAAACGCTTTATCAGCATCGGTAACCACATACCTTCGTCGGCTTTGGCAGCAAACGGCATGCTCAAACCAACTAAAAGCAGGAGTGAAAGGATTCTTTTTAACATGGAAATTTGTTTAGATTAGTTAAACTGCTGCAATTTAATAAAAATTTGCTCTCCTAACGGATGTTAGGGCTTGTTTAAAGTGTGTTTTGTGTTTCGATGACGAACTATAGTTGATATATCTGAATCACGAAATACAAAACACGAAAACCGAAATACGATACAATGATTTGGGTATTTAAAAAACTGCTGCTTGGCCTGATCTGGGTATACCGGCACATGATCTCACCTTTAAAACCAGCTACCTGCCGTTATACGCCTACCTGCTCTACGTATGCGTTGCAGGCTGTAAACAAGTATGGCCCGTTCAAAGGTAGTTGGCTGGCAATCAAGCGTATAGGTCGTTGTCACCCCTGGGGTAGTAGCGGTTACGATCCTGTACCCTGAAGCCTGACTAAAACAAGAGAAAAGTATAAGATGCAGTAATGTTCGGCTGATTCAACAAAAATATGTATACTGCACTTGCTTTAGCCGGAGTAACGGCTTGCGCCTAAGTTTTTCTTGAGTCTAACGTAGGCAAAATGAATATTAAAATTCCTGTACCCAAGGGTTGTAGAAGTTATAGTGTACCATTGGTAGATATTGTACGCGTAGAAAACTGCTCGTTAACATTTTTTAATACGAGTGCCCATAACTTATATATTATAGAGAAAGCGCGAAAAGGCGAAGAGTCGTTTTCGTTATACAGCTATCGCCATAAAAAGGACATGCTGTTTGCTTTACAGACTATCACTGACCTGTTAAAGAAAAAATCAGTAAAAAGTGTAGTGCTGGAACTGGAGCCCATGAAAAGTTAACTTCTGGCTTAAAAATCGAATGTTGTTTTTGGCCTCCTGGGGTTTATTCTTTACCGGTTATAGTTCTGGTAGCGGCATGTGCATCTCGTAAAGGTCGAAGCCTTCAGCCCAGTAGTCTCTTTCAGTTTTTACCAGCTTAAAACCCATTTTCTGATAAAACGGGTAAACCAGTTGCGTTGTGCGTACGACAATAAGGTTTACACCCGGTTGTTTTCGGATATAATTAATGCGGTGCTGCATAAGGCTTGAGCCTATACCTTTACCCTGATACGCAGGATGAACGATATCCCAGGAGATGCGGACCAGCTTCTCGTCAGGGAAATAGTTAATGCCGCCTGCCCCAACTATAATGTTATCTTCTTCCACCACAAAATAATCTTCCAGGTGCTGCTCCAGGTACTCGATAAAGTCGGCTTCTTCGGCTTCGGCAAAGTATAGCGGTATGTTCAGTTTTAGCAGGGCAATAAGTGAAGGTTTGTCGGTGGGGGTGTAGGGGCGTATCATAGTGGTTGGTTATAGCATTTAGGCTTACTACGGTTCGGGGTCAAGAGCACCAAAGTTTGGTATATAAATAAATTTTGCAATAGCACTTAAGTTCCTAACACCACCTCAGTCCGCATTAAAGCAAGGGGTGTTATTGGCTGTTTTTTATCAAAATGGTATAGTTGTGATTCTTTTTTTAAATCTTCCTTTTTCTATTATCCATAGAACAGCATACCCTCCAGCTCCGTCACTATTTAATGCGGATAGGTAAATTGTCTTATTGCTGTCAATTGTAACTGAAGTATAGTCTAAGTTCGGCTCATACAAATTTTCGACTGGCAGGTAAATTTTGTCCTTACCTAATTGTAGTAGGATTTGTCCATACTGCTTTTTAGGTATATTGCCGTCTGTCCCCCAAATCTCTTTTCCATTTACCTTCTCCAAGTAACTCGTTTCATTATTGGAAGAATCACCTTTATGAAATTGTAATTTATTGTTCTTGGGGTTGAATGGAACCTTAGTAATTCTAATTGTTAAGGAGTCTGTTTTAAAGATCGCATTAGAATCCGTTAAAACTTGGCAAGGTACTTTTGTGAAGTTCTGTATAAATCTTAGTCGCGTTTTATGGATATAGCCGCTTTTGTTTTCACGGCTCAGATCATAGTCAATTGGAAGCCAAGTATTTCCACCCTTAAAACAAAACACGACCTCCCCATTTAAAAGTTTGCCGGAGATGTTATTGCCATCTTTTGGCGAACTTCTAATATTTACAAATCCGTCTTTGTCTGAGATAATAGCAAATTGTGCAAAAGCGGATTGGTAAAAGAGGCAAGTCAATATGATCAGGACGGTTTTCATCTTATGTGTAAATAAAATAGCGACTCACTGCTGTATATAACATAGATATACAGTTTATTGTCGAAATCAACAGATTGCCGTTATAGGTAAAACGAATACACTCATAGTCACTTCGCAACACCTTTTATCCAATTGCTTATAATTTCCAGGGACGTGGGGGCTATAGTTTCTTCCAACTGGCCATACTCGTTTACCATGCCGGTAGTGGCAGTCTGGAACAGGTGGTTCAGGTCCGGAAGTTCTTGTATAATATACTTCTTGTTGCTGGCAACTTTAAGCGCTTTTTCGGTTGCTGGTAGGTTTTGCTTGTAAGGTACCTGCAGGTCTCTTGTTCCGTTAATGGCAAGCACAGGCATTGTCAACTTCTGCAAAATTAAGGCGGGATTATAGGCTAGGAAATAACGCATCCAAGGCGAACTGAGCTGGGCAACTATAGTTTGTTCGCTTTGCGGGGTAAGGCCAAGTTGCTTTTGTTCCTGATCGGTAAGTTTTGCCTTTGCTTCCTGTTCCAGCTGCTTTATTTTTTCAGCCGCTTTAAATACATCGGCTTCTGTAGCGGCTACTTCAAACTGAGCTTTCCGAAACTGCAGGTATTTTTGTAGCGGCTCCTGTGGCACACCGCCTGCTTTTAAAAGCGCTTCGTTCTGGGCTACCAGCAGTTCGGTGCCAGGCACGGCGCTTCCGGCCATCAGTACTACAAAAGCTGTTTCGGGGTGTTTAGCTGCTACTTGTGCTGCTACCAGGGCACCCTCCGAGTGGCCCAGCAAACCCACTCTTTTAGAGTTCACACCAGTAAAGCTCCTCAGGTAAGTATATGCTGCTTCGGCGTCAGAGGCAAAGTCTTCGGTAGTGGCTGTCGCAAAGTTTCCTTCTGATTTTCCTACACCACGGTCGTCGAGGCGCAGTACGGCAAAGCCCTGGCGGGTAAGGTGGTCGGCCAGCACCAGGAAGGGTTTATGCCCCATTATGGTCTGGTCGCGATCCTGGGGGCCGGAGCCGGTAATAAGCACTACTGCCGGGTAAGGTGCTTTGGTTTTAGGTAAGGTGAGTGTGCCAATAAGCTTTATACCTGCCGCTTTGTTATCTATGGTTACTTCAGTTTCCTGATATGGGTAAGGTTTTACAGGCTCTTGTGGTCGTTTGGCTACTGCTGGCTCGCCTTTAGTTAAGGGTATGTGCATGGTCTGGCCAGCCTGCTTCAGGTAACCGTCTATTGTTTCGGGTCTGGTTATTTTACCTGCATAAGATCCGCGTATAGCCTGAATGTCTAAGTATATACTATCCTGCACCAGCTTTACTGAAGTTACCGGAATGCCTTTAGCACCCTGGTCGGGGCTGTCCATGGTTGCGGTAAAGGTGCCGTTGGTGCTCTCTATATTAAACACCAGCCTGAGTTTGGTGCCGCTTATATTCAGGGCGCCGTTCCAACTGCCGGTTATAGTTCGTGCTGGCTGCTGTGCATAGCCTGAAAAGGCAGCTAGTAAAGTTGCCAGAAAAAAGAGCAGGTGTTTTTTCATAGTTATAAGTGGTTGTGTAGCTAAGGTAGTAAATTTTGATTAAGTATAATCTTTGAATGATGCTTTGCTGATGCCCTTTGTTTAAATTGCATGTTCCGTAAATGTTACTTATGAAAAAGAACCTGGTTTATGCGATTGTACTTGCCGTAACTACCTTGTTTGCAGCCTGCACCAGCGCTCCCGATACAGTTAAAACCTCACAGACTGATAATGCCGCCTATAAAGCAAGTATAGAAGAATGGCACAAAGAGCGTATCAATAATCTTAAAAAGGAAGACGGCTGGCTGGCATTGGCTGGTTTGTTCTGGCTGGAGCCCGGTGAAAACACCTTCGGCAGTGCCCCGGATAATGACCTTGTTTTTCCGGAAGGTAAGATAGCAGCTAAGGCCGGAACATTTATACTTGCAGATAATCAGGTAAAAGTAAAGCTGAATGATGGTGTTGAGGTGCAACTGGATAGTAAGCCCGTACAGGAGGCACTGGTTTATACTTCAGATTCGGTGGAGGCTCCACGGTTAAAGCATGGTCCGCTAACCTGGTTCGTAATTAAGCGTGGCGATAAGTATGGCGTACGTTTGCTCGATACAGAAAGCGAAGTAAGAACCACTTTTAAAGGTATAGATCGATACGAAGTAAACCCTGACTGGAAACTGACAGCCCGCTTAGAGCCAAACGTTTCAGGCCGGAAGATTTCTATTAACAATGTGCTGGGCCAGACAAGCGGGGAAGAAACGCCGGGAGCACTGGTGTTTACCGTTGGTGGCAAAGAATATAAACTGGATGCTCTAAAGGAAGGAAACCAGCTGTTCGTGATTTTTGCTGATAAGACCAACGGGCACGAAACCTATGGCGCCGGCCGCTACCTGTACACCGATCTGCCGGATGCAAACGGCAATGTCACCATCGATTTTAACAAAGCATATAACCCGCCCTGTGCCTTTGTAACCTATGCCACCTGTCCGCTGCCGCCAAAGCAGAACTTTTTACCAATACCTGTGCCTGTCGGCGAGAAAGCTTTTGAAGGAGGTTATTAATAAGAAATCACTGTATTAGTAATAAATGAATTTTATACTTAAGATCCGGAACAATTCAGGCTGTTGGGTGTTCTATAACAGAGCATATACCTATACCAGCATACGGATATAGTATAGCTTTAATTTTAGGAGATAGAAGTACAAAAGTAATGCAAAAACAACAGACTATTACGCCAGCCCACCTGGAGCAGGCGATGGATTACACCCAATACGTTACATTCACAGAGCAACTGTTATCCGAAAATAAAACAACAGGCACTAACCATTCTGCTGACCTGGTAGAATACACCCGCATGAACCTGCACCGTATGCGCCGTGGCGAGAAATCATGTGTGCTTACAAGCGAACTGCTGGACACACTGCAAAGTATAGATAGAGAGATGGTGTGGGTGGTGATAACTGAAGCATGGTGTGGCGATGCAGCTCAAAACCTGCCGGGTATAGTTAAAATAGCAGAAGCCAGTCCGCTTATTGACGTGAAATTTTTGATGCGCGACGAGCACCTGGATGTGATGGATGCTTACCTGACAAACGGAGGCCGTTCGATACCAAAATTAATCGCCCTGGATGCTGAGACCCTGGAAGAATTAGGAACCTGGGGACCACGCCCGGAGCCGGCACAACAACTGGTGCTGGATGCCAAAGCGCAAAAAATGGACTTTAAAGAAATGGCCGAAAAGCTGCATGGCTGGTATGGCAAAGACAGAAGCCGTACGCTGCAACAGGAGTTTGTTCCTTTAATTAGAGAGTGGGCAAACGTGGACGAAACTATAACTGAGAGCATATAACGCAACGCAACTACAACATAAAAGGCGACACCATGGTGTCGCCTTTTATGTTGTGTACCTGTAGCTATAGGTCAGCTAAAATAGCAGGTTTTATTTTGAAGCGCTGCCTGCAGGAGTTTCTTTAAGTTTTACATAGTGTATCTTATCTCCGATCTCAAGCTGGTGCACCACATCCATGCCTTCCACTACTTTTGCAAATATAGTATAGCGGCCATCCAGGTGTGGGGTAGGAGAATGTGTTATAAACCATTGGTTGCTTTCGGTGTCCTTGCCAGCTGATGCCATACCTACAAACCCTTCGCGGTAATGCAATGGTGCAAACTCAGAACGGATAGAATATTCGGAGCTGCCCCAGCCATCGCCACGTTTATCGCCACCCTGCGCCACAAAGTTTGGTACAACCCTATGGAAGTATAAACCATCAAAAAAGTTCTTCTTGGTTAGCTCTACAAAATTGGCAACAGAGCCAGGAGCATCTTCCACGGACAGTTGCAGCACAACCAATCCTTTTTCTGTTCGGATTTCCACCTGTTGATTTGCCGGGATTGTGCTTACCAAGGCCCAGTCTATCGGGTGTGTAAACGGGTTCACGGGGGTTATACTTTCCTTATTGTTCAGGTAGTCGATGGTGCGCTGCAGTTCAATGTTGGTCTCCATGTCACGAGGCAGTTGTAGCTTTTGCTGTGCCTGTGCCACAAAACTGAAGTCGTTGTTATAATATTTGCGCAGGTTGAGTTTTGGGTCACGAATAGCTCCGGCAGCCATACCTACCAGAGCAACATCACCGGAGCCAACTGCCTTCTTAAAGATCTCTGCAAAATCAGCTTCCAGCCTTGTCGGGAAATCAGGTTGAGTGCGCATCAGCAACAGTGCATCCATGCCAGTGGTAGCAATTACAGGCTGTTGTGCTGCAAACATGGCATCCGCAATATAATTGTAGTTGCTAACATCACCAGACAGAGCTTTCAGGAACTGCGCTTTATCGTAAGGGTTAGTAGCATTCTCGAAGTATGTTTTGTAGCGGTTGCTCATAAATTCTGGAGCCGGGCTGTTTTTAAGCATTACCCAGATCATGTTAGCACGAACACGTGCATCCTGAACCTTGTTAAGCGCCTGCTGCATATCAGCTATACTTACGCCTGCCGGGTTAGCCTGTAAAAACTCAGAGGTTGCTACAGCTGTGTTGATGTTCTTGTCCTGTAAGCCGCCAAGTATGGCTGTCTTTATTTCATTGTACTCCAGGCCTGCCATAGATCGAATAGCGCTAAGACGTACACGGTAATCAGGATCGTTCTGTGCTATTCCTGTCAGGAACGTTGCTTTATCTATGGCTCTTACTTTTGCCAGGGCCTGGGCCACCGCCATGCGTACTTCCGCCTCAGGGTCAGAGGTAGCCGATGCGATCAGTTGCTGGCGATAAGAGGTTAAATCTACTTTAGGAATGCGCGCCAGGAAATGAGCTGCCGCAAGCCGCGCTTCAAACGGATTGTTAACTGCCAGCAATTGGGCGCCCAACGCTATACTTTGGTTGGAGTGCTGTTGGCGCAACCCGGCCCGATACAGCCCCCAGGCCTGACCGGCCAAGGCAATTGAATCATGCGCCTTATAAGTTGCCAGAAAGTTAACACCTGCTGGTGTTGCAATCTTGCCAAGAGCTTCTAACATTTCTGCCTGCACCTGCGGTCGTGTTTCCTGTTGTATATGGCGTACCAATGCGTCTTCAGCCTTTTTATGACCAGTCTGGCCGATAGCATAAGCCGCAGCCGAACGTACCGCTGTAGATGTATCCGTTAGCAGACTTAGCAACTGTGGAATAGCCAGGGTGTCCTGTACGGATGCAAAAGCCAATGCTGCCTCCTGGCGGTAAGTATGTTTGCCATGTTGCAGGTAAGGTAGAAGGTCAGCTGTTTTGCGTTCGTCCTGCAACGTATATAGCTGCTGCAGTTGCGGGTCAGAAAATTTGTTTATGGATGGTAGTTGCTCACTTTTCTGAGGCAGGTATTGGCAGGCGCTTAGCAAAAGCAGGCCAAACCCAAACGTATGTATTCTTTTCATATAAAGTCTGTTCGGTGCCTGAATATACTAATAAAATTAACTGAAACATTCAGTTCTTCTGAGGTGGCTTATGAGTTTCGGTTTGCACTTCACCAAATTATTGCTATATTTAGAAGTAACAATTTTCTCTTTTATGCAGGAATTACATATCAGGCTGTTTGAAGGAGCTTATACCAGTGACCTTAAAATGGAGCAGCGTACCACCTGGCTGGCCACCATACTGGTGTTATTGCAGTTGGGCTTGCTGGTATTTTTATCAATAGGAGATGGCTTTGCTTATGGGTTCCTCGGAGTTTACTTATTACATATGCTTGGGTTCTTTTACCTTATTGGTAGAGTATGGCTTAACCGGCATCCGGAATATAAAAGGCACCTGACAATTACAAGCCAAGGTGTGATCTATAGAACCGGTTTCCTTCAAAAAGAACATCAATTTGATTGGGAGGAGGTAGATGAGGTGTTTTTGGAACTATTTAATGTAAAATTTGTCCTTAAGAACGAAGAGCAACATTGTGTGCTGCTTCATATGATGCATAATGAAACTGCCCTCCGACAGGCTAAGCAAGAGCTAAAGTCTGTTGTAATGCAGAAAGCGATACCTCTAACCGATAGTCAGATTTAAATGTTTATTTCCCTTTACACTAATTCTCAGATTAAACAGCTTAAGAGAAACATACTTATACTTGGTGTTTTCCTTACTGGTGGTGCTGCTTTTGCTTTGGCCCGCGAACTGTTTCTGGTTGCTACATTACGTTTTGAGTGGTTACTGGCTGCTGCGCTTGTTCTTGTAACCGGTATAGTGGGTATTGCTGTTGCCCAGGGTTATCCGTTGCTAAAGGAAGCCTATTTCTCAATGAATCCTTCGCGGGTAAGTTATCGCTTAACATTGTTTGGCAGAGAGTATGTGCTGCCCTGGAGCCAGGTAGCTGCAATTCGTATTTCCGAAAACGCTATAGTTTTTGAATTACGAAATGCACAGGAAGTAACTTTACGGTTAAGTACTATCCCTGACGAACAGGCCGCCCGCCACATAAGAGCAAGTATTGGTTTGGCTGCTCTGGAGCAAAATATTTATGTAAATGGCGTACTGGCACATCCCCAAACAGCAAATGTAGCCTCTTAGTGATAGCTGTTTTATACTTCGCTATACTTTAACCTTTTCTTAATTATCGTTTAAAGGGGTTTTCTGACTATACCTCCGGAAACTCTCTTTACTGTTTATTCCAAGAAGATGATTTCCTGTAGAGCTATAGTTTCCTAAGGTATACTTTGCCAACTTGCGGGCGCTATTAACGCAGCGAATGGAAAAGCAGGAAACTCGGGTATACGGACTTCAGTTTGGGCTACTGTGCCTAAGCTCATTCCTATTCTTTGCCAGCTTTAACATGATCATACCTGAGCTTCCCGATTACCTTACCAGTTTGGGTGGCGAAGAGTATAAAGGACTTATTATTTCTCTTTTTACACTTACAGCAGGTTTGTCCAGACCCTTTAGCGGGCAGCTTGCAGATAAGATTGGCCGGGTACCAGTAATGGTAGTGGGTGGCGCAGTGTGTATACTTTGCGGTTTTCTATATCCGGTTACTGGGTCTGTTGCTGCGTTTCTGTTGCTTCGTTTCATACATGGTTTTTCTACAGGGTTTACTCCTACAGGCACCGCGGCCTATGTAGCCGATATCATCCCTGTGCAGCGCAGGGGAGAAGCAACCGGCCTGCTTGGTCTGTCAGGTAGTTTGGGTATGGCGGCAGGCCCGGCGTTAGGTGGTGCCATTGCCAATCAATTCTCTCTGGATATTATGTTCTATACTTCATCGCTGGCTGCATTTTTGTCGGTGGCGGTTATAGCACGTATGAAGGAAACTGTTCAGGATAAACATCATTTCCGGATGGGGCTGCTGCGTATTTCAAGAAGCGAATTGTTTGAGCCACGTGTAATTGCTCCTTCTCTTGTTCTCTTTTTTACCGTATTCTCTTTTGGTACTATACTTACCGTTGTTCCAGATTTCAGTGAGTTTCTGGGTATCCGGAACAAGGGTCTTTTCTTTCTAAGCTTCACACTATCTTCTCTGGCAATAAGGTTTGTTGCCGGTCGTATTTCTGACAAATATGGGCGGGTAATTATTTTAAGGATCAGTACGTTCGTGCTGATGCTCGCTATGCTTGCAGTTGGTTTTTCTACCTCATTAACAGAACTTATGCTGGCTGGTGTATTATTCGGAATAGGCCAGGGTATGAATTCTCCTACCGTATTTGCCTGGACAATAGATCTGAGTCTTGAGGCGCATCGTGGCAGGGCTATGGCAACCATGTATATTGCCTTGGAGGCAGGTATCGGGATAGGCGCTTTATGTTCCGGATGGCTGTATAATAACAATCCTGATAACTTCCGTCTGGTGTTCCTGACCAGTGCATTTGTTGTTATGATTTCTCTTTTTTACCTGTTATTTTTTGTAAAAGTGCCCCCTCGAAAATATTAATTGGGTTCGCTAATTTAATCTCATCCTTCGCTAAATACAGCTTTACTGCTGTTATCTAATTATTTCAAAATCGTATTATTTAATATCTGAATTTTTATACTAGCACAAAGGCAAGTTATAACAAGCAAGCGTGTTTGTTGCTGGAATTGTTATGCATTTTACAGCCTTTAAATCTGACCCTCCCAAGTTACACTGTGCTGCAGTGGTTTGTACATGCCTTAACTATAAATAAACTTAATTTAAACAACTATGAAACAAATGAACGGAAAACTACTCGCAATTTGTGCGGTGGCATTGTTTTTCTTTGGCTGCGAAAAGGAAGATGATCTTTTAGTAGACCAAAACAAAAACCAGACAGGTGAAACCTGTGACATGATCACCTTTGAAGGCCAGACAGGCTACCTGGATCAGGTGGTTTCAGAAGGCGGTATGGTGCTGAACGTGGCCGGTATTGCCCGCGATGCCAACGATGAGCCGGTGGACGACAACCGTGCCATGATCTTCGACTCTGAAAATCCAACCGGCGATGACGATGACCTGGCTACTGCTGACTGGGGTAATGTGCTGATCACCCAGCAATTGGGCGATGAAGGAGCACCTAACGACAATCAATGGGGATCTGAGCTGCGCTTTACTTTCCCTGAACGGGTGACCCTGAAATCAATGCGCGTACTCGACATTGATGATTTCGAGCACGACTCCTGGGCCTTCCTGTATGTAGCAGGCCAGGAAGAGCCGATACGAATTTACCTGGAGCCTCACGGCGATAACGTAGGCTTTACAGTAGATTTGCTCAACACTGCAAATGTAGTGAAGCTGGTGATCTGGTTTGACGGCGACGGTGCCTTTGGTTCCGGAGCTATCGATGATATCTCTTTCTGCCTAACTCCACAGGTAGAAGAAGTATGTGACATGATCACCTTTGAAGGCCAGACAGGCTACCTGGATCAGGTGGTTTCTGAAGGCGGTATGGTGCTGAACGTGGCCGGTATTGCCCGCGATGCCAACGATGAGCCGGTGGACGACAACCGTGCCATGATCTTCGACTCTGAAAATCCAACCGGCGATGACGATGACCTGGCTACTGCTGACTGGGGTAATGTGCTGATCACCCAGCAATTGGGCGATGAAGGAGCACCTAACGACAATCAATGGGGATCTGAGCTGCGCTTTACTTTCCCTGAACGGGTGACCCTGAAATCAATGCGCGTACTCGACATTGATGATTTCGAGCACGACTCCTGGGCCTTCCTGTATGTAGCAGGCCAGGAAGAGCCGATACGAATTTACCTGGAGCCTCACGGCGATAACGTAGGCTTTACAGTAGATTTGCTCAACACTGCAAATGTAGTGAAGCTGGTGATCTGGTTTGACGGCGACGGTGCCTTTGGTTCCGGAGCTATCGATGATATCTCCTTCTGCCTAACTCCACAGGGAACTTAATCAGGAAGAGGGATTCAAATAAGAGATTTAAAAAGTCTAAAATTTGATGTTATGTTCTTATTATAAGCTTAAAGGGGAGCTTCGGCTCCCCTTTAATTTTGCTGACTCCACAGTATAGATGCTAATCCTGCAATTGATGGTAGAACTGTTTATAAAAGGTGTATCCTGAATTATTAACATTTCAAAAAGAGTTATTTACGAAAATAAAATAGCCTTTCAATTGCTTGAAAGCAATATTCCCTAAATTATTAAAAAACAGGCTGAAGTTGGAGTGATGTATACGTATTAACATAGTGCAACAACTTGCAACGCTCCAAAATACGGGTAAAGCTGCTTATTTTAAGTAACTACCTGATCATACCTCACCCTTCTTTAACTTAATTAATTAAGTCATATGGCCTTGGATATTTGATGTACAAGTAATGTTTGCCCTCGCCGTACGCTGCCTTAGCAGTGGATTGAAATATTAATGCACAATAAACTTAAACAATAATAACTATGAAGAGATTTAATGGGAAGTTAATGGCACTGTGCGCAGCAGCGCTGGTATTTTATGGTTGCGAAAAAGAAGATGATCTTCTGGATAGTGCTAAAACCGATAATCAAGGAACAACAGAGGAATGCGATGTAATTACATTTGAGGGTTATTCAGGTTATGTAGATCAGGTAACCTCAGAGGGAGGATTAGTTACTGTAAACCTGGCTGGTTTAGCCAGAAACGAAAATGATGTTCTTGTTGAAGATGATAACAGGGCCATGATCTTTGACTCTGAGAACTGGACCGGGGATGACGATGACCTGGCTACTACTGACTGGGGAAATGTGTTGATTACACAACAACTGGGTTTTGAGTCTGAACCTAACGACAACCAGTGGGGTGCTGATATGAGAATCACATTCACTGAAGCTGTAACACTAGAATCAATGCGTATACTGGATATAGATCCTTATGAAAATGATTCATGGGCTTTTGTATATGTAGCAGGCCAGGCAGATCCGATTGAAGTTTATCTGGAGCCACATGGCGACAACGTAGGCTTTACAGTTGACTTTGGTGGAATTGAAAATGTGGTCAAACTGGTTTTAGTTTATGATGGCGATGGTCCGTATGGCTCTGGTGCAGTTGATGATATCAGATTCTGTATTCCAGGAGAAGAAGTAACAGGTTGTACCCGTACACAAGGCTACTGGAAAACTCACTCCGGCTACAAGCCAAAAGGCAACGGCAATGGCAACGGTAACACAAAATATGATGATACCTGGGATGCTTACCTGAACTCAACCCTTACCAGACTTGGCTCAGCTACCTATCGTGAGATATTGTGGATGGAACCTAGAGGAGGTAACGCTGATATCATCCTGGCGCACCAGTTTATTGCTGCTGAACTTAACGTGGCTGCCGGTGCTTCAATACCTCAGGATGTGCTGAATGCATGGTTAGCTGCACAGGCATATTTAAATGGAGATACAACAGCTACAAGAGAGCAGATACTGATGTGGGCTGAAATCCTGGATGATTATAACAATGGTTTAACTGGTCCTGGACATTGCGATGATTAAACAATAATAGGAATCTATCTTAAAGTATAAAACAGTCCGGGCTGATATGAAGCATGTCACCCCGGACTGTTTTATTTTGCGAAGTATAACTAATGCTTATGATAAAATTTGCGTCAACTTTTCAACTATAGTTTAATGACTAATAACAGGAGCATTAAAGAGCAAAACACCTGCCTGTAATAGCAAATAATGGCTTATTGCATTATTTTAATTTAAAGGGATAGCTTCCAAGTATTCGTTTTCGTAAAGTAGTTTATCTGTGAGGTAGTAAACTAGTTTTAATCTTACAGATTAAGATGTACTGGTGTGCTTATATTGGCAAACAGCTGCATTTATAAAGCGATTATGAATTAAAGCCTGTAAGACTATGAAACAATTTAAACTCTTAGTATTAAGTGCTCTTACCTTTCTGATCTATAGTTGTGATAAAGAAGATAACATCTTCAGCAAAGATGGGAATAACGAAAATGGAACAGCTCTAGAATGTGACAACCTTACCTTTGAAACTGTAGATGCCGGAAACTACATAGATCAAATACATACAGAAGATGGCTATGGACCCATAAGAGTTTATGGCAAGGCAATGAACAGCGATGGCAACCTGGTAGCAGATAACCGTGCTATGATTTTTGATTCTGAGAACTGGACAGGTGACGATGACGATTTAACAGCAGACTGGGGTAAAGTGCTGATCATACAGGAACTTGGTATAGAAGGAGAACCTAATGATAACCAGTGGGGCGGAGAAATAATGCTTACTTTTCCGGAACCGGTAACCATAAAATCCTTGCGTGTGCTTGATATAGATAATCGGGAAGGCGACAATGAAAATAATTCCTGGGTCTTTTTGTATGACGGCACAGGTAAAGAAGTGTACAAAAGACAAATGGTGCCGCTGGGCGACAACAGCAAGCAAACTATCGATCTGGGAAATACGGCAGGTGTGGTTACTGTAAAAGTTTTGTTGGATGGAGAAGGCATAGTGGGCTCTGCAGCAATAGATAATATTGAATTTTGCGCACCAACCGATGGAGAAGAGGAAGAAGAAAAGTACGGATGCACACGTTTACGAAGCTACTGGATTGAACACGCTGATCCGGCAACAGAAGAGTATAACAGCGCCTGGAACGCTTACAGACAAACAGCATTTTATAGTAGTGGCTCCAATTACCTGGAAATGCTACAAAAAACTCCTGCAAAAGGAAACGCTTATTTTATGCTGGCCCAGACATACATAACGGCAACACTAAATATAAAAAGTGGTGCGTCAACTACATTAGAAGTAGATGAGGCCATGGCAGGTGCGACAGCATTTTTTAAAGGAGAAACAGAACCAAGTGTTGCACAACTGCTGGTATGGGCAGGTTTACTGGATGCTTATAACGAAGGAGAAGTAGGTCCGGGAATGTGTAAGGATTAAAACCTTGATCGAAAGGGAGCGAAAGCTCCCTTTTTTGTTATACTTATCTGTATGCCTGAAACTATACTTTAATCCTTTCAGGTCTTTTAACCGCAGCTACAAAATTTTTTTATAACATAGGCTAAAAAGCATATACACTTTACCACACTATAAAATGTTTGTTTAAAAGCTCTGAGGAGGGTTGTTTAACTGTTTTGTGCAATTATGAAATAATGATCATGTTTTAATGAAGTGAAAAAAAGCTGTAAATTTTAATTGTCAGTTCATCTTTTTTAAAACATGTCCGTAGAAGAGTGAAATGTTTTTTGCCAAAGGGACATTAAAATATACAATTCTTGAAATGTATTTCAACCTGCGTTGAAGTCCTCCAGGCAACTACAATCAATTTTAACCCTTTACAAATAGTTGCGACATGAAAACAATCCTCTACAAAACCCTTGCCCTAGTTTGCATCACATTCCTTTCTACATCCTGCGATCAGGAAATTGAAGCAGAAGTAAAACCAATGACAGCAATGTCTACTAAAAAATTCGGTACTGTACCAGGTACAACTATCATAAATTTCTCTGAGACTACAGGTTACCTGAATGAAGTGAAAGTAATGAAAGATAGTTATACAACACTTCCGGTTAAAATTACTGCTACACGATTTCAAAATGGTCAGCCAGTTGCTGGTAATGCTGCTTTGGTTTATGATACTACAAAGCCAGATAAAAAAAACAATGGTTATACTGCAGTAAACAGAGGGCCTTTTCAATTAGGAAATATACTTACCGTTGGTCAGTCTCAGGGTGCTAATACTACTATAAATGATAAAGGTGGTGTTATTGAAATGGACTTTTCTAGTTTTGGAAGCGTAGTTATGCGTGGTCTTTACATTGCGGATATAGAAGAAAATGAGAGAGGTTCAACTTTAGAACTATTAGATGCATCTGGCTCGGTAATTTATGTAACAGAGTTACCGGTAACAGGAGCTTATACTTTCCAGCCTATGATCTTAGCAGGTCAGGGGGTAGCAAACGTTGCAAAATTACGGGTTACTTTTAAATCGACTAATGGTAAAGGTGGTTCAGGTGCAATAGATGTAATTCAATTCTGCCCAGGCTCTGTTTGCTATAGATAAGGTAAAATACAGCTATAGTAAATCTGTCGGTTAAGAAACCCCTGATATAAATTTATTTATATCAGGGGTTTTGTTTTTTGTGATGGTTTGAGAAGTGTCTAATGTTGCTAAAATAAATTTTTGTTCAAAATAGGCCTTTATCTTATGTTTAAAGGTTTATGTATGATTAATCTATGAAATACAGCTATAGTTATAACTACAGTAAAAAATATGAGTATGATGTATAGAATTGCATTATAGGCATTTAATTGTTATTGATGCAGGTAAATAAACATTAACTCAACTTATAACTTTTATGAAACAAACTTTATTAAAACTTGGCTTCCTTAGCCTGGCAACAGCAGCCTTTGTAGGTTGCGAATCCGACAACGAATTAGATAATATTACCCCTGCAGCTGGTACACAAAACTTAGTGGCTGGTACCTGCGATGTTATTAATTTTGATGCTGCCCCAATGGGTGAAACAATAACTCAGGTTTACTCCAGCAGTGGGATGGGGCCGGTTATGGTTCATAACATGGCAAGAAATGCAGAAGGTATTCTGGAGGCAGAAAACAGAGCTATGATCTTTGATACAGGTATGCCGACTGGTGACGATGATGATCTTTATACACAAGACTGGGGTAAAACGCTGATAATTCAGGAAATAGGAGTTAGCCCGGTAGATGATCCAAATGTTGAAGATGATGGTCCAAACGACAACCGCTGGGGTGGTGAAATGAAGCTGACATTTCCGGCAGGAGTAACACTCCAGTCTATAAAAGTTCTGGATATTGATACATATGAAGATAACTCTTGGATTTACCTATATAGCGTGAGTGGTGAAGAACTATACAAAGTGAAACTACAGCCTCTTGGCAACAACAGTAAACAAACTGTTAGTTTAGGTAACACAGAAGGTGTAACAATGCTTAAAGTAGTATTAGCAGGTACAGAGGGTCAGGTAGGCTCAGGTGCTATAGATGATATTATGTTCTGCGTACCTGCCGAACAGGAGCAGGAAGAAACTGGCTGTACTCGCACACAGGGTTACTGGAAGAATCATGCTGATCCGGGCAAAAAACAATACGATGCTACCTGGGACGATTATCTGAACAAAACTTTCTTTAACAGTGGCAAAGATTACCTGGCTGTATTAAACACGAACCCTAAAGGTGGCGATGCCTATTATATTCTGGCGCATCAGTATATCGCTGCTGAACTGAACGTGGCTGCAGGTGCTTCTATACCTCAGGATGTGCTGGAAGCATGGAATGCTGCGACGGCTTACTTTAAAGGCGAAACCAATCCTGCAAGAAGTGAACTGTTAGAGTGGGCTGAACTACTGGATGACTACAACAATGGTGTGGTTGGCCCGGGACATTGTGACTAATATAAACTATAAGCTGTTCAAACTAAAGCTAAAAAGGGGGCTCAAACAAAGGGCTCCCTTTTTTGTTGGTTGTTTATACAATCTTCCCTGTATTACCGTACATAGTTTATGAATGATGAATTTCTAGCACATTTATATCAGGAACACACACATACCCGGCACCTGGTGCCTGCATCTGCTACCTGTCATTTTGCAGAAGCCGTTATTCAACTGCTTTTTCCCCCTTTATCCGAAAAGCGTTATACTTCTTTAGAAGATTTTAAAGAGCATACCCATTATCTGCAGCATAGCCTGAAGCAAATACTGGATGGCATGGTTTCTACCCTTTCTGAACCTCCTGAATTTCTGGCGACCTCAGTTATGAATGCACTGCCACGCATCCACGCAATGCTCCTGGAAGATGCAGATGCCATTGCCAAAGGTGATCCGGCAGCACAAAGTATAGAAGAAGTGATTCGTACCTATCCAGGTTTTAAAGCGGTGGCGCTTTATAGATTAGCGCATGAAATGTACAGGCTTCGTATTCCGTTGCTTCCAAGAGTAATTTCCGAATTCGCTCACGCCCGCACTGGTATAGATATTCATCCGGGGGCAAGTATAGGGGAGCATTTCTGCATTGACCATGGCACGGGTGTGGTAATTGGCGAAACTACAATTATTGGTAATAGTGTGAAAGTATACCAAGGAGTTACGCTAGGCGCTATCAGCGTAGAGAAAAGTATGGCTAATATAAAGCGGCACCCAACTATAGAAGACCATGTAATTATCTATGCCGGCGCAACCATACTTGGTGGAAATACAGTAATAGGTACACGTAGCATTATCGGTGGTAATGTATGGCTTACCGAAAGTATTCCCCCTTATTCACGTGTATATCATCACCCGCAAATAAAAGTACGTAAAGCCCCTGAGCCGGAAGATGTGCTTAATTTCTCTATATAACTTAAACTGAAATATGAAGGCAAATACCATTTTAGAAACTATAGGCCAGACACCGCATGTGCGGATAAATAAACTATTTGGCGATAAAGCAGAAGTATGGATGAAACTGGAGCGCAGCAACCCCGGCGGAAGTATAAAAGACCGCATTGCACTCTCGATGATAGAAGATGCTGAGCAAAAAGGTTTATTAAAAGAAGGGAGCATGATAGTAGAGCCAACTTCAGGTAATACCGGAGTGGGTTTGGCTATGGTAGCAGCCGTTAAAGGGTATGAATTGATATTAGTTATGCCGGAATCAATGTCGGTAGAGCGGCGACGGCTTATGACAGCCTATGGAGCAAGACTTGAACTGACTCCGCGCGAGAAGGGGATGAAAGGAGCTATAGAACGTGCAAAAGAAATACTTACAGAGCATGAAAGTTCCTGGATGCCGATGCAGTTCGAGAATGAAGCCAATACCCAGATACATATAGAAACTACCGCTCAGGAAATTTTAAAAGACTTTCCGGAGGGTTTTGACTACCTGATAACCGGTGTAGGTACGGGAGGCCATATAACCGGAGTGGCACGTGTACTAAAAGGCCGGAATCCTGATTTAAAAGTATATGCCGTAGAGCCGGCTGCGTCGGCTGTGCTTAGTGGGGGGCAACCAGGACCGCACCCAATACAGGGTGTAGGAGCGGGGTTCATACCTGCCATTATGGATACAACCCTACTTGATGGAGTGATAAAGGTAGAAGCTACTGATGCATTTGATTATGCAAGACGTGCAGCCCGGGAAGAAGGTATTTTTATTGGTGTGTCGTCAGGAGCTTCGCTGGCAGCAGTTTCACAAAAGCTACAGGAAGAGATTCCGGAGGGAGCCCGCGTGCTTACTTTTTGTTACGATACCGGAGAGCGGTACTTGTCTGTGGAAGGTCTCTTTGTATAAAATAAAAAGCCGTGGTAACAACCACGGCTTTTTATTTTATACCTACCTGCTTGATTTATACTTCAAGTAATTCCTGTATTTCCTGGTTCAAAGATTGTTTTACTTTTTGTAGCTGTCCGTCTGAAATGAATTTCTGCAAAGCTGCAAAGACTGACTTAAATGATGAAATGATCTCCTCGTCCTGCTGAAAATCATTATTGGCTGCAAAAGCGTTTTTGCTACGATAGAAACACGGAGAAATAATAAAGGCAACTAGGTTATAGTTGCCTTTTGGTGGAGAATATCGGAGTCGAACCGATGACCTTCCCGAAAGCATTCGGGACGCTCTAGCCAGCTGAGCTAATTAGCCATTCGATGTACTTGCGGCTTTTCTTCTTCTTGATCTCGTTTTCCCGTGATTGAGCTTCTGCACGCGTTGCAAAAGTGTCCTTATACTTTAATTGCCAAGGGGATCCTGCTTTAGTTGATTTGCTTCTGCCAGTATTATGTTGTGTGAGACGAACATCTAAATCCTGACAACTACCCACATAATATCGGTCTATTGTTTCGGAATAAAGTATATAAGTATAAAATGCCATAAAAAGAAAAAAGCAACCACTTTGATGGTTGCTTTTGGTGGAGAATATCGGAGTCGAACCGATGACCTCTTGCATGCCATGCAAGCGCTCTAGCCAGCTGAGCTAATCCCCCTTAAAATTTAGAACTTACGAAATCGTGCCGCTGACCTTCCCGAAAGCATTCGGGACGCTCTAGCCAGCTGAGCTAATCCCCCTTAAATGTGCCACAAAAATAGATTAATTTTTCAGAAAGCAAAAAAATGGCGCAAGTATATTTATTTTTAAACAACAGATATATGTGAAATCTCCGCTATAAATTTATAGAGCTAAATAAATAATACTTAGGAACATTAAGAAATAATTAAGGCCTTGTAAAGTTCGAAAATGTTCCGCTATCTTTGCGCCCGGAAAGTTAAATGTCGGTTTAATAATCCAATAATCTTTCAACCCAATCAACCAAAATTAGTTACATGAAAAAGTGTTTACTTTTCCTTATTACATTAGTAATTAGTTTTACTACTGTGGTAAGTGCTTTTGCTCAGGGAACTGTAAAAGGTAAAATTGTAGACGGTACTACAAAAGATCCTCTTCCAGGAGCAACAGTAATCCTTAAAGGAACCAGCATTGCTGTTCCTGCAACTGCAGATGGTACATTTACTTTAAAAGTAGACGATGCCAATGCAACTGCAATCCTTATCAACTTCGTTGGATTTACTCAGAAAGAGATTTCCATCGCAGGCCTAAACGGTACAAAAAATTTAGGTACAATCTCACTTCAACCAAGCGAGTCTTCACTTGGTGAAATTCTTGTAACTGCAAACAGCTACGCAATTGACAGAGAAACGCCAGTTGCTATTTCTACAATCACTAGTGAGGTGATAGTTGAAAAAGTAGGTAACCAGGAATTTCCTGAGTTATTAAAATCAACGCCAGGTGTTTATGCTACTAAAGCAGGTGGTGGTTTCGGTGATTCTCGTATCAACCTTCGTGGTTTCCAGAGCCAGAACGTTGCTGTAATGGTTAACGGTGTGCCTGTAAACGACATGGAAAACGGTAGAGTTTACTGGTCTAACTGGGCTGGTTTAACAGATGCTACAAAATCTATGCAGGTACAAAGAGGTCTTGGTGCTTCTAAAGTAGCTGTACCTTCAATTGGTGGTACTATCAACATTATTTCAAGAAGCACAGACGCAATCAAAGGTGGTAACATTACTTATGGTATCGGTAACGATGGCTATAACAAAATGGGACTTTATTACTCAACTGGTTTATTAGAAAATAACTGGGCAGTTTCAGTTTCAGCTTCTAAAACAGAGGGTAATGGTTGGGCTGAAGGTCTTCAGTTCGAAGCTTATAACTATTTCTTCAACGTTTCTAAGTTGATTAATGACAAGCACACGCTTTCTTTAACTGGTTTTGGTGCTCCACAACGTCACGGCCAGCGTCAGAACAGACAGTCAATTGAAAATTTCAGAAATGCAGATGCTGGACTAAAGTATAACGCAGACTGGGGTTACCTGAATGGACAAGTTGTAAACGTAGAAGATAACTTCTACCACAAACCACAATTCTCTCTAAACCATTACTGGACTATTGATGAGACTTCATTCTTATCAACTGCTGCTTATGTGTCTATCGGTACTGGTGGTGGTGGTGCCTACACAGGTAACCTGAACGATTTCAGAATTGGTGGTAAAGGTTCTTTAACTCCTTATGATTTAGATGGTGTTTACCAATCTAACCTGAATTCAGAAGATGGCCGTGCACTGGGCTTCCTGAATGCTTCAAGAAATGACCACAAGTGGTATGGTGTACTAAGCACATACCAGAAGTCACTGAACGAAAAATTTGACCTATTAGGTGGTGTTGACCTTCGTTATTACAAAGGCACTCACTTTAAAGAAGTTACTAACTTGTTAGGTGCTGACTATGTGCTTGATGCAAGAGATAAAAACAACCCTAACAGAAGATATAAAGTAGGTGACAAGTATAACTATCATGACCAGGGTACTGTACTTTGGGAAGGTGGTTTCTTACAAGGTGAATACAAGTCAGGTCCACTTTCTTCTTTTGTTTCTCTTGCTGCTTCTAACACTTCTTACAAGAGAATTGACTACTTCAACTACCTTAACACTGACGAAGCACGTGAAACTGATTTCCAGAACTTCTTCGGATACCAGGTAAAAGGTGGTGCTAACTATAACCTGACTGAAGCACATAACGTGTTCGCAAACGTAGGTTACTTCGAGAAAGCTCCTTTCTTCAATGCTGTTTTCCTGAACAACAAAAACGATGTTAACCCTGATGCTAAGAACGAAAAAATTCTAAGCTACGAGTTAGGTTACGGTTACAGAACAACAAAACTTAACGCTAACATTAACCTTTACAGAACTTCTTGGATGGACAGATCATTCACTAAGTCTAGAACGGTTGATGGCCAGACATACTTTGCTAACTTACTTGGTGTAGATGCATTACACCAAGGTGTAGAACTTGATTTCGAATACCGTCCTATTTCTAAAGTAAGCCTGAGAGGTATGGTATCAGTAGGCGACTGGACATGGCAGAGCAATCTTGGTCCTGTTACACTTTATGACGAAGACAGAAACGAGATAGAGACAATCAATGCTATGTACATGAAAGATGTTAAAGTTGGTGATGCTGCTCAAACTACAGGTGCTTTAGGCCTTGATATCAATGTACTTGAAGAACTGAAAGTTGGTGTTGATTACAACTACTACGGTGATTTCTTTGCAGATTTCGACCCAACAACTCTAGGTGAAGAAGGTCTATCAGTATGGGAAGTGCCAACTTACCAGTTACTAGACCTGAACGCTGTATTCAAATTTAAAGTAGCAGGTTTAAATGCATCTCTAATCGGTAACGTGAACAACGTACTGAACACTGAGTATATTTCAGATGCTCAGGCTACATTTGATGTTGTAAAAGATGGACCAGATGTTAGCAATGCATCTAACGCAACAGTATTTTTTGGTACAGGCAGAACCTGGACAACTACATTAAAAATTAACTTCTAATAAATACTTAGATGAAAAAGTTAGTATATCTTCTTTCCTCTTTAATGTTGGTGTTCACAGCTTGTGACCCAATGGAGGATGTATACGAAGAACTAGATAAAGCAAAGACTTCAGATAAAGTTACTGTATCAACTGAACTTAAGAAGGCTGATTATGAAGTATATTCAAAGGATGCAACTGTGCCTCACGTTGCAAAAAACTTATACTTCGTTAATGAGGATGAAGCTGCAGCGTTAATACCTGCTATTCTGGACAAGAACTATCCACACCTTGGTAACGGCGCTTCGGTAAATGTTACTTATAATGTGTTGTCTTATCCTCAGTATAATAATACAACATCTATTGCTGCTAGAGTTACCGTATCAAATGCAGAATATACAGCAATGGGTAAACTTACAAGTAACTTTACAGCTGAAAGTGATATTGCTACTTATTTGGCGACAAAGTATCCAACACCTCAAGAAAGACAACTGGTTGCATTAACATATAAAATGTCTGATGCAAATGGTACTGTTACTACTCAGAAAGATTCTTTCTTCTACTTAAATGGAGCTTGGAAGAATATTTACCATGTATCTGATGCAGAGTATACTGCGACTGGAAACGGTCAGTTTAGAAACTTCGATTCAAACAGCGATGCTCTTCTTACTAACTACTTCAACCAGTTCCTGACTAACTACTATACTAATAATAACCTAATTGTAAGAAAAGGTATTGTAGAGTATGTAAGCTTTACATATTATACTGGCTCTGCTACTGTACAGAGGTTGAGAATAATGGTATATGACGGATCAAAATGGGTTGAAGCAGCAACTGCTGTTGAAAAAGCTTCTCTGAAGTTCAAGAAGAAAGCTAATGTTTGGGAGCCGGATCTTTCTATTCCTTATGCATTCGTAACTGCAGATTATGCTTGGATTGGTGATGATGCAAATGGATTTGGCACTGAATTAAACAGGAAGAATTTAAGAGATTTTGGTAATTTCTATCAGTCAAATCCTAATTCAACTAACTATTGGAGCGATGAGCAAATCGCAGCAGCTATCGCGGCTCGTCTGGATGTGCTTTTCCCAAATGCTGAAGTTGAGCAGAAGTATGAAGTATCTTTTGCTGCTTACAAAGGCGGTAATATAACTCGTACAATGGTTTTCATTAAAGGAGCAAATGGTAAGTTTGCCCTATATGTAGACTAATTAGTATGTTTTTAAAGAAAAGCCCCGCAGGTAAATTACCTGCGGGGCTTTTCTTTTTTATAACACCACTTTAGTTAAAGATATACCTCAGGCCTAACTGTCCCTGCCATCTGGATTCAAACTGTGAGATGTTGTACGCGCGGTTGCGCGGGTTGAAAGTGAATTCTGGATTGCCGTCATCGCTTCTGCCTTCGTAACGGATTATCTCGTTTGCACTGTTGTTTACAAAGTACTGTCGGCCCCAGTCTTGGTTAAGCAGGTTACCTATATTGAAGATATCAAACGTGACCTGTATAGTATGGCGGTTGTCGCCGGCATTAATATAAAAGTCCTGCAGCAGGCGGAAATCAACCTGATGCGTCCATGGCATTCTGGCTCTATTGCGTTCAGCATACCCACCTCTGTTGTCATCCAGGTAATCATCGTCTGCCAGAAAAGCTTCTAAAGCCTCACGCTGTTCTTCAACGGTAAATAATACTTCATCTGTATCGTCATCTACTATCGGTATCAGGTTGATGTCATTGGCATCCCGGGGAATATAAATCAGGTCGTTACCGAAGTTGCCATCGTTGTTAATATCACCATTATATAAGTATGTGAAAGGTAACCCGGACTGGCCCTGGTAGAACAAGGATACACCTGTAGCAAAGTTTTCACCGAATTTAAAGGTATATCCTCCGGTTGCAATTATCCTGTGCCGTATGTCGTAACGTGAGTAGGAGAGTTCTGGATTGCCTGGGTTGTTTACAATCTGGTTGAATTCATAGTTAGAAAGTGCAGTAGAGTTTGTGCCGCTGTTCACGTCTTTTGACTTGCCATATGTATAAGCTAACGAAGTTTGTAACCCATTATCGAAATCTTTGCGAAGCTGCCCGGTAAGGTTATACCTGTAGCCTTCGTCAGTATTATCAAGAAGCAGAACGTTGGTATAATCGTTATTTATCCGGCGGGCAGCTGGGTACACAAAGCGTTCAGGCTGACCAGGTAGGGTTTCTGTTGGTGCTACAAGGTTCAGGTCACTATACACGACATCATTCAAAGTCTTTGAATAGATACCTTCTACAGTGGCAATAACTTCATAAGGCAAAGTATAATCAAAAGCCAGGTTGCTACGCCATACCTGCGGAATTTCAAAATCATTGCTGATGACGTTTACTTCTACTCTTGCGGCTGGAGGGCCGGCACTCTGCTGATCTTCAGGGTCAGAAATGAACGTTTCAGGATTACGCTGGTCTATAGTTGCCAGTATAGTTCCTGTGTTTACAAACTGGTTCGACAGCCACACAAAAGGGACACGTCCTGTAAAAATACCTGTACCACCCCGTATCTGGAAAGTACGATCAACAGTAGGGGTGAAGTTGAAGCCAAAGCGTGGTGCCCATAAAAACTCTCCGGATGGAGTTCGGTCTGTTTCCAAACCTGGATAGATGTCTGCGAAGTCACTCTCCAGTTTTGTATTTTCTTCCGGTTCGTCAGGGAATATTGGTACATCTAAACGAAGGCCTAAAGTAAGTTTTAGTCTTTCTGATGCAGTATATTCATCCTGCAGGTAAACACCTAGTTGCATAGCATCAAATTCTGCTGCCGGACGTTCATCTTCGGTGAGTGAATAACTGGCACGAACACGGTTAGGGTTATCATTATAGAAATCAGAAAGGCTTCTGAAATCCCAGCGACCATTTAAGTTGTTAATAAACAGGTTCCGGAAGTTGAAAAACTCGTTGTGCGTACCGATGGTAAAGTTATGTTTGTTGAGTAAGTATGAGAAGTTGTCCGTAAACTCAACAATGTCCTGGTCAAGTTCGTTGGCAGTAGATGAACGCTGAGAACCAAATTCAAACACACCAAGCGGGTCATCTATAGTTACCTGTGGGAAAAGCTCTCCGGCTACATCCCTTTCTTCCCGGATGCGTGAGTAACCAACAATCAGGTTATTAGACATCTCGTTGGAGATCCGGCTGTTAAGTTCAAGTACAGAGCTGTTGGTCTTGCTGTTAAACCGGTAAGCATTATTACCGAACCGGATAAAGCTACGTGTTCTGGAGATGTTATCGTCAAAAGCATCTACAAAATTATGGCGTAAGGTTAACTGATGGTTATTGGTTATGTTCCAGTCGAGCCTTCCGAAGAACTTGTTACTTTCTGTATCACGGTCTATAGTTCCGAAAGAGCCGACATCGTAGCCATAAGTTTCCTGTACAAATCCTGCCAATTCCTCTGCTGTTTCAAGATCGATCTGCGATTCAGCAGAGCCAGGTGCAAAACGAACAGGCTCTGTGACCCTGGTAGCATCATAGTTAAAGAAGAAGAACAGTTTATCCTGAAGTATAGGCCCGCCTATACGTGCGCCATATTGGTAGTTTTTAAATTCATCGGCCTTTACGCGAGGGCCTTCAACAGCTTTACCAATAATCTCTTCGTTACGCCCAAAACCATAAACAGATCCTGAAAATTTGTTAGTACCGGAGCGGGTAACAGCATTTATACCACCACCCGTAAAGTTGCCTTGCTTTACATCATAAGGGGCTACCACCACCTGTATTTCCTGGATGGCGTCCAGCGAGATAGGTTGTGTTCCTGCAGAGCCACCCGGTGTACCACTGGAAGAAAGGCCAAACACGTCGTTGTTAACCGCACCATCTATGGTAATGTTGTTATAGCGGTTGTTAGTACCTGCTATAGAGTTACCTGAGGCCTGTGGAGTAAGACGGGTAAAGTCCTGAAGACTTCGGTTTAATGTAGGAAGCCGCTCTATTTGTTCTCTTGATACGTTAGTAGCTGCACCTGTGCGGTCCTGGTTTAGGATTTCGTTTTGTTCCCCTATAATCTCCACTTCACCAAGCTCGCGGCTGCTCTCTGAGAGGGTAAAATCAATCCGCGAAGATTGACCAAGGGTAAGAGTTATATTTTCTGAGCGTTGCTCCTGATAACCAACATACGACGTACGGACAGTATAAGGGCCACCTACACGCATGTTCTGGATATTGTAATATCCTTCGGCATTGGTAGTGGCTACATATTGTGTGTTAGTGGGGTTGTGTACAGCAATGATTGTAGCGCCAGGTAGTGGAGTGCCGCTCTGATCTTTTATTGTACCATTTATAGCAGCTGTAGTAGCGCCCTGTCCCCATGCCAATTGTACTTGTAACAGTAAACCAACGCAAAAGAACAGGAGTATGTAAAAATGTTTCATAGTACTTGCAAGTAGTTAGTGTGCAATATGTTACGACTACTTATAAGTACGTAGAATGAATTAAATCAATATCAATTTATAGTATAATTTTGTATTATAACCAAGTATACTTGTATTTTTATAATTGGATAATTTAATAGATGAAGAATTCAGAACTTTAAATTGCAGGCCTTATCGCTTTAATAAATATCTTCTGATAATGCTCCGAAAAGAGATTATTCTCAATAACCCCTAAGGTTGTGGAAGCATGAATGAACCGAATATTAGTGTCGTCTATAACTTCAGTAACCATGCCTACGTGCGTAATCTGGTTGCTATACTTGTTGGCCCCGAAGAAGACAAGATCACCTTCCTGCAGATTTTTAATTTTAACTTCTTTACCAAAACGGCTTTGCTCCTCTGATGTACGGGGCAGCTTAACATCTATGCTTTGGAAAGAAGTACACAAAAGACCAGAGCAATCCATGCCTACACGGGTAGTGCCGCCCCAACGATATGGTACACCGGTAAAAGAGCGGGCAGTTTTAATTACTTTCTCTATGTCTCCGCTGGCACGCATGCGTGTGCGGCTTGTACGGTCTTTAGAAGCTAAGGTAGGGTCGGCTTTACCGCTCTTGCGAGCCAGCTTCCGGGCTTTACGGGCCTGGCGTTTTTCTTCTGCAATCTCACGCGCTGATTTGTAGGTGTCGCCACGTTTACTGAATACCGGCTGTGATGACTGGCAGGAAGCCATCAGGATAATAAAAAAGATAAATAAGAGGGAAGTTGTAAAAGCTGTTTTCAAAACGTTACTTTAGGAAGGTGAGTAAATAAAATAATAGGGTCTGCTAATATAGCCAATGCCCATGCTTTTTAAAAATGAAATTTAACACTGTTACTCCGGAAGCCGTTGCTGCCTTCGCTGCTATAGTTGGAGATGCAAATGTAATTTTACCAGCATCTGCTGATGACATGCTCCGCTATACCCACGATGAAACAGAAGATCTTCGTTACGCTCCTGAAGTTGTTCTTAAACCTGCGAACGCTGCTGAGATCAGCCTTATTATGCAGTATTGCAATAAAAATCTGATCCCGGTTACGCCTCGTGGAGCTGGTACTGGCCTAAGTGGCGGTGCACTAGCTGTACATCAGGGAGTTATACTTTCTACAGAGCGGCTAAATAAAATTGTAACTATAGATGAACGTAACCTGCAGGCAACTGTAGAGCCGGGTGTTATTACCCAGGTATTCCAGGAGGCTGTTATTGCTAAGGGTTTATACTATCCACCTGATCCATCGAGTAGAGGCAGCTGCTTTTTAGGCGGTAACCTTAGTGAGAGTAGTGGTGGGCCACGAGCTGTAAAGTATGGCGTAACTAAAGATTATGTACTGAATGTGGAAGTAGTGTTGCCATCCGGTGAAATAACCTGGACTGGTGCCAACGTGCTTAAAAACGCTACAGGCTATAATCTTACACAGTTGATGATCGGGAGCGAAGGGACTCTCGGCGTTATTACTAAAATTGTGTTTAAGCTTATACCATTTCCGCCACAGAATATTGTAATGCTGGTGCCTTTTCGTGACGAGGAGCAGGCTTGTGAAGCTGTCTCTAAATTGTTTATGGCGGGTATAGTTCCGTCGGCGCTTGAGTTTATGGAGCGTGATGCTATTGAGTGGTCAGGTCGCTACCTGGGCATTGATGTGAACTTGCCGGCAGATATACAGGCACACTTGCTGATAGAGCTGGATGGAAACGACATGGATCAGTTGTTTAAAGAAGCAGAACAGGTATACCTGGTACTGGAACAATTCGATATAGACGAGATATTGGTAGCGGATACAGAAAAGCAGAAAGAAGACTTGTGGCGCCTGCGGCGAAATGTGGCCCATGCAGTTAAAGCGAATTCGGTTTATAAAGAGGAAGATACTGTAGTGCCACGGGCTGAATTACCGAAACTGTTACATGGTGTAAAAGAAATAGGAGCCAGGTATAACTTTAAATCAGTTTGTTACGGCCACGCTGGTGATGGAAACTTGCATGTAAACATCATAAAAGGCGATATGAGCGATGAGGACTGGCAACACAAATTACCCGAAGGTATAAAAGAGATTTTCAGGCTGGTGGTGCAATTGGGAGGAACAATTTCAGGAGAACACGGCATTGGCCTGGTGCAAAGGCCATATATTGGTATTGCTTTGAACGAGATACAACTACGCCTGATGAAAGGTATAAAACAGCTCTTCGACCCGAATGGTATCCTAAATCCAGGGAAGATTTTTGTATAAATTCTATAGTTTACCGCTTTCTAATCTTCTCGTGTGTCAGAGGAAAGAGTTTTGCAATTGCTATAGTTATAGTAATCCAACCATTCCTTCCCCTCTTGTCAAAAGGGGATGTTACTGCTATAGTTGCTGTTATAGTTTCATAGTTACTGTTTCAGCACCCCTGTGACCTGCGGTCGCAAGTTTCGAACTCCCGTTCTCACTTGTCCTCAAGGGGACAGTTCTGTAACTGCTATAGTTGAAGCTATAGTTTCATTGTTACAGCCTGTGAGCGGACAGGTCGCGACCTGTCCCTACGAACCTACCACCACGAGAAAGATATATAACTATAACACCTCTACCTAACAAGAACTATAGCTATCGAAAGAACACAGTCTTTGGGTGGAGCGCCTTTGATTTATTGCGGTGCCGCAGGCAACTCGAGCACAGCGAGGGTAGCTTCAAATCAGCAGCGCGATGCCCGAAGACGGGGCCGCTCGTCCCGAGAGAGTCAAGCTAACTATAGAACGGTAGGCAAATAAAGCTCCCAGGATAGGAAGAAACTATGAAAGGATAGCTAAGGTTAGAGAACTGTAAACCTGGACTATAGGGCATATAAGATCCCTCGACCACGCTCGGGATTACAATTCAATTATAGGCGCTCCGCATGCTACGAAACCATTATTTTGGATTTAGCTCTGGCAAAGGCGTGAAATGGCAATAAAGAAACTATGGTTGAAACTATAAACCTTACAGTTTACTCTTCTTTATTTTCTCCACATCATACTCCAACTCCCGCAGGTTGTGCAACGACTCCATACAATTGCGTGCTCTTTCATCTACAAGGTCCTGTGGGGTATGCGGTTTGTTTGCTTCGCCTCCTGGGCGTGAAATGTCACCCATATGATATAGTTGCTCCTGCTGCGATTGATTGTTTTCTTCTGTTGATTCGGGTGCTCTAAGTATTGCTTCTTTAAGAGGTTTATTCGTTTTCATATTTAATGTTGTTTTGGCTTGAGTTTAAAATGCCGGCTCACGTTTCTTTTGTTCTTCCTTTATAAAATTACTCACATAGCCAGCTAATTCTTCAGCGTTTTCTTCCTGTAAAAAGTGTCCACTTTCCTCAAAATGTATTACATAGCATTCATGGAAAAAGCGCTTCCATTTTTGCAGGGCTTCAATTTTTACAAGTTTATCACGCTCACCCCAAAGTATAAGCGTTGGGATATCCTGTATACTTTTACGTTTCTGCCATAACTCTTCATACCATTTGCTGACACCCACTAATTCGCGGGCACAGGCAAGTGAGCGCACCTGTTGTTCAGGTGAGCCCAAGGCATTCACATACTGATCTTGTATGGGTTGTGGTAAATTATGGGCATCGCTAAAAAGCTCGTTTACCAATGCGCCAGTCGAGAGGTTCATTTTAGAATGTAAGAATTTACCCAATGGCCCAACCAGATATTTACTTGCTTTTGAAAACGTGTTGTGCTTTGACAAGGACCAGGTCCAGGTGTTAAGCATAACTATGTTTCGTATATTCTGAGGATGGTCAAGAGCATAGGCCAGGCCAATGGGAGCGCCGAAATCATGAACCACTAAGGTTATATTTTTTAGCTGTAAGTGCTCCATCAGCTTTTCGAAGTTAGCTGCATGTGCTCTCGGTTTATAACTGAAATCTTCAGGTTTATCTGAAAGTCCGAACCCAATCATATCCATCGCTACACAGCGGTAATGCGGGCGCAGGATCTTGATCAGGTTACGGTAAATAAACGACCAGGCTGGCGTACCATGTACCATTACAATAACAGGGCCCTCGCCTTCGTCTATGTAATGCATTTTGCCGCAGTCTAGTTGTAAGTATTTAGATTCGAAAGGATACTCGTTGGTATCTAGCCAGTCTGGTTTCATACTATAAACAGGGTGTTCTCCTTAAAGCTATACTTGTATTAGGAAGGTGGGTTGTTAATTTTAAGTAAACGAGCTTACTTTTTGCTAATCCGGTGCTATGATAGCAGCTGCCTGAAGTATAAAAAAGCTAACTTTACAGGAAGTATGTGTGGAATAACAGGAGTTTTTGCCTTCACGGAAGCTGGTTTAACAGCATTTAACCGGTTAAAAGCGGCAGCAGCTGCCATTCAGCATCGCGGACCTGACGCTTCCGGTACTTTTGTGCGGGATAAAGTGGCCCTGGCTCATCAGCGCCTGACTGTTATTGCCCCCTCAGCAACTGCTAACCAACCGTTAACCGACACCACTGGCAGGTATACCATTGTTTATAATGGCGAGATCTTTAATTATAAATCACTTCAGGCAAAGTTGATAGCTAAAGGGCAGCAGTTTACTACTGATTCTGATACCGAAGTAATTCTACAATTATACATAAGAGAAGGGCAGGAGTGTTTAAAGCGGTTACATGGTTTTTTTGCTTTTGCCATTTATGATGCTGCTGAACAAAGCCTCTTTATTGCGCGCGACAGGTTTGGCGAAAAGCCGTTGCTATACTATAAAGATGCAGATAAATTCCTGTTTGGGTCAGAGTTAAAGGCTTTAATGGCGCTGGGTGTGCCTCGAGAACTGGATTATACTTCACTCTTTCAGTACCTGCAGCTAACTTACATTCCGGCTCCTGCAACTATACTTAAAAATGTTAAAAAGCTACTGCCGGGGCACTTTCTTCTGGTTAAAAACAATAAAGTACACGACAGCAACTGGTATAAACTACCCTTCGACGGCGAAAAAGCAGCGTCTAATACCTTAACTTATAAACAGCAGCAAGTTAAATTAAGGCAACTACTGGAGCAGGCAGTAACCGAAAGGCTGGTTTCTGATGTGCCTGTAGGAGCTTTTCTAAGTGGTGGTATCGATTCCTCTATTGTTGTGGCACTGGCATCTGAGCAGGTACCTAGTTTGCAGACATTCTCGGTCGGCTTTCCGGAGCAGCCATTTTTTGATGAAACAAGTTATGCCCGCTTAGTTGCCCGGAAGTATAACACCAACCACACCGAAGTACGACTTACAAATCATGATCTGTATACCAATATTTTTGGTATGCTGGATGGGCTGAGCGAACCATTTGCAGACTCTTCAGCACTGGCAGTTTATAGTTTAAGTAAGCAGGTAAGTAGGCAGTTAAAAGTAGTTTTATCCGGAGACGGAGCTGATGAATTATTTGCTGGTTATAACAAGCACCGTGCGGAACTGCAGGCTCAAACAAAAGGGGCAACAACTGAACTGGTAACCGCTCTGGGCTTTTTATGGGAGAATTTGCCTAAATCGAGAAACTCTTTTATATCGAATAAAGTAAGACAGTTACACCGCTTTGCAGCAGGGGCTAAGCTATCAGCTCCGGATCGTTACTGGCTATGGGCCACCTGGCAACAAGAGCAACAGGCTTTGGCTTTGCTTAAACCAGAGCATAAGAATAAAGCAGTTAACCGTTTATACGTAGCCCGAAAAAGTCGGCTTTTAGAATGCTTAACCAGAAACCATTACGACCTGAACAGCGTACTGTGTGCCGATTGGCAACTGGTGCTGGCAAATGATATGTTGCCTAAAACAGACCTGATGGGTATGGCAAATAGCCTGGAGATCAGGAGCCCGTTTTTAGATCACAGGGTAGTGAAATTTGCTTTTTCATTGCCTGTGGCTTCCAAAATAGATAAATCGTATCAGAAAAGAATATTACAGGATACTTTCCGGCACATGCTGCCCGCCGAGTTATATAAAAGGCCTAAAAAAGGATTTGAGATACCTTTACTCTCTTTTCTGCAAACAGAAGGTGCAGGTTTGGTTGATCAATATCTGTCTGACGAGTTAGTGGAAGCGCAGCAGCTATTTGATGTAGCGCAAATAAGAAAGCTTCGGCAGTCGTTTAAAGGAAGTGCGGGCGGTGCTTTACAAACACAAGTATGGATGCTATTGGTCTTTCAGTATTGGTGGGAAAATTCTTTTCTTCCAGATAGTTAGATGAAAAGTTAGTGGTTATACTTCCATTAAAAGTATAACCTACTATATAAAAGTATAAATTTGCATTTGAAATAATTATAGACTTATGAGAATAGCTGTAGTTGGCACGGGTTACGTGGGTCTGGTAACAGGCACATGTTTTTCGGAAGTAGGTATAGATGTTACCTGTATCGATATCGATACCAATAAAATAGAGAACTTAAAGAAGGGCGTGCTGCCGATCTATGAGCCGGGACTGGAAGAAATGGTGCTGCGCAACACGCAGAAAGAGCGCCTTTCTTTTTCCACTGACCTGGCCACCAGCATCCAGGGCTGCGATGCCGCATTTATTGCTGTTGGCACGCCTCCGGGCGAAGACGGCTCAGCTGACCTTAAATATGTACTGGCAGTAGCCCGCGCTATTGGCCAGAACATGAATGACTATATGGTAGTGGTGACCAAGAGCACCGTGCCGGTTGGTACAGCCAACAAAGTGCGCCAGGCCATTGAAGATGAGTTAGCCGCTCGTGGCGTGGAGATTCCGTTCGATGTGGCTTCCAATCCGGAGTTCCTGAAAGAAGGTGCGGCCATTGAAGACTTCCTGAAACCAGACAGAATTGTAGTAGGTGTTGCTTCTGAGAAAGCCGAAGAAGTGATGACCAAACTTTACAAGCCATTTTTGATGAACGGCCACCCGTTGATCTTTATGGACATTCCATCTGCGGAGATGACCAAGTATGCAGCCAACGCCATGCTGGCAACCAAGATCAGCTTCATGAACGACATTGCCAACCTTTGCGAGATCATGGGAGCGGATGTGAACATGGTGCGCCGAGGTATTGGTTCGGATGCCCGCATCGGTAACAAATTCATTTACCCGGGTATTGGTTATGGTGGAAGCTGCTTCCCGAAAGATGTGAAAGCACTTATCCGTACAGCAGGCGAGAATGGCTACGAGATGCGTGTGCTGAAGTCAGTAGAAGAAGTAAACGAAAACCAGAAGTCAGTGCTGTTCAACAAGATCAGTGCGCACTTTAATGGTAACCTTGCTGGTAAGACCTTTGCTATCTGGGGTCTGTCGTTCAAGCCAAAAACAGATGACATGCGTGAGGCCCCATCGCTGGTGATCATCAAGAAACTGCTGGAGCAGGGTGCGCAGGTAAAAGCCTACGACCCGGTTGCCATGGAAGAAGCCAGACATACCTTGGGCGACACCATCCAGTACGGCAAAGATGAATATGAAACCCTGATTGATGCTGATGCGCTGCTGCTGGTAACTGAGTGGCCGGAGTTTCGTTCGCCAAACTTTACCGTGGCCAGCAAGCTGATGAAGGATAAAGTAGTATTTGACGGTAGAAATATTTACGATGCCAAAGACCTGACAGAAAAAGGCTTCACCTACTATGGCATTGGCGTAAAACAGCCGGTAACAGAATTAAAGACAACTGTATAAGTATGGCTAAGAAACGAGTACTCATCACAGGCGGGGCCGGTTTTCTGGGCTCTCACCTTTGCGATAGATTTATAAAAGAAGGGTATCATGTCATTGCCATGGATAACCTGATCACAGGTAACCTGGACAACATAGAGCACCTGTTTAAACTAAAGGATTTTGAGTTTTACCACCATGATGTATCTAAATTTGTGCATGTACCAGGTAAACTCGACTACATCCTGCATTTTGCATCACCGGCCAGCCCGATCGATTACCTGAAGATTCCGATCCAGACCTTGAAAGTAGGCTCGTTGGGTACGCACAACCTGCTTGGTCTGGCTAAAGCAAAAGGCGCACGTATGCTTATTGCTTCTACATCTGAAGTATATGGTGACCCGCTGGTACACCCGCAAAATGAAGATTATTGGGGTAATGTAAACCCGGTTGGCCCACGTGGCTGCTACGACGAAGCCAAGCGCTTCCAGGAAGCAATGACCATGGCGTACCATATGCACCATGGTTTAGAGACACGTATCGTGCGTATCTTTAACACGTATGGTCCAAGAATGCGTCTGGATGATGGTCGTGTATTGCCAGCTTTCCTGAGCCAGGCACTGCGTGGCGAGCCATTAAGCATTTTCGGTAATGGTTCGCAGACCCGTTCGTTCTGTTATGTAGATGACCTAGTAGAAGGTATTTACCGCCTGCTGCTAAGTGATTACCCAATGCCAGTAAACGTAGGTAACCCATCAGAAATAACTATAAAAGAGTTTGCTGAGGAAATCTGTAACCTGACAGGGGTGGAACTGAAAGTAGAATATCAGCCGCTACCAAAAGATGATCCGCAGAAACGCCAGCCAGATATTACCCGTGCAAAGGAAATATTAGGTTGGGAACCTAAAGTAGACCGCGCAGAAGGTTTAAGGAGAACACTGGAATACTTTAAAGAGAAAATCCAAACTCCTGCCGAAACAGTAACAAATGCTTAAAACAAGTAAATTAAAACAAAAGCGTCTCCAGATTTATACCTGCAGACGCTTTTGTTTTATAGGCTGTGGCCTGTAAGTATAGCTCTCAAACGTTCACCAGCTTTGCCATCAAATTTGTATAGCCAGTCTTCTTCAAATTGCTTTTTATTTGGCAGTTGGTGCTGATGTAGTGTTGCAATGTTTTCCAGAGCCCATGGCAGATCATCTAAAGTATAAACCGAATGAGCTACGCCTGCATCTGTAAATGGCTTTGATAGATTCAATTTACCTGCCGGATGATTTTCTAATGTGATCAGAGTGGTGTGCTCAAATGCGGCAAAAGGCATCAGGTAAGTAGAATAGAAGCCCATCACAATGGGAATGCTTCCACAAATTTTCTGTAATTGGGCATCATCAATCAGTTCAACATTAGTGGTATGCTGCCAGAAAGTGAGATCCTGCTCAGGGTGAGGTTTTACATATAGTTTATAGTTGTACCCTGAAGTTATACCTGTCAGTTGCTCTACAAACGTTCTTTTATAAGCAGGAGTCCATTGCAGAAGTTTTTTCTCCGCTAGAGGCTGATCAATAAAAAGTATTGCTTGTTGAGGTGTAGTTGGCGTGACTGCAGCCAGTGCATCAAAATAAGGCACACCTATAAAATATACTTTCTGATCAGGAGCAAGATGATCGTGTTGCTGGTGAACCTGGTATACTTTGGGACTGAATGAAATGTAATTAGCTGCAATACGCTTCGGGGATGGCAAAAGCCGGAATGTTTCTAAGTAATTGTTTTTGCCTCTTACAGCTATAAATTCCTTTGCAAAAGCAGCATTCTCCCCAGTAAGTTTCTGAATACTGTTTTTAATAAATAATCGGGCCTTTACGCGGTCTCCCAAATTATATAAAATGTTTCTGAGGTTCCGGAGTTTTGCGAATGACTTTTGGTATACTTCAGGAGTGTTAGATGCCTTATAAGCAATGCCATAATCTGCACGCATGCCATGCTCCAGGTGGTAAGTAGGTATGCCAGCTTCTTTACAAGCTAAATTCAGCACCACTGCATGGTAGGTATCAAGGTACAGGAAAAGCACTTTCGCAGGCGTTAAAGCCTTTAATAAATCCTGAGCGCTTCCGTAATCTGACCAGTAAATAGCCCTCCCGTATGGCAGATATGCCTTATTTTGCTCTTCGTCAGGCGATGCATAGTATAAAAACCAAAATTCACAGACGTTTACTGATTTATCCAGCATGCGCAGGTAATCAGTTCTGCAATAGTCGCCGATAAATAGTATTTTTGGCTTATCCACCTTACATTAAATTACGGAGAGGTAATTTACCATTAGCAAAGATAACTTGAAAGCTACAGTACTACATATTATAGAATCGCTGGTGGTAGGTGGGGCGGAAGTACTGTTTACAGAGTCACTTAAAGGCTTTACGGAAGAGTATAGGCATGTAGTAGTTTACATGCGGCCGCCGGAGACTTTGCTGCCTCAGGTAAAAGCAGCTAAAGTATATTGCCTGGGTTATAAAGGTAAGTATAATCTGCTCAGCTGCGCTTTCAGGTTAAGAAAGATAGTTAAAGAAGAACAGGTAGAACTTATACATGCACACCATTATTGGCCGGCTATAGTTGCGCGATTGGCAAAACCGGCCGGAGTTCAATTGATTACTACGGTGCATAGTTTGCTCAGCCAGGATGCATTTCTGCCGAATCGTTTAAGCTTATACCTGGAGCGGCTCACCTATAAGCAGAGCCAGCATATGATTTTTGTGTCAGAAGCAGTTGCTGAGGATTATAAGCAATTTATAAACGTTGGTTCGAGGTATTCCATACTACATAACTTTATAAAAGACGAATTTAATCTTCCGGTAAATAGTAAATCAGGTATAAGTGATTCGAGGGCTTTTAAATTAGTGGCGGTAGGTAGTTTAAGAGCAGCAAAGAACTATGACTACTTATTACAGACCTTTGAGCATTTAAGGCATGAAGAAATATACCTTGATATTATTGGCGATGGCCCCTTATTTTCTGAGCTTAAGGCTTTTATAAAAGAAAAGAACCTGAATAAAGTTAGCCTGAAAGGGGGCTGTAATAATGTGCATGAGGTCTTAAACCAATATGATGGGTTTATACTTTCCTCTGTTTACGAAGGGCTGAGCTTAGCAATAATAGAAGCTATGGCGGTAGGTTTACCATGTGTGCTCTCTGATATTGCACCTAATAGGGAAGTTACAGGTGGTAATGCTCTTTTCTTTGATCTAGGTAAACCGGAAGATTGTGCTGCAAAGGTAAAAGAGTTAAGAGATAACCTTAGTTTAAGAGAGAAGCTTTCAGTAGCGGGAAAGGCAAGAACGCAGGCTTTTCAAAAGGACATCTACTTAACTAAATTAGAAGCACTGTATAAATACTACCTGTCGTGAATATCGCTTTCCTTTGTCGCTGGAAATTAGAAGACGGACTTACTGTTTCGACGGTATTGCCCCATCTACAAGCATTGGCAAGCTTTCAGGAAATCACTAAGATTATTTTTCTCACGCTTGAGGATGAAGTATATACTCCCGTTGATGCTTCCGTGAAGTCTATACTTTGTAATCCTAAAGTAAAATGGCTGCCAATCTTATCATCACAGCATAAAAGCAGGGTTTTAAACCAGATATCGGATTACAGGCAAGGCTATAAAACGCTGCGGCAGGTTGTAGTAGATGAAGAGATTGATGTAGTTGTGGCGCATGGTGCTCCGGCCGGGTCTGTAGCAGATAAAGCTTTAAGAAATTCAGACATCCCTTACTTTGTTACGCTTTTTGAACCGCACGCCGATTATATGCTGGAATCAGGTGTGTGGAGCAGGTTCAGGCTTAAGTATAACATGCAGAAGTATTGGGAAAACCTGCAGAAGAAGCGCGCAGCTGGACTAATGCCGGTTACTGAGGGCTTTAAAAAAATCCTTTTACAGGAAGGAATACCCGCTGCTAATGTTGTGGCAGTACCTTGTTCAGTTGATACTGTTCTTTTTGAGTTTGATGCACAAATGAGAGCCAAGGTGCGAAAGCAGTTAGGTTGGGAGAACACACTAGTGGGTGTTTATGCTGGTAAGTATGGCGGCCTGTATTACAACAACGAAGCCTTTGAAATTTACAGAACATGCTTCGAGGAGATTCCGGATTTTAGGCTGCTAATTTTATCGCCGCAGCCGGAGCACGAAATTTTGCAGCAATTGCAGAAGTATAACTTAGACCTGAGTAAGGTACAGGTAACGTCTCTGCAACATGCAGCAGTGCCGGCTTATCTTTCTGCAGCTGATTTTGCCTTTGCCACTTATAAACCTGCGCCTTCCAAAAGGTTTCTGTCGCCGGTTAAAATAGGGGAGTACTGGGCAAATGGGTTACCTGTGCTGCTGACGGAAGGCATCGGCGACGATAGTGACATTATTACAAAAGAAGGTGGTGGGGCATTGTTTAACCTGCAGCAGCAAGAAAGTATAAAGCAGGCACTTCAGAAGATACAAACTATACTTCAGGACCAGGCACACCGTCATGAAATACCAAAACTTGCAGTAAAGTATAGGTCACCTGATAAAGTCAGGGCGGCTTATGAGTACTTTTTTAACCAGTTGCAGCAAAAAGGGCTATGAAAGTATTGTTTGTAGTTCCTTATCCGGTGGGTAAAGCGGCTTCGCAAAGGTATAGGGTGGAGCAGTGGTTGCCTGTGCTGCAAGAGCAACGTATAAACTATAAAGTAGCTCCGTTCTGGGATGCTGGAACGTGGGATATCCTTTACAGGCAGGGGCATACCCTAAAAAAAATAACTGGTCTGGCTAAAGGTATGTTCAGGAGGTTGCTCTTGCTAACCAAGCTGCCAGCGTATGATTACATTTTTACTCACCGTGAAGCCACTCCGGTAGGGCCACCCTGGTTTGAATGGCTGGCTGCTAAAGCCTTCCGCAAAAAGATCATCTTTGATTTTGATGATGCTATCTGGCTGCCAAATACTACAGATGATAATAGCGCTGCAGCAAAGTATAAATGGCACCACAAAACCAAGCTGCTTATTAGTTGGAGCTATAAAGTAAGTTGTGGTAATGATTACCTGAAGGACTATGCGCTGAAGTATAACGCAGCAGCTGTATACTTGCCAACCGTTTTAGATACAGTTACAAAGTATAATAAGTTAAAAGATCAGCAAACGGAACGGGTAACAATTGGCTGGATCGGTTCGCACTCTACATTGCCCTATTTAAAACTAATCGAACCTGTGCTGCAGGAACTGGAACAGAAGTACACTTTTGAGTTTATAGTTATCGCTGACCGTAAACCTGATTTAAATCTGAAGTTCCTGAGATTTATACCCTGGAACAATGAATCTGAAATTGAAGACCTGTTGCAGCTACATATTGGTGTAATGCCATTACCCGATACAGAATGGGCAAAGGGTAAATGTGCTTTTAAAGCCCTACAATATATGGCATTAGGTATTCCTGTTGTCGCCTCAGCGGTTGGAGCAAATACAACCGCGATACCAGATAGTATAACAGGTTATACTTGCAGCACCGAACAGGAGTGGTATGAAAAGCTGGAACAGTTATTACAAAATGCTGTGGTAAGAGCTAAATTGGGCAAAGCCGGACGTAAGTGGATGCAGCAACAATACTCAGTACAGGCACATACCAACAACTTTCTCGAGCTGTTTACTTAACTTTTTTATTAGCTTTCAGGAAAGTACGAGCCTCTTTAAAAGGAGCCGATTTTTTCTCAGAAGAGTTAAGCACAATGGTATAATACCGCTTTGCCTGAGATTTATTTTTTAACTGGTTGCTGATACGTGCCAGATTCAGATAAGAGTTGATAAAATATCCGGAATCACGCTCGTCGGTCATCTCGGCATACATGATGGACTCCAGGTAATATTGTTTGGCTTTCTCCAGATCGCGGTATTTGTTTTGATTGATGTAACCCAGTATATAGGATGCATAACGGCCGCTTACTGCCTCATAGCCCGGCATTTTCTGATCCAGCTTGTGCAGGATATCCAGCGAGATACGTTCTGCCATGGAGAAATGACCCTGTACAAAAAGTATACGGGCATAGAATCGCTGGAAATAAGCATTGTCCGGGTACTTAGTAGCAAGGGACTGTACTATTTTCATAGATTCTTCCAGGTTGCCTTCTTCGTTGGCGTAAATCTTCATCAGGAAGAACTTGGCTTCGGTGCCGGTATAAAAACCGTTGTTGGCAACATGGCGAAGTTGCTTTAAGCCAAGTCTTTTATCTCCATCCGGGAAGAACATCAGCACCGGGCGCAGCATTTTATAATTCTCGTGAATCCAGATAGAGTAATAGTTGAAAAGAGCTTCACCAAAAAGGAACTCAGGGCTCAGGCCATTACCAGCCTTGGCAATCTCCATATACTCTAAAGCACGTTTACTGTGCACGGTAGCTTTACGCCAGTTGCTGCGCTCAGAGTGTAGTCGGCCCGCAAAACCATTGGCTGCTGCCAGAAAGAAAGCGGCTTCAGTGTTATTTTCGTTTTTATCGTATAATTCCTCTGCTTTTTGTATGGTGGTATCCATGTAAGCAAAGAACAATTTATCGTATTTGTGCGTCTGTATGTTGGTAGGCACAATTTTCCACCACTGGCTAAGGCCCATCAGGAAGTATGGCAACGGGTGCTCCGGGTAACGGCGACGCAACGATTTAAACTGTTTCTCAGCACGCTCATACTTAAAGTTGTACATGTTGTCTACAGCGCCTTCCAGTTCGTACTGTATTTCTTTGTTAAGCAGCAGCATGCCTTTTACCTTCACGGCAGCAGGTATCACATCAACCGTTTCAATGGTAACCTGGCGCATAGCAGTCGTATCACCATTAGATTCCTGGTGCTGAGCCGTAGCCAGCACAGGTAAAAATAAAGCAATGGTGATGTATAAAAACTTCTTCATGTGAAATAGTAAAATTCTATTTTTAATTGCGCCACTTACTACCGGTAAGGATAGGAAATGAATGTACAACTTTTATACTATTTTTGAGTTCAAACCCAAATCTACGAACATGCAACTCCTGAAACAACTTTGCCAGATACATGCTCCGTCAGGCAACGAAAAAAATATGACTGACTTCCTGCTAAACTATATCGAAACATATAAAGTTCAGTGGAAGGTACAACCTGTTATAGTAAATAACGAAGATTTTCAGGATTGTATTTTACTCGTTTTCGGGGAGCCCCGCGCAGCTGTTTTTGCCCACATGGATTCGATTGGCTTTACCGTGCGCTACGGCCACCAGTTAGTGCCCATTGGCGGGCCTGCTACCAAAACAGGCTATACTTTAACAGGTGCCGACAGCCAGGGAGACATTACCTGCACACTTAAGTATGACGAAGAAGAAGGCGAGTTATCTTACGACTATCATCGGGAGATAGAGCGAGGCACAGAGTTGGTATTTAAATGTGATTTCAGGGAGACAGATGAAACCGTACAAAGTTGCTATATGGATAACCGACTGGGTGTATGGGCAGCTCTGAAACTGGCTGAAACCTTGGAGAACGGCATTATAGCATTTAGCTGCTGGGAAGAACATGGCGGAGGCTCTGTAGCTTACCTGGCCAAGTATATTTATGAGCATTACCACGTGCGACAGGCGCTTATTGCAGATATTACCTGGGTTACAGAAGGCGTACAACCGGGCAAAGGTGTTGTTATCTCTATGCGCGACAGCCTGATCCCACGTCGTTCTTATGTGCAGAAGATCATCAGCATTGCCAAAGAGGCTGGAGTGACTTACCAACTGGAGGTAGAAGGAGCCGGCGGCAGCGATGCCAAAGAACTGCAAAAAGCTGCTTACCCCTGGGACTGGTGCTTTGTTGGTGCCCCCGAAGACAATGTGCACACTCCGGATGAGATCGTAAATAAAAACGATATAGTAAGCATGGTAAAACTATACCAGGTGTTGATGGAGAAACTATAGGAAGTTAGAGAGTCTGGAAGTTAGAGAAGTTTGAGTGATGGATATTACACAGTTAAATATTGATAAATTTTCAAGTGATTTATCAATTCCAGTCAATGTTTATGAAGAGTTCTACCAATTTTTAATTAAGAAAGAAGCTGGACACAGCTTTGGAGTTACTTTACTGAAAAATAGGCAATATATTTTTGTCTCCTTGTTAGATGGAGAAGATGAATATCCTATTGAACATATAGAGTTCTACAATAATGAAGCTGAAGATGAAGTGTTAGCAGAGCTTTCTGATGTAGTTAAAAAGTTAAAAATAAATCCATCAAAGGTTGTAGAGCTAAGGAATGCTAAGAAAGCAGCAGAACTATATGAGAAGGGAGAGTGGAAGAGGTACGGATACCCGGGCACTAAAATCCAAAAATAAAACTATAGTTCTATGGTTAACGAACAGAAAGCGCAGCCTCAAAGCCGCGCTTTTATGCTTTTAAAGGATAGCTAAGCCTGTTTGAGGAAAGTATAGCTTCAACCTGTTCAGAATTAGAAGTATAGCTGCAGCGCTGCAAACACGCTTTCAGGTAAAAATATTTGGAATTTTCAAGCCAAACTCATTTCTTTAATAGCTATATTCAAATATTCTTTAACCTTAAACACTCTTAACCCTTTTAAATGGAAAATATTCTTTACGCGATTCCTGCTCTTGGACTGGCGGCCTTACTGTATACTTTTATACGGTCGGCATGGGTAACGAAGCAGCCTGCAGGTAACGAACGCATGACAGAGATTGCGCGCCACATTGCAGATGGGGCTATGGCTTTCTTAAAAGCAGAGTACAAAGTGCTGTTTTATTTTGTAGTAATAGCAAGTATATTTTTAGGCTATCTGGGTGCCACCGGCGAAAAATCGCACTGGTCCATCGTGATAGCCTTTATTATTGGTGCTGTATTCTCGGCTACGGCCGGTTTTATAGGTATGCGCATTGCCACTAAAGCAAATGTGCGTACTGCCGAAGCAGCTCGTACCAGCCTTTCTCGTGCGCTTAATGTATCGTTTGCAGGTGGCTCGGTAATGGGTATGGGCGTGGCTGGTCTGGCTGTGCTTGGTCTTGGCTCGCTGTTTATAGTTCTGTACTATGTTTTTGTGCACAGCACCGGTGCTGATGTAAACGGTATCGAGATGGAGCGTGCACTGGAAGTACTGACTGGTTTTTCGCTGGGTGCTGAAAGTATAGCCTTGTTTGCCCGTGTGGGTGGTGGTATTTATACCAAAGCTGCCGATGTGGGTGCTGACCTTGTAGGTAAAGTAGAGGCTGGTATTCCGGAAGATGACCCGCGTAACCCTGCCACCATTGCCGATAACGTAGGCGATAACGTAGGCGACGTAGCTGGTATGGGTGCCGACCTTTTTGGTTCTTACGTTGCAACTATACTTGCCACGATGGTGCTTGGCCGCGAAGTAATTGCAAATGATAATTTCGGTGGTTTATCGCCGGTTATACTTCCAATGCTGATAGCAGGTCTGGGTATAGTTTTCTCCCTGATCGGTATGCTGTTCATCCGTGTAAGTGAAGGTGGCGATGTACAGGCTGCGCTAAACCGTGGTAACTGGATCTCGGTTATACTTACAGCTATCGGTTCTTACTTTGTAATCCACTGGATGCTGCCGGAGCAGATGAACCTGCGTAACTTCGATTTCTCTGCAAACGATGTGTTTCTGGCAGTTATAGTTGGTCTGGTGGTTGGTACACTTATGAGTATCATCACGGAGTATTATACAGCCATGGGTAAAAAGCCTGTTAACTCTATCGTGCAGCAATCTTCAACTGGTCATGCTACAAACATTATCGCTGGTTTGGCAGTGGGTATGCACTCTACTGTGTTGCCTATTATAGTGTTAGCGGCCGGTATAGTTCTATCTTATGCCGCAGCTGGTTTATACGGTGTGGCTATTGCAGCCGCCGGTATGATGGCTACAACCGCTATGCAGCTGGCTATTGATGCCTTTGGCCCGATTGCCGATAACGCCGGTGGTATTGCCGAAATGAGCGAATTGCCGAAAGAAGTACGTGGCAGAACTGATATTCTGGATGCGGTAGGTAACACTACGGCTGCAACCGGTAAAGGCTTTGCCATTGCATCTGCTGCCCTTACATCGCTTGCGCTTTTTGCAGCTTTCGTTGGCATTGCAGGCATCGACTCTATTGACCTTTACAAAGCGCCTGTACTGGCTGGTCTGTTTATTGGTGCCATGATCCCGTTCATCTTCTCGGCGCTGGCAATTGCGGCGGTAGGTAGAGCAGCTATGGCCATGGTGCACGAAGTACGCCGCCAGTTCCGCGAAATTCCGGGTATTATGGAAGGTACAGGCAAGCCAGAGTACGAAAAATGTGTGGCTATCTCTACACAGGCTGCCATTAAAGAGATGATGTTGCCGGGTGCTATCGCCCTTATAGTTCCGCTTATAGTTGGTTTTGGTTTGTATGGCGTGTTCGAGGATACTCCTTCTGCTGAGATCCTGGGTGGTTTGCTGGCAGGTGTAACTGTATCTGGTGTACTGATGGCCATGTTCCAGTCTAACGCCGGTGGTGCCTGGGATAACGCGAAAAAGTCCTTCGAGAAAGGCGTAATGATCAATGGCGTAATGGAATATAAAGGCTCTGATCCGCACAAAGCATCTGTAACCGGAGATACTGTAGGTGATCCGTTCAAAGATACTTCTGGTCCGTCAATGAACATCCTGATCAAGCTGATGTCTATCGTATCACTGGTAATTGCCCCACACATTGCCCTGGAGCAGAAACCAGCTATACCGGAAGAACCTAAATTAAACATGGAAATACAGCAGGAGACTCCTGCAACTGGTCAGGTTGTAAATCCTGAAAAAACAGTAACTATAGCCGGTGTTGCTGCAAAGTAACCCCAACTTAACTTATAAGTATAAAGAAGCCCGGCGTTTACGTTGGGCTTCTTTTTTAATTATGCTACCTTTGTACAACTCACCAACACCCATACTATGAATCCCCGTACTATTACGCTTCATGATTGTGACTTTAGCACTTACCTATACGAAGAAGAAATAATAGCCCGTATTACAATGCTGGCCGAGCAGATCAGCGAGGAGTATAAAGGCAAAAACCCACTTTTCCTGGCTGTGCTGAATGGTTCTTTCATGTTTGCATCAGATCTGATGAAGCGCATATCAATACCTTGTGAGATTTCTTTTATCCGCTTGTCATCTTACAGAGATATGGAAAGCACCGGAAATGTAAAGGAAGTACTGGGACTGACAGAAGATGTGAAGGGACGCCATGTAGTAGTGCTGGAAGATATTGTTGATACTGGCCATACTGTGCATAACCTTATCAATCAATTACGCGCAAAAGGACCTGCATCAGTAGAAGTGGCTTCGCTATTATTAAAACCGGATTGCTTGCAGCATAAGCTCGATGTAAAGTACGTAGCTAAGTCTATACCTAACGATTTTGTGGTGGGGTATGGCCTGGATTATAATGGCCTGGGGCGTAACCTGCGTGATATTTATAAAATAGTGTCGTAAAGGCACTATACCTATCAGACTATACTTGCAGCAGGCTGTAGTTGCCTGTTGCTCAAAAAAATAAACACATCAGGAAATTTATACCTATTTTTGCCTTTTATTATAACGTAAGATATGCTTAACATCGTTTTGTTTGGTCCTCCAGGTGCTGGAAAAGGCACACAAAGTCAGAAGCTGATCGATAAATATAACCTGATCCATCTTTCTACAGGTGATCTGCTGCGCTCTGAAATTGCAGCTGGCACGGAGTTGGGTCTCAAAGCCAAATCTTTAATGGATAACGGCGTTCTGGTTCCTGATGAAGTTGTGATCGGTATGATCTCTAATAAAGTACAGGAGAACAAAGCTGCTGGTGGTTTCATCTTCGATGGTTTTCCTCGCACTGTGCCACAGGCACAAGGATTGGACAAACTGCTTTTAGATTATGGTACTGAGATTTCGTGCATGATCGCGCTGAAGGTAGATGATGAAGAGCTTACCAAACGTTTGCTCCTTCGTGGCAAAACGTCTGGTCGCCCGGATGACCAGAATGAGGAATTGATCCGCAAGCGTGTGGAAGAGTATAATACCAAAACTACACCTGTAGCAGATTATTATGCCGGGCAGGGTAAGTTCTTTGCTGTAGATGGCATCGGCGAGATTGAAGAGATTTTCAGCGCTATCTGTGAGCAGATTGACTCTTTGAAAGCAGAAAAAAAAGAAGATAAGTAATTTTTACCGGGCTTTAGCCTACACCAATACCTGATTTGGCATCATCCAATTTTATAGATTACGTTAAAATCTGCTCACGCTCCGGACACGGAGGCGGCGGATCTGCACACCTGCACCGCGATAAGAAAACGGCAAAAGGTGGGCCTGATGGTGGCGATGGCGGCCGTGGTGGCCATATTATACTTAAAGGCAACTCTCAACTCTGGACACTTCTGCACTTGCAGTACCGAAAGCACATTATCGCTGAAAACGGCCATAACGGAGGGCCCAGCCACTCTACCGGTGCGCAAGGTGAAGACCAGATACTGGAAGTGCCACTAGGTACTGTTGCCAGAAGTGCCGAAACTGGCGAAATAATGTGCGAAATTACTGAAGACGGGCAGGAAATTATACTTACTCCTGGTGGTCGCGGTGGTTTAGGTAATGCACATTTCAAATCTCCTACAAACCAAACGCCTCGTTATGCGCAGCCCGGTGAGCCTGGCATAGAAGAGTGGGTTATACTTGAGCTCAAGCTTTTAGCAGATGTTGGTCTGGTTGGTTTCCCGAATGCAGGTAAGTCTACGTTGCTTTCTGTAGTGTCGGCGGCTAAACCTAAAATTGCAAACTATGCTTTTACAACGCTGGAGCCTAACCTGGGCGTAGTTGCTTACCGCGATTACAGGTCTTTTGTAATGGCTGACATACCGGGCATTATTGAAGGGGCATCAGAAGGAAAAGGGCTTGGGCTACGTTTCCTGCGCCACATCGAACGGAACTCCATCTTACTATTTATGGTTTCCTGTGAGAGTGCCGACATTGCAAAAGAGTATGAAATCCTGTTGAACGAGTTAAGAACGTTTAACCCTGAATTACTGGATAAAAAGCGCCTGCTGGCTATCACTAAATCTGATATGCTGGATGAGGAACTTGAGAATGAGATGCGCAAAACGTTACCGGAAGGATTACCAACGGTTTTCATCTCCAGTGTAACAGGCAAGAACATTACCCAATTAAAAGACATGATCTGGAACGCGCTGAACAGCTAAGCCAGAACTTATACTTTAAATAATCAGGTCGGTAGAAGCTTCTATGCTATCTACCGATTTTTTTTGAAAAGGCTTCGGCTTTAATTTTGAATAATGGAATGCCTGAGTAATTGAATACAAAATAGCTATTCAGTCATTCACTCAATCAAATTAACCTGTGCCAGAATGGCACAAGCACGCCTTTGGCAAGACAATTGAAAAGACAAAGTAGACCTATACATCTAACTTTTTTAAGGCATTATGTCAGATAAAGATATTAAAAAAGAACAGGAGCACGAGGAATTGCAAGAGAACACTGCCAGTGCTGAAACGGAAGAAAACCTGAACCAGGTAGACGAAACAGAAGAAACTGCAACAGAGCAGGAAGAAGGGCCTGCTGCAGAATTGGCAGAAATGAAAGATAAATACATCCGTTTGATGGCGGAGTTTGAGAACTTCAGACGCAGAACTGCCAAAGAACGCCAGGATCTTTTAAAAACAGCTAACCAGGACCTGATGGGCGAATTGCTGCCAGTGCTGGATGACATGGAGCGTGCGCGTCAGTCGATGGAAGCAACCAAAGATGTAGACGCTATGTTGCAGGGGCTGGAACTGGTATTCCATAAACTGAAGCATGTAACACATCAGAAAGGCTTGAAGCCGATGGACATTAAAGCTGGTGCTGACTTTGATGCTGATATGCACGAGGCGGTTACACAAATACCTGCTCCGTCTGATGAGCTGAAAGGTAAGATCGTTGATGTGATCGAGAAGGGTTATACTTTAAATGATAAGGTTATCCGTTTCGCAAAAGTTATAATAGGAGCGTAAGCAAATGGCCAAGAGAGATTATTATGAGGTGCTGGAGGTAAGTAAGAATGCTTCGCAGGAGGAGATAAAGAAAGCTTACCGTAAACTAGCCATCAAATATCACCCGGATAAAAACCCGGATGACCACACCGCTGAAGACAAGTTTAAGGAAGCTGCGGAGGCTTACGAAGTACTTAGCGACCAGCAGAAACGTCAGCGCTATGACCAGTTCGGTCATCAGGGCATGAATGGCGGCTTCGGTGGCGGCGGCATGAACATGGATGATATCTTCTCTCAATTTGGGGATATTTTTGGTGGCGGCAGCCCGTTCGAGAGCTTTTTTGGTGGCGGAGGTGGCCGTTCAGGCGGTGGCCGTCGTCAGCGTAAGGGCAGTAACCTGCGCATAAAACTGAAGCTGAACCTGGAAGAAGTAGCCAACGGCGTTGAGAAAAAGATAAAAGTTAAACGCTATGTAGCCTGCAGTACCTGTGGTGGTAACGGTGCAAAAAATGGTACCGATATGCAAACCTGCGGTCAGTGCCAAGGTTCTGGCCAGGTGCGCAAGGTGGTAAATACCATGCTGGGCCAGATGGTGAGCACAGCTACCTGCCCTACCTGTAACGGCGAAGGCCGCATTGTAACCAAGAACTGTGAAGTTTGCCACGGTAGCGGCAGAGAGTTGCAAGAAGAAGTAATAACTATAAATGTACCTGCCGGTGTAATGGATGGCATGCAGCTGTCTATGAGCGGTAAAGGTAACGTGCCGGAGCGCGGCGGTGTACCAGGTGACTTACTGATTCAGATTGAAGAAGAAGCGCACCCAACCCTGAAACGCGATGGCAATAACGTGATCTTCGACCAGTACATCAGCTTTATGGATGCTGCCCTGGGTGCCGATATTGAAGTACCAACTATAGGTGGTAAAGTTAAGATCACTATTAAGCCTGGCACACAGAGCGGTGAGATCTTCAGGCTGCGTGGCAAAGGTATAAAAGACATAAACGGTTATGGCAAAGGCGATCAGCTGATTCATATCAATGTCTGGACACCGAAGCACCTGAGCAGTGAGGAGCGTGCTACGTTAGAACGCCTGCGCGATTCAGATAACTTTGCACCACATCCGGGCAAGAATGATAAAGGCTTCTTTGAGAAGGTAAAAGACTACTTTCAATAAGAAAGTATAAGTATAAAGTATAAAAGAGCCGGTACTTCACTAAAGTACCGGCTCTTTTGTTATATATCCGTAACTATAACTGCTTTATCCTCTCAAATGTAAGTTTGGTCGAATTAATATAGTATTAAGCGCATATAAAGTTGCCGTTCTGAGGCAATAAAGCTATTTTTGATTATAACTAATGGTTTTTCAGCTTTGAGTATTTTAAAGATTGATGGCGTTACAAAGCGCTATGCCAACCATACCGCCCTTAATAATGTAAGCTTTGACATACCTGCAGGTTGCATTTTTGGCTTGCTGGGCCCGAATGGTGCCGGTAAAACATCCCTCATACGTATTATAACCCAGATAACCGGTGCCGATGAAGGTGAAATATACTTCAGAGGGGAGCGCCTGAAGCCTGACCACATAAAAGACATGGGCTACCTGCCGGAGGAGCGCGGGCTTTACAAAAAAATGAAGGTTGGCGAGCAACTGCTATACCTGGCACAGCTTAAGGGGTTATCTAAAGCAGAAGCAACAGCACGTATCAAAACCTGGGTAGACCGCTTTGAGATTCGCGAATGGCTGGGCAAGAACATCGAAGATCTGTCGAAAGGGATGCAGCAGAAAGTGCAGTTTGTAGCTACAGTATTGCACGAACCGTCGCTTATTATCCTGGATGAGCCTTTCTCTGGTTTCGATCCGATCAATGCTAACCTGATAAAAGATGAGATCCTGCGCCTGCGCGATAACGGAGCAACTATCATTTTCTCTACGCACCGCATGGAATCTGTAGAAGAGCTTTGCGATAACATTGCCTTGATAAACCGATCTAAGAAAGTGCTGGATGGTTCGGTTAAAGAGATCAGGGATGCTTATAAAACAGATACGTTCCAGATAATAGGAAACGGGCATCTGCTTATTACCTCACCGGATTTTGAAGTACTGGAACAGCATGAGAACCATGGCGTTTTCAGGGCGAACGTAAAACTGGTTAATGGAGCTAGACCAAACGACCTGCTGCGTTACCTCATTGAAAGGGTAGAGATACACTCGTTTGTGGAACTGGTGCCAAGTATAAATGATATTTTCATCCGTAAAGTTACAGAAACACACCATGCATAAGATCTGGTTGATCATACAACGCGAATACCTGACACGTGTCCGCAAAAAGAGTTTTATTATCATGACGCTGCTGACGCCACTGTTGCTGGCTACGTTCATGATTCTGCCTGGCCTGCTGATAGCCATGTCGGGGGAGGAAGAGACCGTAATGGTTTTAGATGAGAGCGGCCTGTTTGAAGGCAAACTAGAAAATAAAAAGGACCTGAAGTTTGTGCACCTGGCAGGTAGCCTGGAGCAAGCCAAGACCGTTTACCAAGAAACCGATAATACAGCCCTGCTTTATATCCCGAAGATTTCGATCAATGACCCTAAAGGTATAACGGTTTACGGCAAGAAAAACACCAGCCTGCAAACCCAGATCCGGTTAGAAGAAGCTCTGGAAAAAGAGATCGAGAACCAGCGTTTTATAGCATCCGGCCTAGACAGAGAGACTCTTGATAAGATAGAAGCTAATGTAAAGCTGAACACTATAAACCTAAGCCAGGAAGGTGAAAAAGATAACAATGCTATTATTACTTCAGCAGCAGGTGTAGTGGCAGCGGTTATCATATACTTCTTTATCTTCTTATATGGAGTGCAGATCATGCGCGGCGTTATCGAAGAGAAAACAAACCGTATTGTAGAAGTGATCATCTCATCGGTGAAGCCATTCCAGTTGATGATGGGTAAAATTATGGGTATCGCTGCTGTTGCCCTTACGCAGTTCCTGCTCTGGATCATACTTTCGTTTGTGGCGATAACAGCTGTTTCGGCTGCTTTTGGCATTGATGCTGCCCCAACACCAATGGAGCAGTACCAGGCAGGTAAAGTAGCAGCTGAAGGCGAAAGTATAGCTAACCAGGATGAAGAAACACCGGAAGAAGCAGCCGCTAAAAGCGATGAATTTGCCAATACAATTCAGGATGTGACAAAAAGCTTTGCCAACCTGCCATTGCTGCTCATTTTTGGCTGTTTTGTGTTCTACTTTTTAGGTGGTTACCTGCTTTACGGCTCAATTTTCGGGGCAATAGGTGCCGCCGTTGATAACGAGACTGATACCCAGCAGTTCATGATGCCGATCACCATTCCGCTGGTTATTTCGTTTATCATGTCGTATTCGGTGGTGCTGAAGAACCCGGATGGAGCAGTAGCCTTCTGGATGTCGATCATTCCGTTTACCTCGCCGATTGTGATGATGGTGCGTGTACCATTCGGCGTACCAGCCTGGGAACTGTTACTATCGATGGGCTTACTTATACTTGGGTTCATCTTTACTACCTGGCTAGCGGCACGTATTTATCGTGTAGGTATACTGATGTACGGCAAAAAGATCAACTATAAAGAGCTTTCGAAGTGGTTATTTTACAGAGTATAAACTATAGCTGAAAGTATAAAGAGCCGGTGCTGCAAAGTTCCGGCTCTTTTTGTTTATAGTTAGAACTTCCGGATCAGGTAAACACCGGCGATCAATAAGATCACACCTAAAATACGGGCAAGCGATACTTCTTTCAGCGGGAAGCCGAGCCAACCGTAATGGTCGAAAATAACAGCAAAGATTAACTGGCTGGCAACAGCAAAGCCTATGGTAGTGGCTGCACCAAGCCGCGGCGCAACTATAACAATAACCGAAATATAAAAAGCGCCTAACAACCCGCCTGTATACTTCCACCAATGTGTCTGCAGGTTTGGGTACTGTTGCACCAGCGCATTGCGGTCAGTAAAAAGTATAAAAAGCAACAAGCCGAAAGTGCCAACCATAAACGACACCAGCGACGTAAAAACCGGATTTTTAAGCAATACATTAAGTTGTGCATTAACTCCTGTTTGTATGGCAATGGCCAGGCCGGCAAGTATAACTAGTATAAAGTATAGCTCTTTCATCGGGGTCAGTAAACTATAAACAGGTTACGCCATAAGGTGGCATTACAGCTATGTATTACTTAAGAATTTGTAACTTAACTGATGTAAACCCACCTATACCTGAAATGCGCTACTCAAATCTGCTTATACTTTTATTGCTTATGGTTACAATTACTGTTTCCGCCCAGGACAAACCTGCTTATAAGCTCTTCACAAAAGATGGTAAAGATGTGACCTATGGCAAAATGCTGGGTGAGCTGAAGAAGGCAGATGTAGTACTCTTCGGTGAACAGCACAATGACCCGATTGCGCACTGGCTGCAGCTGGAAGTGGCTAAGCCTGCACAAGGCCCATCAGCAAAAGTTAAGTATAGGGGCCGAAATGTTTAAAACGGATGTGCAGTTGGTGCTGGACGAATATTTGAACGGAAAGGTAGCAGAGAATAATTTTGAACAGGAAGCACGGCCATGGCCCAACTATAAAACAGACTACAAACCCATAGTGAAATTTGCCAAAGAAGCGGGTGTGCCCTTTGTAGCTACCAATGTACCGCGTCGCTATGCTGCCATGGTGGCCTCTGGTAGTTTAAAAGCATTGGATAATCTTACGCCGGAAGCTAAAAAACTGATAGCCCCATTACCTGTTACTGTTGATATGAACCTGCCAGGATATAAAAACATGATGAGTATGTTTGGTGGCAGCACGCATGGTAATACCAAAGCTGAAAATATTGTACAGGCACAGGCGCTGAAAGATGCTACCATGGCCCACATTATACTTGGACAAACGGCAAAAGGCAACAAACTACTGCACCTGAATGGCGCTTACCACTCCGATAATTACGAAGGCATTGGCTGGTACCTGAAACAGAAGCAACCGAACCTTAAAATCGTAACTATAACTACCGTGACGCAGGAGGATATAGAAAAGCTTACAGAGGAACAAAAGAATAAAGCTGATTTTATACTTGTAGTACCTTCCTCCATGACCAAAACCTATTAATCTGGCAAGTATAAAAATATAAAAGCCCGGCGGGTGAGCCGGGCTTTTACTATATAAAGAGAAAAAAGGTAACTACTTAAGCAGAGAATGAGCTTCCGCAACCGCAGGTGCTCTTAGCCTGAGGGTTGTTAAAAGTAAAGCCACGTGCGTTCAGGCCATCCTGGAAATCTACTTCCATACCCATCACATACATACCATGCTTCTTATCCATGATCAGGGTTACACCTTCCAGTTGGAATACCTCATCAGACTCTTTCGGCTTATCAAAGCCAAGAAGGTAAGACATACCTGAACAGCCACCGCCCTGCACGCCAATGCGCAAACCGTATTCTGCCGGCACGTTCTTCTCCACAAGAATATTTTTAACTTCTGCTAAAGCTCTGTCTGTTATAGTTATAGGGGCTATTTTTGCTTCTGTTGCCATAGTTGTTTTGTTTCTAATAGATAGCAAAGTTACGTATTTCTGAATATAAATACGTACCACTGTACTTCGTTACTATACAAACAGTAATGTGCCCTAAATGATTTCAAGATTACTAAATTAATTTTTTACGATATTTAGAGTTCAAAACTTACAACATGGAACTGATCATAGATATTTTGAAGATTACGATACCGGGGCTTATAGTTGCCATTGCCATGTATCAGCTGGTAAAAACGCAGACCGAACGTGACTATAAACTCCGTCTGCTGGAGCTGAAGCAAAAGAACGGAGAAGTAGTTATACCTATTCGTTTGCAGGCCTATGAGCGCATTGTGCTGCTACTCGAGCGTATTACTCCCAGTAACCTGTTGTTGCGCGTTAGCGGCTCAGGCCACACGGCTTCAGATTATCATCGTATGTTGCTAAGCGAGATACGGAATGAGTTTAGCCATAATATGTCGCAGCAGGTGTACATGAGTGAGCAGGCCTGGCAGCAGGTAAAACATGCCCGCGAAGAAGTTGTTAACCTGATTAACAGGAATTACCAGGAGATGACAGATAAATCGAAAGGTACTGATCTTGCCAAAAAAATACTGGAATCTATACTTGCCTCAGAAAATGACCCAACCGCCCGTGCTATTACTTTTGTGAAACAAGAGATTGCGCAGGTATTCTAGTAAAAGCCAGAATAAAGTCTTCAAATAAGAAATCCCGGTGTAAGTATAAGTTGCTTGTACCGGGATTTCTTATTTATGCTGTTGTCTTAACTATTTACTTCGGCCAGTTGTGCGGCAATTATTTTCTGATAAAAGGCTTCGTAAAGTGGCACAATTCTCTCCACATCAAATTCGTGGGCGCGGGCTAAGGCGTTTGCTTTAAAGGTTGGCAGTCGTTCATCATCAAGCACATAAAGGGCATTCTGGAACATGCTTTCTACGTCACCAACCGGGCTTACAAAACCAGTTACACCGTTAATGTTCAGCTCCGGTATACCACCAGCATTCGTTGAAATAACCGGCACTTCGCAGGCCATTGCTTCCAGGGCTGCCAAGCCAAAGCTTTCTTTTTCAGATGGCATCAGGAACAGATCGGCAATAGAAAGAACTTCTTCTACAGCTTCCAGTTTGCCTAAAAAGCGTACATCGTGGTAAATACCCAAGTCGCGACAAAGCTTCTCCATTTTCGGACGCTCAGGGCCATCGCCTACTAATAGCAACTTGCTCGGTATCTGCTGATGTACTTTGCTGAATATCTGGATTACGTCTTCCACACGCTTTACAGAACGGAAGTTGGATGTATGCACCAGCAGCTTTTCGTTATGTGGGCTGATCGCAGTTCTGAAGTGCTCTTTTTTCTGGCGGCGGAATTTCTCCAGGTTTATAAAATTCGGGATTACTTCAATGTCACGTTCAATCGGGAAGAACTCATACGTTTCGGTACGCAGACTTTCAGATACAGCCGTTACGCCATCAGACTGGTTAATGCTAAATGTTACTACCGGTTCAAAAGAGGCATCTTTACCAACCAGTGTAATATCAGTACCGTGCAGAGTAGTGATAACGGGAATATTGATACCTTTTGTTTTAAGTATCTGCTTTGCCATATAAGCCGCCGATGCATGCGGAATAGCATAATGTACGTGTAGTACATCCAGCTTCTCAAACTGCACAATATCTACCATCTTACTGGATAATGCCAGCTCGTAAGGCGGATACTGGAACAGGGGGTATGAAGGAATATATACTTCGTGGTAAAACAGGTTCTCGTTAAAAAAATCGAGGCGTGCTGGCTGACTATAGGTGATAAAATGTACCTGGTGGCCTTTAAGAGCCAGTGCCTTGCCAAGTTCAGTGGCTACTACACCACTACCGCCAAAGGTAGGATAACAGACAATGCCGATCTTCATAGTTGCTTTGATATGCTGTAAACAACAAGTGCAGCCAACTTTTGTTGCTGCACTTGCCAAATTACAGATAATATTTATGTTTTAGGAACAATCGCTTTATAGATTACATCATGAATACGTGTCCGGATGTTATACTTTACCAATTTGGTGTTTCCTGCATCCGGGAATACCCTGTTAGACAAGAAGATGTAAATCAGATTATTTTCCGGATCGACCCAGGCGGCTGTACCTGTAAAACCAGTATGGCCATAAGTAGATAGAGAAGCCAGGTTAGAGGTCGGGCCATTTCCATCAGGGGCAGGCTTATCCCAGCCCAGGCCTCGGCGGCTGTTTTTGAATTGCTTTTTAGCGAACTCAGAAACTACGTGCGTGTTAAAGAACTTATGCCCGCCATACTCACCGTTCTGTAAGTTCATCTGCATAAGTTTAGCCAGATCATTTGCATTAGAGAACAAGCCGGCATGTCCACCTACACCACCCAGCATGGCAGCTCCCTGATCGTGCACCGTTCCCCAGATCAGCGTTTTACGGAAGTAATTGTCGTCTTCAGTAGGAGCTATTATTTCGCGTGGATGTTTCAGCAATGGGTTATAAGTTAATGTACTCATGCCCAGCGGCGCGTAAATGTTCTGCTCCAGGAATTCATCTATTGGCTGGTTCAGCATGTGTTCAGCCATACGCTTCATGATGTAGAAGCCAAGGTCGCTATACTTATACTCGTAGCTCTTTGCCTCTTTCTTTTTAGTCAGCAACTTAGAGTGCACCGTCCAGGTCCATAGCGAATCCTCCATCGATTTGATAGAGTAGATACCTGGCGTTACTTCATTCGGGAACACATCAGTTTGCGTGCTGGCATAATAGGTTTGTGCCAAAGTACGTTCATCCAGCGTTTTCTGCCAGTGCGGTAACGTAGCCTGTAAGCCAGCCTGGTGCGTCAGGATATCCCGAAGTATAAGCCCTTCTTTGTTCGTGCCTTTCAGTTCCGGTAAGTAAGCAGAGATCTTCTCATCCAGGTTAATCTTACCCTGGTCTTTCAGGAACATAACAGCCTGTAATGTAGCAGCTACTTTGGTGATGGAAGCTACGTCGTAAACAGTATTGCTTGTTACAGGTCTTTCTTTTTCGTAAGTGTAATGGCCATAAGACTTATTAAATACTACAGTACCATCTTTTACTACCAACACCTGTGCACCTGGTGTAGCAGCATAAGCAATGGCTTCCAGAGCGATATTATCAATCTGAGCCAGTACTTTAGAATCCATTCCCACGCTTTCCGGCACACCATACTTCAATCGGCCCAATGAAGGTGTTTCTATACCAGTACCAGACTTATACTTAGCGGAAGCTGAAACCGGAAGTTTACCTTTAGCAGCACGAGCACCAAACAGCGCCTGAGCCATAAGTGATTGTGACACCGGGTTATCTTCGTAACCAACAGTAAGCCACTGAGCTGCTTCAAAGAACTTTAAACTATAAGCATTACCCATTACAGCTACCACTACTTTTTTATCGGTGCGATACTGCAGGTACTGGATAAATGCGCGTGTACCTAACCCGATACCGAAGTCTCTGGCAGGCGTGCTGTTCATGTTATGTATACTTACCAGTACCACGTCATGACCTGCCAATTGTGGAATAATGTTGGTGAATGCTGAGTCAGGTGCAAAACGATCTGAGATAGAAAATTTAGCTACAGGGGCATAGTTACCCAATATTTCCTGAAACTTATTGTCCGGTGCCACACCTACAGCTACCGAGGCTATACTTAAGGTATCCAGGTTACGGAAAGGCAACAGGTTGTTCTTGTTCTCTACTACTGTTATGGCCTGTTCGTAAAGCTGCTCCTGCACTACGCTGGCCAACGGGCGTGCCATATCCTGCTTCAGGTTAGCGAGTTGCACCGGTTTATAGTTGTTCAGGCCCACCCAATACTTAGCATGTAATATCTTGCGCACGCGCTGATTAAGTTCTACCGTATCTATCTGGCCTGCTGCAATAGCTCCTTTTATTTTGCTTACAGCCGTAGGCACATCTTCCGGGAAAAGCAGCACATCGTTACCAGCCATCAGTGCTTTCAGGTCTACTTCGCCTGGTTTATAGTAGCTGGCAACGCCTTTCATGTTCAGGGCATCCGTAAATACCAGCCCTTTATACTTCATTTTGTCTTTTAAAAGACCGGTTACGAGTGGTTTAGAAAGGGTAGTTGCCTGATTTTTAGTGCTATCGATGCCAGGGATGTAAAGGTGCGCCACCATCACGCCCATCACACCGGCTTCAAATGATTTTTTAAAAGGGTAAAGCTCTACTTCTGTCAGGCGCTTCAGGTCGTGTTTGATAACAGGCAGCGCCAGGTGAGAATCTGTATCGGTGTCGCCGTGACCCGGGAAGTGCTTGGCTACTGCCATTACACCGTGATCCTGTAAGCCTTTAATGTAAGCAATGCCGCGCTTGGTCACTTCTTCTTTCGATTCGCCGAATGAGCGGTTGCCAATTACCGGGTTGGCAGGGTTTACGTTCACGTCCATTACCGGCGAGAAACTGACGTTCACACCAAGGCGTTTCATTTTCAGGGCTATCTCACGGCCCATCATGTACACATACTTTTCGTCATTCATGGCGCCAAGCGTCATTTGGCGGGCAAAGTGTGTGCTACTGTCCAGGCGCATGCTTAAGCCCCACTCAGCATCCATGGCAATCAGCATAGGTACCTTTGCTTCGGCCTGGAAACGGTTGTTCAGGCGGGCCTGGCGTTCAGGGCCACCCTGCATAAACATCAATCCGCCAATGCCATAACGTGTTACCAGAGTATCAATTTCACGGAAGTGTTTCTCGTCTTTGTTAGAGTACGCAGCAACCATAAACAGCTGCCCGATACGCTGGTCAGGAGATAAAGAATTAAAGACGCTATCTACCCAGTTTCTCTCTTTGATACCCACCACAATTTCTTCTGACGGCTTTAACGACATCAGTGGGCCCATCCCGAGAAAGATAAGTATAAGCAATCCTAAACTGAAACTCTTCAACATCCTGTACAGGTATTATATAATTGGAACAAGTCGAAATTAAGCCTATTTTTGCAAAAGGCGGTTATAGGTACTATGGGTATATTCAGCGAGTCTGAACAATCTCAGAAGGCAACCTGTAAACTCAAAGGAACTGAGTGAGTGGCTATACTTAAAGTATAGTGTATGTAGGTGCCTTTCTTTGATAACGACCTGTGACCCTTAATCCGTACACGCTAATTTTGCAAATTTAAGGTTATAAGCCATCATTCTCTTCTAGAATTCTGAGGCTTTTTTTAATCGGTCTGTAAATTAGTAATAAATTTTCTTCAGAATAAGTTCTGTTTTTACAAATTAGTAAAACTTAAAAATCCGGCCGCTTTTCTGAGCAGGTCAGATTTTTGCCAAATCGTTTGATTTTATTAGCAAATACCGGATGCCCGATATTATAAATTTACTGCCAGACTACTTAGCAAACCAGATCGCTGCCGGTGAGGTAGTGCAAAGACCTGCTTCTGTAGTGAAGGAATTGCTGGAAAACGCCATTGATGCAAAGGCAACCAGTGTGCAACTGATCGTGAAGGAGGCAGGCAAACAATTAATACAGGTGGTAGATAACGGCATTGGCATGAGCGAAACCGATGCCCGTATGTGTTTTGAACGCCACGCTACATCCAAAATCAAAAACACAGAGGACCTGTTCCGTATACGTACAATGGGCTTCCGGGGTGAGGCAATGGCATCTATTGGTGCAGTAGCGCAGGTAGAGCTTAAAACCAAACCACATGGTGCCGATGCCGGAACGCGTCTTTTAGTGGAGGGTTCAGCTGTTGTTACCCAGGAGCCGGTTGTTACACCATCAGGTACAAGTATAGCCGTTAAGAACCTGTTCTATAATGTGCCGGCGCGACGTAATTTCCTGAAGACCAATGCTGTGGAGATGCGCCATATACTCGATGAATTTCAAAGAGTAGCATTAGCTTACCCGGAGATCGCGTTCTCGCTGTACCATAACGAAGTAGAAGTTTTCAACCTGCCATCGGCTAAGCTGAGCCAGCGTATTATCGGTATTTTCGGGAACAACTATAAAGAGCAGATGGCGCTCTGCGACGAAGAAACCCCATTCCTGAGCGTACGTGGTTACATTGGCAAGCCTGAATTTGCCAAGAAAACCCGTGGCGAACAGTTCTTTTTCGTGAATAACCGCTTTATAAAAAGTGGCTACCTGAACCATGCCGTCATGACGGCTTTCGAAGGTTTGCTGCCAAAAGAGAGTTACCCGTTCTATGTGCTCTTTATTGATATTGAGCCGGATAAGATTGATATAAACGTACACCCGACCAAGACTGAGATAAAGTTCGACGACGAGAAAACGGTGTACGCCATTGTGCATTCGGCTGTTCGTAAATCGTTGGGTGCGCACAACATTGCTCCATCGCTGGACTTTGATGGGGATGTGAACTTTGCGCCGTTGCAGCCAATACGCATACAGAACAACGAGAATGCTTTTGAGCAGGAGCGTACCACATTTTCTTCAGGTTTTTCGGCACCAGCGTCGGCACCTAAACGGGTAAGCTCGGCAGGGTGGGAGCAACTATACGAGCCAATGCATAACCAACCAACAGGTGAAGAGCGCATTTCATCAGCGGCAAGTATAAACCTGCTTGATGATGCTTTCGCTGCAGATGCTAGTCCGGCTACATCCAATAAAACGCTGCAGGTGCACCAGAAATACCTGTTGGTACAAGTAAAATCTGGTATTATGGTCATAGACCAGCAGGCGGCACAGGAACGGATCTTGTATGAGAAGTATGTGACATCGCTGCAGAAGAAAGCTGTCATCTCTCAGGCATTGCTGTTCCCGCAAACGATAGAATTATCTCCGGCTGATGCTGCGCTGGTAAAAGAATTAAAGGCAGAGTTCCTGGAGCTGGGTTTTCAGTTCGAAGATTTCGGGGGTAACACTATTATACTTAATGCCATACCTGCCGATGTACAGGCTGCCAATGAAAAGGAACTTCTGGAGGAACTGGTAGAGCAATATAAAAACAATCTGGCCACCCTGAAGTTAGATAGAAGAGAGAACCTCGCGCGTGCCATGGCCAAAAGATTAGCAGGCAGGTTACAAACCCGCATGTCGGAACTGGAGATGAACTCGTTAGTAGATAAGCTCTTTGCCTGCCAGGTGCCAAACTATACGCCAGCCGGACAGAAGACGCTTGTAATCATGGAGCTTAACCAGTTGCATGAGCTGTTCCAGAAAAATTAATTTCTGATTGTAGACCTGCTGATTGCTCTTTTTAATCAAACGGCAGCAACTAAAGTATAGATTTCGGGCTGTTTACGTAAGCAGAATTTATACTTCAAAACAACGTAAAACATGTTCAATATAACCCCTATGGTCAGGAACCTCTTGATCATCAACGTGGTAGTTTTTATACTTCAGGGTAGCTTGTTTGATGCCCGTCAGTTTGCGCTCTACCACTTTGCCTCCGATTACTTTAACCCTGTGCAGTTTATAACGCATATGTTCTTACATGGCAGCTGGGGGCACCTATTTAGTAATATGTTCAGCTTGTTCATTTTCGGGCCAATGCTGGAGCGGTTCTGGGGTTCACAACGTTTTCTGGCTTTTTACCTGATTACAGGCCTGGGAGCAAGTATACTTTATTCTGGTGTGCGTGCGTATGAACTGAGCGAACTGCGCCACGATACAGTCGCTTATATTGAGAACCCAAGCCCTGTAGCCTTTAATAACTACATGGATGAGCACCTGAAGGAGAGTTCTGGTCGCCAGCTGGCAATTGCCATGAAGCGTAACCCAGACAGGACAGAGTATGTGGAAGAAAGCAAATCTGTTGTAAGAGAAGTATACGATGCTATTTTTAACAGTCCGATGCTGGGTGCTTCGGGAGCGGTATTTGGCATCCTGATGGCTTTTGGTATGCTGTTCCCGAACCTGGAGCTTTTCCTGCTGTTTCTGCCTGTACCTATAAAAGCTAAGTACTTTGTGCTGTTGTACGGAGCATATGAACTATATACTGGTTTTAACCGTGTGGCAGGCGATAATGTAGCACACTTTGCACACCTCGGCGGAATGCTGTTTGCGTATATACTCATAAAAATGTGGGGGCGAAACGATTACAGCGAGTATTAAGTATAGAACTCCTGCGACACGAACATAGTTGTTGAGGTACATGCCTGGTTTATCTGGTACCCTTGTCGCTTAAGTCTCCTACAGAGCATCTATTTACATGAGTATACTTCAAGATATAAAAGATACCTTCCGTCAGCCCAACAACACGCTCAAACAGCTGATACTGATAAACGTGATCGTGTTTGTGGTGCTGATAGTGCTGCGCCTGCTGCTTACCTTTACAGCCGGGCCGGGTGCATATAATTTAATAATGAGCTTTATTGAGCTGCATTCCAGCCCAATGGTGTTCATTACCCGCCCCTGGACAATTATTACTTACTTTTTTACCCACCAAGGCTTTCTGCACATCATTTTTAACATGCTTAACCTGTACTGGTTCGGGCAACTGATACGGGAATACCTGGGCGATAAAAAACTGCTGAGTTTGTATGTGCTTGGCGGTATTGCCGGTGGTTTGTTATACTTACTTACCTACAACTTTATTCCATACTTCGAAGATCGGGCTGCTAATTCCGTTATGATCGGAGCATCGGCGAGTGTGCTGGCCATAGTTGTAGCGGCAGCCACCTTGCTGCCAAACTATACATTTAATCTGCTGCTGATCGGGCCGGTTCGTATCAAGTATATTGCTTTGTTCCTGGTGTTGCTCTCTATGTCGGGGGCAGTTGGCGATAATGCGGGTGGTAACATTGCGCACTTAGGCGGAGCTTTAATTGGCTGGTTGTTTATAAAACAACTACAGCGAGGCAACGACATGGGCCGACCTTTACATGCTATATTTAATTTCTTCGGTGGCTTGTTTAGTCGTAAACCAAAATTAAAAGTAACCCACCGGACCAGCGCTTATTCTACCAGAACCAATGGTAGCGCTACCACCACTGTAGGTAAGCCAAGCCAGAAAGAGATTGACCTTATACTTGATAAAATCTCCAGCTCAGGATACGAAAGCCTTTCTAAAGAAGAAAAACAGAAGCTGTTCCAGGCAAGTCAGAAGGAATAGGTTTTATAGAATTTTATAGTTACCTTTTAAATATGTCTCAACCATACACTTGTTCTATGAAATCTATACTTCCAAGCTTAATACTGATTCTGGCGTTAATTTCAGGTTCTGCCATTGCACAGGGCAACTCTGAAGATAATAAGATAATGAGTCAGCTAAACACAGGTGCTTACTCTGGCCCATATCATCAAAGTGAAAATAAAGGTCCACTAATTGTTGTGCAGGATGAGGAGGACTACTATAAAATTGATGATTACTCAGAGATTGACCCGAATTGGATAGTAAATGTAAATGTTTTGAAAGGACAAAAGGCTGAGGATGCTTTCGGTGAAAGAGGCAGTAATGGAGTCGTTGTAATTACTCTAAAAGAAGATGACAAAGCTGCCCGTAAGTATTTCAGAACTATAAAGAAGAATAAGATCAAAGTATAGCTAGTTTCTATAGTAGGGCCGAAACTATAAATTAAGCTGATACTAGCTAAGCCTATAAAACAAAAAAGCCGCTCCTGTTCAGAAGCGGCTTTTTTGTTATCAATAAGTAATTTTATACTTAAGCTTTGGCAGCGTTGATATTGTCAAGCGCGTCCATAACTTCTTTCACGTGACCGCGAGATGTTTCCAGCAGTTGCTTCTCGTCTTCGTTCAGTTGCAGTTCGATAATCTTCTCGATACCGTTTTTGCCAAGTATAACTGGTACACCTAGGTATACGCCATCAATACCATACTCACCTTCAAGCTTCACGCAAACCGGGAACACGCGGCGCTGATCACGTACGATAGCTTCTACCATCTGGGCAGCTGCTGAACCTGGAGCATACCAGGCAGAAGTACCCATCAGTTTCACCAGTTCGCCACCACCATTCTTAGTGCGCTCAACTATAGCGTTCAGCGTTTCTTCATCGATAAGCTCCGTTACGGGGATACCGCCAACTGTAGTGTAACGCGGAAGCGGAACCATGGTGTCGCCGTGGCCACCCATCAATACCGCCTGGATATCTTTTGGAGATACGTTCAGGGCCTCAGCAAGGAACGCTCTGTAACGCGCAGTGTCCAGGATACCAGCCATACCCATTACTCTTGTGCGCGGCAGCTTAGAAGTAATATGTGCAGCATAAGTCATCACGTCAAGTGGGTTAGACACCACAATGATGATAGCATCAGGAGAGTGCTTTACAATGTTTTCAGTTACTGATGTTACGATGCCTGCATTCGTAGAAATAAGGTCGTCGCGGGTCATGCCCGGCTTACGTGGCAAACCAGACGTGATAACTACTACATCAGAACCAGCAGTTTTGCTGTAATCGTTCGTTACGCCTACAGTGCGCGTATCGTAAAGGTTGATAGGGGCTTTCTGCCAGATATCAAGCGCTTTGCCCTCAGCAAAACCTTCTTTAATATCCACTAAAACTACTTCGTTCGCGATTTCGCGGTAAGCCAAAACATCAGCGCAAGTTGCACCAACGTTACCAGCTCCAACTACAGTTACTTTCATTATCGGATATACTTTATGTTAGTTTGAGAATTCGGTTAATTCCGGTAAAATTAGAAAAATCTATTATTAATGACAGACAATAGGCGTTAGATATTAGATAATAGACTATAAAAGTTTGTTAAACATCTTAGCTGAAAAAAATCAAACGTCTAAAATCTACTATCTAGCGTCTCTCTAAAGATATCTCCACCACTTTTTGTGTTTTGTCTGTTACCTTAAACCTGTTATCGAGGCGCTGGTTCACGATCCAGGCTATCGACTGGTCGGATACTAATACTAGGGTTTGAGATTTAAGGTTAGCCGGTACTTTTTTATCGATCAGGAAATCACTGATCTTTTTCTTGCCGTTCATGCCTAGCGGTACAAACCAGTCACCTTCCTGCCAGGTACGTAATTTTAGCGGAAATTTTAACTGCTCAGCATCTAACGCGGCTACATGTGGTTTGGGGTTTAGCTTATACTTATCTGCATCAATGTATTTTATACGAAAGTATACATTCCCCGCCTCAACCTGCTCATCGCCTTCGTTTATAACTATACTTCCGAAACTACTCAGGTTACGGGTGGTGATTACCAATTGGTCGCGGTCTTTAACTAAAGTGTGCGTTGGCGAGTCAAACTGCTTTCCTGATATCCCTTCCAGTGCATCCACTAACTCCAGCACCACACTATAACTGAAATTGAACGGACGTAACAGCTCGTGCAGCACAACCGGTAAGCCCGTGGCATTTTGCAGCGGCCTCAGCGAAATATACGTTGCATTTTCAGCTTCTTTAATACTTTGATTGCGGAGGTTCCCGATATAGGCGGTAACTATACTTTCGGCGTGGCTTACCCGCTCAGCAGTGTGTAGCATGGTTTCCTCCAGGTTTGGGTTAATCTCCTTAAGTACAGGTATAACCTCATGGCGTATCTTGTTACGCTGGTACTTGGTTGTCTCATTCGACACATCTTCACGCCAGATCAGCCTGTGCTCCGTTACGAACTCAAAAATATCGTCTTTGGAAACCGAAAGCATAGGTCGGATAATGTTTCCGTTTTTTGCCGGAATGCCGTGCAGGCCGGCTATACCTGTGCCTTTGGTCAGGTGCAGCAATATGGTTTCGGTTGTGTCGTTGCTATGGTGGGCAGTAGCTATATAACCATAGCCTTCCTGCTGGCGAACCTGCTCAAACCACTGGTAACGCAGTGTGCGTGCAGCCATTTGTATCGAAAGTTTTTCCTGCTCGGCAAAGGCACGGGTGTTAAAGTTCTCTGTATAAAAAGGCACATCGTACTTTTTAGCCAGCTTTTTAGTGAATAATTGATCTGCCTCTGCGTCTTCAGCGCGTAACCCGAAATTACAGTGCGCTATAGCAAAGTTATACTTAAGTTTATGCAGCACTTCGCAAAGCACCACCGAATCGATGCCGCCGCTCACGGCTGCTAAAATTTTACTCTCTGGCTGGCAAAGCGTATGAGATTGTATAAAACCTGAAACTTTCTGTAGCATAAGCAGCGGCTGGTAAATTTTTCCTAATTTTGAAGTATAAAGAGACACAGGATGTCAGACACAGGACACAAGACTATATCAAAGTATACTGGGGTTTAATTCCTCTTTCTGAAGTAATCTTATGTCTTGTGTCTTAAGTCTTGAATCTATTAAAAGAATGAAGTATACAAAATTACTGTTTTCTATTGTCTTTACCCTGATTTCCCTCGCGGTTTTCGGACAGCAACAGCTGAGAAGGCAGCCTGGTCGCCCGCCGCAGGTAAAGCAGCAGCCTGTACCCCAGCAAACCAGGCCTAAGCAGGAACAGCCGAGGCAACAGCAGTCGGGTAGGGTAGAGCTTATTGGTGCAGATAGTTTGAAAGGCGGGACTTTTAATGGCCGCCGGATAGATAAACTGCTTGGTAATGTACGCTTTAAACAACGCGATACCTTTCTTTATGCTGATTCTGTGTACCAATATGGCGACAACAAAGATATTCTGGAGGCATTTGGCAATGTGCGGATTAACCAGGGAGATACGCTGACTATAACAGGCGACCGTGCGACCTATGATGGTATAAAAAGAACAGCCAGAATGAGCGGGAATGTAACCATGCAGGATCCACGCATGAATCTGACCACGCCCAGCTTGGATTATGACTTGAACACCAAAACAGCTACCTATACCGAAGGCGGAACTATTGTAGACCCTGAAAACAGGCTGGAAAGCCGGAAGGGCTCCTACAATACCAATACCAAGGAATTTACTTTTCAGCAGAATGTTAAGGTTACCACCGCCGATTATAATATTACCGCCCAGAACATGCGCTACAATACGCAAAGTAAGGTAGTATACTTTGCCGGGCCAACGGTAATTAAAGGAGAAAAAGGTGATCTGTACGCTGAACAGGGAACTTACAATACAATTTCAAAAATCTCGAACTTCGGGAAAAATGCCTACATCCTGACGCCGGAATATAGATTAGGTGGCGATGAACTTTACTATGACCAGAACACGGGTTATGGTGTTGCCAGAAAGAATGTGTCGCTCAGATCGCTGAAAGATGATGTAACAGTGCGCGGGCAGTTGGGCCGCTACTGGCGCGACCGTGGTATAGCAAAAGTTTCGGGCAGCCCTGTTATGGAAAGTATCATGAAGGATGATACGCTGTACTTGTCAGCAGATTCGTTGATTTCGAAAGAAGCGCAAGGGGCAACAGGTAAAAGCATGCTCTTCGCTTTTAATAATGTAAAGATATTTAAATCAGACCTGCAGGGGAAATGTGATTCGCTCAGCTTTAACCGCACCGACTCCGTAATGCACATGAACGTGAAACCTGTGCTCTGGAGTGAGAAGAACCAGCTCGTATCTGATACCATACATGTTTACCTGCGCAACAAGACCATCGACCGCATGTACATGTACAGCAATGCCTTTATGTCTTCAGAAGATACGCTGAGCAACTATAACCAGGTAAAAGGCCGGAACATGATTGCATATTTTACCAATGGCGATCTGAAGCGACTAAACGTGAATGGTAATGGCGAGAGTTTATACTTTGCCCTGGAAGGTGATACAACCGTGACCGGTATGAACAAAGCCATCTGTAGTAACATGGTATTGCAGTTCGCAGAAAATAAATTGAACAAGATCTCGTTTCTGGTGAATCCGGACGCGAATTTTATACCGCCACACGAACTTAAACCTACAGACAAACAACTGGAAGGTTTTACCTGGCTGGAAGAATTAAGGCCTAGCAAACCACAGGTATTTGCCAAGCGTGCTGCTGTGGCTCCTAAAAAAACTACTCCTAAAAAAGCAGCCAAACCAAAACAGCAGACAGGAACGCAGCAAAAGAAACGTGACACACCTGCTAAAAACCAAACCAGCAACCGGCGCGGAGGATTAATGCGAAATCAGTAGCCAGGCACATTTATGTTTATTTAAGTTGGTTTGGTTCATAGTTGTAAATCATATGGATATTGTATAATTTTGCCTGTTCATGAAAAAGAGATTTTCCCATATCGTTGTACTTTTTGCCCTGTTACTGACAGCTGCAAGCTGTAGTAATTATCAGAAGCTGTTGAAAAGCAACGATGTACAGAAAAAGTATGAAGCTGCCGTAAAGTATTACGAGAAAGGTGATTACTACCGTGCAGGCGAGCTATTAGATGCTGTTACACCACTGCTTACAGGTACCGAACAGGCTGAAGATGCCTTGTTTTACCAGGCAAGTGCTAACTATGAGCTGGGTAATTACCTGCTCAGCGAAACCTATTTCCGTAATTTCTATACCACGTATCCACGTAGCGAGAAAGCTGAAAAGGCGATGTTTATGCAGGTGAAATCATTGTACAATGAGTCGCCGAACTATGAGCAGGACCAGGCAAGCACGCTTACAGCCATGGAAGGGGTACAGGAGTTTATACAGCGTTATCCGCAGAGCGAATACGTAGCAGAAGCAAACCAGATTCTTGATAACCTGAGCCGCAAACTAGACCAGAAAGCATTTGATAGCGCAAAGCTATACTATAAAATACACCGTTATAAAGCTGCAGTTGTTGCTCTTACCAATTTTATGAGAGAATATCCGTCTTCGCCGTTTGCTGAAGAAGCTGCCTATTTAAAAATAGAGTCGCAGTATGAGTATGCAAAGCAGAGTGTGGCCGATAAGCAGGAAGATCGTTACTACGAAGTAGTAGAGTTTTACCAGAATTTTGTAGATCAGTATCCGGAAAGCGAATTTACCCGTACTGCCGGTCAGGTCTACGACAACGCACTGGCAGAGCTGGAGCGAATTAAATCAGAGAAAAAAAATCAAGCAAATTCTTAAGTATATACATATGGCATCAGTTCCATCATCAATTGTAACACGCAACATGGCCGATTTTGCAGAGCAGACCGGCAACGTATACATGTCTGTGGCAGTTATCTCTAAAAGAGCTAACCAGATATCTGTGAAGCTGAAAGAGGAATTGAACTCTAAATTAGCCGAGTTTGCTACAACTGTAGACAACCTGGAAGAAGTGTTCGAGAACCGTGAGCAGATCGAAATCTCTAAATACTACGAGCGTATGCCAAAGCCAACCAGCCTAGCTATTGAGGAGTTCCTGGAAGGAAAAGTATACCTGCGTAACCCTGAAGAAGAGGGAACAACTGAAGAAACGCTGTAATTGCAGCACATGCTCCGGCATAAAAAGATAATATTGGGAGTTTGCGGAAGTATAGCTGCTTATAAAGCTGCTCTGCTGGTTCGCCAACTCGTAAAAGCAGAAGCAGAAGTACAGGTAATCCTGACCACTTCTGCTTCTGAGTTTATAACCCCGCTCACACTGGCTACGCTCTCTAAACGGCCTGTACTTACCAGTTTTGTAAAAGATGAAAGCGGCCTTTGGAACAACCACGTGGAGCTTGGCTTGTGGGCCGATGCCTTGGTAGTTGCCCCGGCCAGTGCCAACACAGTGGCCAAGTTTGCCAACGGCTTTTGCGATAACCTGCTTTCTGCAACTTACTTATCAGCACGCTGTCCTGTGTTTGTTGCACCGGCCATGGACCTGGATATGTACCAGCACCCATCTGTTCAGACAAACTTTGCGAAGCTGCGCAGCTATGGCAACCACATTATAGAAGCAGGTTATGGTGAACTGGCAAGTGGGCTGGTAGGGCAGGGCAGGCTTGCTGAGCCGGAAGAAATAGTAGAGGTACTTCAGAACTTTTTTGCCCGTGAAGGAAAGATCGTTTAAAGGCAAAACCGTATTGCTAACAGCAGGCCCAACCTACGAACCTATAGATCCGGTTCGTTTTATAGGCAACCACTCTACAGGTAAAATGGGATTTGCACTGGCTGCCTGCTTTGCTGCCCGCGGAGCAAAAGTATACCTGGTTTCAGGTCCTACTACTCAAAAAGCGGAAAGTCAAAGTATAACAGTTATACCTGTAACTACCGCCGACGAAATGTATGCTGCTGTGATGGAACGTGCTGATGAAGCTGATATACTTGTGTATGCAGCAGCCGTTGCCGATTATAAACCAAAGGTAGTAGCCGATAAAAAAATTAAGAAAGCGGGCAACGAACTCACAATAGAACTTGTTAAGAACGTTGATATAGCGGCAGCTTTAGGTAAACAGAAAAAGCCGGGGCAGCTTTCAGTCGGCTTTGCCCTGGAAACAGATAACGAAAGTGCTAACGCTGCCGAAAAGCTAAAGAAAAAGAACCTGGATATGATCGTGCTGAACTCGCTGCGGGATGAAGGCGCTGGTTTTAAGCATGACACCAATAAGATAACTATTATAGAGCCTGATAAAACAACTGCTTTTGAACTGAAACAGAAGACTGAGGTGGCACAGGATATTGTAAACCTGGTTTGGGACCGACTACATGGCTAAGAAACTTCTTTTGCTGGTAATGCTAAGTATAGCTGCGCTTGGAGCGAAAGCTCAGGAATTGCTATGTGACGTGGTAGTAAACAGTGACCAGATACAGTCTACGGACCGACAGCTGTTTACTGAAATGCAGACCCGCATAGAAGAGCTGATGAACACACAGCGCTGGAGCAACCAGTCTTATGGTGCAGAAGAGCGTATTAAATGCCGCCTGCTTATAAACCTGACAGAGATGCCGCAGATCGGGATATTTAAGGCTAATGTGCAGGTGGTTTCTGTGAGGCCAGCCTATGGTACAGGTTATGAATCTACGCTTTTTACATTTATAGATAAAGACTGGCAGTTTGAGTATAGCAATGCACAGTTGCTACAGTTCGCCGAGAACAACTATAGCTCTAACCTTACCTCGATGCTGGCTTTTTACGCTTACCTGATCATCGGGATGGATAACGACAGCTTTGGCAGAATGGGGGGCGGACCGGCATTTGATAAGGCAAGAAGTGTGGTAAACCTGGCTGCTTCGCAGGGTACTAACTACCCGGGCTGGAAAGCATTTGACAGCAACCGAAACCGCTACTGGATCATCGATAACCTGCAGGACCCTCAATTCGCAGGTTTCCGGGAGGGCATCTATAAAATGCACCGCCATGGGCTGGATATGATGGCAGAGAACCCGGAGAAGGCACGTAAATCAGTGCTGGAAGTGTTACAGGAAGTAAACCGCCTGAACAAACAGAAACCAGGTGCAGCTATAGTTCGTTCTTTCTTCGAGGCAAAGTCGGATGAGTTACTGAACATGTTTAAAACAGCCGCGCCAGCCGATAAGCAGGCAGCTTATACTTTGTTAACGGAAGCAGACCCAACCAACCGCTCCAAATACGACCAGCTACTCAAGCGCTAAATTTCAAATCTCAGAAAAAGAGCTTAACTTCACGGAGGCGATAAACTATACTTTCGCCAGCAAAATCAAATGGGCAAACGCCAGATTCGTATAGCCGGAACCAGGCTACAACAACATGCTCCGGAACTGTTGGAACAATCGGCAGTGCAGGTGGTGTTGCGCAGCAGGGTAGTACTGGCCGGTAAATTACTGCAGGTATCTCCTGATAATATTACCGTGCTGGATATGCGCAGAAGCAAACACGTTTTGCCCACAGATCAGATTCAGGAAGTAATTTACGATATAGAAGCAGTTTGGTAGAGTAACAGAAGTATAAAACGAGCTTTCTCCTCCGCCTGTCTTTTGTTTATACTTTAAAGCCAAATAATCAGGTATAAACCATACTTATACTTGGTAAAAAAATAACAGAATTTCCGAACTTTCGCATAGGCAAAAGTCTTACATCTTATGTCTATAGTCTTGAGTCTTAATCTATGTTGATAGACCTTAAAATAAAGAATTACGCCTTAATTGAGCAGCTGGAGATGCACCCATCGCCGGTGCTGAATATTATTACCGGTGAGACCGGTGCCGGTAAATCCATTATGCTGGGAGCCATCGGGCTGCTGCTGGGTAACCGAGCCGATACCAAACTGCTTTTTAACCAAGATCAGAAATGTGTGATCGAGGGGGTGTTTGATATCTCACAGTATAACCTGCAGGAGATTTTTACTGCCGAAGACCTGGACTTTGATAATACCTGCATCTTGCGCCGTGAGATCAGCCCGAGTGGTAAATCGAGAGCTTTTGTGAACGACACGCCTGTTACGCTGGATGTGATCCGTAAGATAGGGGAGAACCTAATGGATGTACACTCGCAGCATGATACTTTGCAGTTAGGTGATACAAGCTATCAGCTGAATATCCTGGATATATATGCGGGCAACACCTCGCTGGATATTTACGCTGGAAACCTGTCGTACCTGAAGGCTTACAGCGAAACATACCGCACCTATAAAAAGCTGGAATCAGACTATAAAAAGCTTGAAGACCAGTTGGCACAGTCGCAGAAGGAGCTTGACTATAATACCTTTTTGCTGAACGAGTTTGAAGAGGCAAAACTGGAAGCTGACGAGCAGGAAGTGTTAGAAGAAGAACTGAAGCAACTGGAAAATGCCGAAGACATTAAACTGAAACTAACGCAGGCGGTACAAAGCCTGACGGAGTCTGACTTTAACATTACATCGGCTTTAAAAGATACATCTTACCTGATAGGCCAACTTGCCCAGTTCTCAGCTAAATATGAAGAGCTGAAATCACGTGTAGATAGCACCCTGATTGAGCTGAACGATATTGCCGGTGAACTGGAAGATGCCGAGCGTAAAACCGAAGCTGATCCGCAGCGCACCCTGGAAGTACAGGAGCGCCTGAACATGATCTATACGTTGCAGCGCAAGCACCAGGTACAAACTATAGCTGAGCTATTGGCTATTCAGGAAGAGCTGTCGCAGAAAGTTGGTAATGTTCTGAATCTGGATAATGCTATTGCCAAAACCAAAAAAGAAATGGATGCAGCGTACCAGGAAGTGCTAAAGAAAGCCAAAGAGTTATCAGATAGGAGACAGGCATCGTTTAGCAAATTTGAGCAGGAGCTGCACGACCTAGTGGCCGACCTTGGTATGCCGAATGCGCGCATCGTTATCCAACACAAAGAAGCACAGCCAACCGCCACCGGTACCGACGAGATAAGTATACTTTTCAGTGCCAACAAAGGAGCGCAGCCACAAACACTGGTAAAAGCAGCCTCAGGTGGTGAGTTCTCGCGTTTGATGCTGAGTGTGAAGTACATGCTGGCCGATAAAACTGCACTGCCAACTATAGTTTTCGACGAGATCGATACTGGTATATCCGGTGAAGTGGCCGTAAAAGTGGGCCGTATGATGCAGCAAATGGCGCAGAAACACCAGATCATTGCAATCTCGCATTTGCCACAAATAGCCGCCCAAGGCGACTATCATTACTTTGTGTATAAGGAAGATCGCGAAGACAGAACGATCAGCCGCATTAAGCAACTGAACGAAGAAGAGCGCGTGAACGAGATTGCCCATATGATAGCCGGTGCCAATCCAAGTGCCAATGCTTATCAGAGTGCTAAAGAGTTGCTCTCATTATAAGTTAAAATTAAACCCTTCTCTAAAACAGAGAAGGGTTTTTTATTTTAAGTGGCTTGGCCAAAGTATAAAATGCACGTTAACTATAACAGCCACCCAGTTTTGTAACTTGAGTTATACTTAGTTATTGCTATATTGCCGCCCAATTCAGCGCAGTTTATACGTTGCGCCTGGATTTCTGGAAAAGGAACAAAAATTAACTTGATAAAGACATGTCTTACAATCTTTTAAAAGGAAAAAAAGGAATCATATTCGGAGCACTGGATGAAAAATCTATTGCGTGGAAAGTAGCATTGCGTGCCAAGGAAGAAGGAGCTGAGTTTATATTAACCAACGCACCACTTGCTATGCGTATGGGCGAGATCAACAAACTGGCTGAAACCTGCAACGCACAGATTATACCTGCTGATGCAACTTCAGTAGAGGACCTGGAGAACCTGTTTGCAAAAGCGCAGGAAATACTGGGTGGTAAGATCGACTTCGTGCTGCATTCTATTGGCATGAGCCCTAACATCCGTAAAGGCAAGTCTTACGGCGACCTGAACTATGAGTGGTTCCTGAAAACGCTTGACATTTCTGCTTTATCATTCCATAAAGTAATGCACGTTGCTGAAAAGCAGGATGCCATGAGCGAATGGGGTTCTATAGTTGCACTTTCTTACATTGCAGCACAGCGCGTATTCCCTGACTATACTGATATGTCGCAGGCGAAAGCGGTGCTGGAGTCAATTGCGCGTAACTATGGCTACCGTTTAGGCCGCAGCAAAAAAATCCGTGTAAATACCGTGTCGCAGTCGCCAACTAAAACTACAGCCGGTACTGGTGTAGGTGGTTTCGATGCGTTCTTCGAGTACGCCGATAAAATGTCGCCACTGGGTAATGCACCAGCCGAAGCTTGCGCTGACTACTGCATCACGCTGTTCTCGGATCTGACCCGTTACGTGACAATGCAGAACTTGATGCACGACGGCGGTTTCTCAACAATGGGTATCTCTGAAGATATCGTGGAGATGATCTCTAAGTAATTAGAAAAATTGGAGATGTGAAGATTTGAAAATCATCTTTACATTCTGAAGTATAAAAAATGCCCGGCTATAGTTAGCCGGGCATTTTCGTTTTATAGTTAAGACAGGGAGATTTATAAAAAAGCCACTGCTAAAGTATAGCAGCAACTTTTTTATAGTTAGAACTTCCCATCTTCAAATTTACAAATCTTCAAATCAGCTGTCCTCCCGGTGTACGGAGTTAATATCGAAAGCCGGAATGCAGACAGACCAGTATTCCGTTTCTTCGTCGAAAGGGTTGGCGTAACGGATGCGGGTGCCTGCCTTTATAAGTATAGTTTCCCCGGCTTTTACTTCCACTTCTTCACCATCTATCTCAATTAATTTCCGGCCTCGGGTAACAATCGTTATTTCATCAAAATCGGGGGTCTGGTGTGGTTCGCTCCAGTGTGGCGGTGCTACCATGTGGGCAACACTAAACTCACCGGTACGCGTAGATGCATGCCCGAAATGTTCTTCTATTAGTTTGCCATCGGTAGTGGGCACACGGAATGGCTTTGTCTGCTTAATGTATCTTTTCTCGCTCATCTTTATTTTAGCTGAAGTATAAACTTAGTTCTGGGTCGGGCATTCGCCTTTAACGAAGGAAGTAACTCCGGCATTGTTAGCAACGCAGGCGTTGCCATAGGTTTTGTTGTCGCAGCCACAGACAGGGTCGTACTGCATGGTACAGATCGCATCGGGGTTAATTTTTGTAGGATCGATGCAGGCGGTTTGCTCTTCGGTTGTTTTGCAGGAATAGAAGCCGCCAAGGCAAAGTATAGCAAGCGTTGCTACATATTTTTTCATAGTATAAGGTATAAGTGTAAGTATAAATTATGTTCAGCAACACCGGTATTTATACTTAAGTTAACTAACAAGTAAGGCAACCGTATGTAAACTGAAGCGCGAAATTACAAATTATTGTAGGAGTATACGCCTTTAAATTCAAGTACGAGATTGTCAGTATGTTTGGCACCTCACTTATAAAGCAAACTTCACAAAAATTAAAAATGGATAA